>JAFUTW010000014.1 GCA_017484085.1 Clostridia bacterium
CGGCTTTAACAAGAGCTTCTCCAAGCATCCGGAACTCTGGGGCACCGGCATCCCGAACGGCGTCGCCGCAACCGAATCGGCCAACAACGGCTGCTCCGGCGGCGCGATGATCCCGCTGCTCTCCCTGGGCGTCCCGGGCGACGCCGTCACCGCCGTGCTGCTGGGCGCCTTTATCATGAAGGGCATCCAGCCCGGACCGATGATGTACGTAAACGAGCTGCCCACCGTCTACCGCGTCTTCGCCTCCATGATGCTGGCCAATCTGGCCATGCTGCTGGTGGGCTGCGCGGGCGTGCGCTTCTTCGCCAAGATCGTCTCGGTCGAGAAGAAGATGCTCTACCCCATCATCCTGGTCATTTCCCTGCTGGGCGCTTTCGCCATCAACAAAACCATTTTCGATGTGGGCGTCTGTATCCTCTTCGGTGTGCTCGGCTGGCTGATGAACAAGTACGAGTTCCCGCTCTCCCCCATCCTGCTGGCCCTCATCCTGGGGCCGATGTGCGAGCAGAACTTCGTGCGCTTCGTGGATGTCAACAACGGCAACTTCTGGGAGATCCTGCACCGGCCCATCGCCGTCGGCTTCTTTGCCGTGTCCGTGCTCACCATCCTGTACGGCATTTACAATCAGCGCAAGATAGCCGCGCGGGAAGAATCCGCCAGAGAAGACGCACGGTGATGTCTTTCCAGATTCAACCGGGGGATAAACAGCATAAGAGACTGCGGCAGCTGTTCTGCCGCAGTCTCTCTATTCATTTTAGCAGGGCAAAGCCTCTACACCTGCCGGATCTTCGGATGAAACACCTTCCCCGGCAATTCGAAGACCAGGATGATGCCCAGTACGATCGCGACCGCCGTCTTGACCGCCGAAAAGCCCGTCGCACGCGCGTCCGCCAGCGCGCCCGTCACAAGATAATAGGATGTCCAGTAGATGCCCGCCCCGGGCACCAGCGGGAAAATCCCCGCGATCAAAAACACCGTAGCCGGACACTTCTGCCATACGGCCGCAAACCGCGACAGCAGCGCGACCGCGAGCGCCGCAAAGAAAGTCGCCTCCGCCGCAGAGAGCCCGGCGCCCTCCAGCAGCAGGTACAATAGCCATCCGGCCGCACCGATGAAGCCGCAGCCGGGATAAAAGCGTCTCGGCACGCCGAAGAGGAGCGCAAAGGCGACCGTTCCGACAAAAGCGGCCGCAACCGTGATCATCACAGCCACACACCTCCTCCCAGCCTTTGCCCCAGGGTCAGCACAGCGCCCACCCCGATCGCAACGCCGAAGAAGACGAGCATCGCATCCAGCATGCGCACGGCGCCGGAGATGTAGTCCCCGTCCGCGATATCGCGGATGCCGTTGACGAAGGCCACGCCGGGCACCAGCGGGATGATGCTGCCGATGATCATATGTGAAAGATCCTGCCCGATCCCCGCAGCGCGCAGCAGCAGGCAGACGAGGCTGACCAGCGCCCCGCCGCCCATGCTGCCCACCAGCTTGGACAGGTGCGGAGCGCTGAGCTTCAGCACATACAGATACAGCACAAAACCCGCAATAAACGCCGCCGCGGCATCCCAAGGGCTGCCGCCGAACAGCACGCAGAAAGCCGCGCTGCCCACGGCGGAGGCCAGCACCTGCATGCTTCCCCTTTTCCCCGGGCTCCGGCGGATCGCCTCCAAGCGCTCCGCAACCTCTTCCAAAGTCAGCCTGCCTTCTTCCGTTTCACGGGAAAGCTGGTTGACGGCCACCACGCGGTCCATCTGCGCGCCGTGCACGGGGATGTGCTCCACCCGGGCAAAGCGCCCGGAAACGCTGCCGCCCGTCGTAAAAATACCGTTGCTCAGCACGAAGAAGCTTCCGGAATCCACGCCGAAATGGCGCGTGATCCGCTCCATCGTCTCTTCCACACGGGAAATCTCCGCGCCGTTTTCCAGCAGGATGTGTCCCGCCTCCATCGCGATTTCCAGCACCTGCTGTTCGCGCTCCGTCTCCCTGTCCGCAGACACGCGCCCGACCTCTCTTCCTTCTCTCGTTTAAACCGGGAAGCTTTACTCTTTATCCTTAAACACGCTGTTTAAGAAGACCACGATCATCAGGATATAGCAGACCGTCTTCGGCAGCATCAGCATCCCCAGCATCGGCACGGCGCCCGCGCCCACAGCCACCGGGATGTAGAACAGGAAGGACAGCAGGATAAGCAGCCAAAAGCTCCCGAAGCGCTTGTTCTGTGTCCTCTTGCGGTAAAACAGGGTGATGATGAGTGCGCCGAGCAGGACGAACGGTACGTTGCGCAGGATCCCCCAGGTCATATCACTGCTGTTCTGCAGCCACCCGTTCTGCGGGAAGAGGCACAGAAGGATGCGCACGGTGACCAGCACTAGGACCGTGCGCAAAGTCCCGGGGTCCTCCTTCTCATTGTAGACGCCCAGCCAGATCCTGTATACGATAACGTAGAAGACCGTCATCGTCACAGAGGTGACCAGCTTGCCGATCCCCAACGCTGCCGTAAGGTCCGCAGAGCTGAAGTAGTTCAGCACCCGGGGCACCAGGTGGAACGCATCCCCGCATCCCAGGATGAGCGCCGCTGCGCCCATGTTCGTCTCGGTCCGGTTTTTGGCGTGCTTCAGGATCCTGCACCCGCTGATGATGGCAAAAAGCAGATAGAGCACGTCAAATGCAGATTCTCCGTATTTCATATCTTCCCTCCCGATGCGCTTTTCGCGCTTTTTCTCCGATACGTCGCCGGCCAGCCGTAGAATCGGCCCCGAAATCCTTCAGCTGTGCCGCCTCATGTACTCTACCGTGCGGTAGAGCGTCTCCCCGCGGAACAGCTGCTGCAAATGCCCCGCAAAATCCAGCCCGTAACGCCGCTGCAGCCGCTGCAGAGCTGCGTGAATGACCTCGCGGCGGCGCTGCTCCGTCTCCGGCAAAAGGTCGTCAAAGTGCACCTGCCGGCCTTCATCGCCGCGCAGATGGTACAGTCCCGCGCCGATCAGCCGGACCGGCTTTTTCGGGACCTCGCCGAGCAGTCTCACCGCCTCTGCGTATACGTCCGCCGCGGAACGCGTGGACGGGATGAGCCTGGAGCGCGTGATGCTCTTCATGTCCGCATACGTCAGTTTCAGCGTCACGCCCTCTCCGTACAGCGAGACCCGCTCCGCCCGCCGTTCTACGCTGAGGGCGAGGAGCAGAAGGACGTCTTCCAGAAAAGAGAAATCCTCCACGTTTTCCTGAAAGGTCAGTTCCCGACTGATGGATTTGGCGTCCTCCGGCTTGTAGGCAACCACCCTCCGTTCGTCCCGGCCGCTCGCCAGACGGGTCAGCCACTGTCCCTGCTTGCCCAGCAGCCGGATGACTTCTTCTGCCTGTTCCCGCACGTCGCGGACCGTGCGGATGCCTGCGCGCTTCAGCTTCTCCGCTGTCTTCTCCCCCACGGTGTACAGCACGCGCACGTCGCGTTCCGATATCAGGCTGACGTAAGCCTGCGGCGTTGGGATCTCGAAATACCCGTCCGGCTTCTTCTCTTCGCTGGCCGTCTTTGCGGCCGACTTGGAATACGCCACGCCGACGGAGCAGCTGAGGCCCAGTTCTTCCCGCGTCCGCTGCTTGATGGTCCTGGCGATCGCGCAGGCGTTTTTCCAGTTTCCAGCCGTTTCAGTCACATCCAGATACGCTTCATCCAGCGCGATCGTCTCCGAAGCCGCCGCATAGGTGTTCCAAATTTCATGGAGCCGGTCGGAAACGGCCCGGTACTTTTCAAAGTCCGGATGCATATAGATGCCCTTCGGGCACAGCCGATAGGCTTCCTTGATGTTCATTGCGGAGTGGATGCCGTATTTGCGCGCCTCATAGCTGCAGGTCGCCACCACGCCGCGCTCCTGCGGCAGGGCGCCGATGATGAGCGGTTTCCCCCTGAGCGCCGGGTTGTCGCGGATCTCGACAGAGGCATAGAACGCATCCATATCCACATGGATGATGATCTGCTCCGTATGCGTCCGCCTCCTTCCGCACAGTTCCGGCTTCCTGCGCCTTCACAAAAGGCTGCCGGCACTCTCCGCCGTTGATTGACCTGCGGAAAAATGCCGGCGTATTCATTTTGTCAAAAGGGGGCCGGGATCCACGCCCGCGTCCTCTTCTCAGATGACCTTCTCCGTCTCCCCATCAAACAGGTACACGGCCGAGTACGGGATGTAGAAGGTGAAGGGCGCATCGGTCTCAGGGGTGTCATGGCTGTCCACCTTGAGGATGGCCTGCTGCTCGCCGACCTTGATGTAGACGTTGGTGTAATCGCCCAGCATCTCCGTAAGCTCCACGTCGCAGTCGATCCGGTAGGCATCCTCCTGCGGCTGCAGGACGACTGCTTCAGGCCGGAAGCCGAAGACGATCTCTTTGCCCTCCATCTTCCCGATCTCCGGGCAGCGCGGGGTAAGATCGATCGAAGTCCCGCCAAAGCGGATGCTGCCGCCGGAAACCTTGCTGCGCACGAAGTTCATGGGCGGCTCGCCGATAAACCCGGCGACGAACACGTTAGCCGGTTTGAAGTACAGCTCGTAAGGCGTGCCGATCTGCTGCACGTAGCCTTCCTTCATCACGACGATCTTGTCCGCCAGCGTCATGGCTTCCGTCTGGTCATGGGTGACGTAAATCGTCGTCGCGCCCGTCTCCCGGTGGATCTTCGCGATCTCGTAGCGCATCGTGACGCGCTGCTTCGCATCCAGGTTGGAGAGCGGCTCGTCCATGAGGAAAATGCCGACCTTGCGGATGATGGCGCGCCCGATCGCGACCCTCTGCCGCTGGCCGCCCGACAGCGCGCGCGGCAGCCTGTCCAGGTAGTCCGTAAGGCCGAGGATCCTCGCCGTCTCTTTGACGCGCTTGTCGATGACGTCCTCATCAACGCCCTGCAGCGTCAGTCCGAAGGCGATATTGTCGTACACCGTCATCTGGGGATACAGCGCGTAGCTCTGGAAAACCATCGCCACCTTCCGCTCCCTGGGGCCCATCTCATTGGCGCGCTTTCCCTCGATCAGGAATTCGCCGTTGGAGATGTTCTCCAGGCCCGCGATCATCCGCAGCGTCGTGGATTTACCGCATCCGGAAGGGCCGACGAAAACCACAAATTCTCCCTTCTCAATCTCCAGATTGAAGTTGTGTACCGCATGATACCCATTGGGATAGATCTTGTTAATGTTCTTCAGCTCGATATACATCCGGTTTGGCCTCCTTGACTGCTTCGTCCCTCAAGCGGGATCCGCTGAATCCGTTTACGCTTCGCTTCCGAGTCGCCTGATCTCGCTGTAGCACAGCACGAAGGGTGCGACCCCCTTTGCGTCGTTGCTGACCACAGGTTCTGAAATATAGTATTCATAAGAGCCGTCCCGCTCTTTGCCGCCCATCGTTCCGAGGCCCGCCACCAGGCAGATGTGGTCAAGCCCCATCCGGCCGTCCTCAAAGGTCAGGTGCCGCTGTGCCAGGCCGTCGAAGGTCTTCCGGCCCAGCCCGCGGTATTCGTCATCCAGCACGCCGAGGCGCGCGCCTTTCAGCATGCTGTAGGCGATCATGGCACTGCCGCTGCTTTCCAGATAGTTTCCTTCCCGCCCCGGCTGATCCACGACCTGCCAGTACAGGCCGGTTTCTTCGTCGCAGTAGGCGCGCAGGCTCCGCATGAGATCCCGGAGGATCTCCGCGATTTCTGCCGCGGCGTCCGCATCGGTCACGATCTCGCACAGATCCGTGAGCGCCACGCTGAACCAGCCGATCGCCCTCAGCCAGAAGCTGCGGCTGAGGCCCGTCACCGGGTCCGCCCAGTAAGCCTTGCGGCTGTAATCGTAGCCGTGATAATACAGCCCCGTTTGGGGATCCCTCATCCGGTCCCGGACCGTCCGGATCTGTCTTACGATATCCGAGTAGTCGCCCTGCCCGAAATGCCGCTCATACAGCGCCTGGAACGGCATCGCCATGTAGATCCCGTCGAGCCAGACCTGGTTCGGATAGACTTCCTTGTGCCAATAGCTGCCTTCTCCTGTTCTCGGCTGTGCCTTCAGCGCGCGGTGAAGGGTCTCGGCCGCAAGGCGGTACTTCTCCTTCCCGGACTTCTGATAGACCGGGAAGAGCACGCGTCCTTCGTTGATATCATCCAGCCGGTGCTTTTCCGCGTCGAAGCTGTCGATCGAGCCGTCGTCGCGCACATACGCGTCCAGCACGCTCTCGACAAAATCCGCAAAGCTCTTTTCGCCGGTGATTTCCGACAGCGTCTGGAGTGCTGTCAGCATACAGCCGTCGATGTAGTTCCAGCCCGTCTTGCCCGGCCTGGTCAGGCGCTCCACGTTCCAGGCGGTCCGCTCCGGCGTGGACTGCTCCACAAGGCTTTGGATAAAGCGGTCTATTCTCTCATCCATAACAACCTCAATGCTCCATAACCCCGGCCTGTGCATCCCTCAGAATGCGCCTCGCCATCCGTTTGGCCGCCAGCAGGAGCAGATCCCATCCGGTGCAGAACAGCCCGAAGAAGATCGGCCCCACGCCCAGCGGGATCCGGTCCTGCGCTCCTGTCAAGGCGATCAGCAGGACATTTGCCGCGTTGTAGGTCAGCACCACCAGAAACAGGATGACGTAGCCGTACACGATATTGAGCGGCAGGGTGGCGTAGCTGTTCTTCGGGAACATCATCCACCGGTCGTTTTCTCCCGGCGTTTTGGCGTAAAACCGGAAGATGTTGTTGGTGAAGAGGTCCGTCACCGTCCCCAGCGCCAGCCCGACGATGATCAGCTGGTTCTCCCGGTTCGGCACGACGGTGCCGAGCCCCCACAGGAAGAAGAAGCAGACCGCACCGGCAAACCACCATTTGAGCAGGACCGCTTTCATCCAGTCGGACAGCCTGATCTTCGGGCCCGAACGGTACTTGCGCAGCTCCTCTTCGCTGACCTTGGGACTGTTGGACACATCCGCATTGACCAGATCGTCGACAGCCTTGGTCTTAAGATTATAATAATCGTTTATCTTCTCTTGCTCTTGAGGCGCCGACTTCCTGTTCTTTTTCGCCATCGGATCATTCGTCTCCGTCGCCGGAGTCGATCACGCCCATGTCCTCGTTCGCCTCGACTTCGATCGAGGTGTTGATGCTCTTGATCCACTTGGAGTAGACCGGCAGCAGGGCCGTCAGCGCTGCGCCGATGATGACGATCACCGTATGCACCTTCAGCATGGCGGAAGCGCTCGTGATATAGCTGTTCGCCCCGGTCGGATCAATCGGGTTTTCGGCGCGTGTGACAGCCGCCGTGATCCTTCCGCCGTAATAGAAATCACAGTAGAGGATGATCGCCAGCATCAGGTACATCAGCACCAGCATCGGGATATTGGTCTTCTTACGGTGAGGAAACGCGTTCATAAAGCAAACCAGGCTGAGGATAGACAGCAGCATGGTCGCAAACCCGGCCAGGCCCATGCCGGGGCCCTGGATTTTTGCGGTCGTGTTGGATACCTGCGTCAGATTCAGCGAATAGTAGAGGAAGGCGATTCCGAGCGTGACCAGTGCGATCATCTGAGGCTTCCGCTTCAGGCTGACGATCCGCTTGCGGAGAAACTCGCTCATCCCGGAAGGCTGCTTTGCCATCGTCATTTTCCTCCCTTCCGGATCGCGTTCGTTGTCTCTTTATCGAAGAAGTGCTTCCGGCCCAGCTTTACCATGACCGTATCGCCGTCTTTGTAATCCGTCCATCCGCGCAGCTTGGCCGTGATCCGGCTCCCGCCCGCCAGCGTGCCGTGCACGAGCGTGTTCATGCCGAGGTTTTCGTTGCTGAAGACCTTGACCGGCAGGTTTCCGCCCTCCGATACGTCCTCCGGGCGGACGCCCAGGGTGATCTCCTTGCCCACATAGCCCGCGATGGTCGCCTTCTCTTCATCGCTCAGCTCCACCGTGAAGCCTTTGCCCTTGAGTACGCCGTCCTCAAAGACGACATCGTAGAAGTTCATGGGCGGCAGGCCGATGAAGCCGGCCACAAATATGTTGTTCGGCGAATCGTAGAGCTCCAGCGGCGTACCGATCTGCTGAACATGACCCATGCTCATGCAGACGATACGGTCCGCAAGGGTCAGCGCTTCCGTCTGGTCGTGCGTGACGTAAAGCATCGTCGCTTTCAGGCGTTTGTGCAGCAGCAGGATCTCACGCCTCGTCGCGCCGCGCAGCTTCGCATCCAGGTTGGAAAGCGGCTCGTCGAAGAGGAAGACCTTGGGGCTGCGGACGATGCTGCGCCCCATTGCCACGCGCTGGCGCTGTCCGCCGGAAAGCTGAGCCGGCTTCTTGTTCAGCTGGCTGGTCAGCCCCAGGATATCCGCCGCCGCCAGCACCTTCTTATGGATGACGTTGACGTCTTCCTTGCGCAGCGTCAGCGAAAAAGCCATGTTCTCGTAGACCGTCATGTGGCCGTACAGCGCGTAGTTCTGGAACACCATGGCCATATCGCGGTCCTTTGCCGGCGTCTGGGTAATGTCCTTGCCGTCCAGCAGGAGCTTGCCCCTGGAGATGTCCTCCAGGCCGGCGACCATGCGCAGCGTCGTCGACTTGCCGCAGCCGGAAGGTCCGACCAGGACGATCAGCTCACCGTCCTTGACATCCATATTGAAGTCAAAGACCGCCTGCACGTTGTTGTCGTAAATCTTATCCAGGTGCTGCAAACTCATTTGGGCCATTTTATGCAGCCTCCTTTGCTTTCTGGGCCGTTAAGGTCTTCTCATACTCGGCCAGTGTCCTGCTCTTGTTCTGGTTGATCCACGCGGCCGCGATAAGGCAGCCTGCGCTGATCAGCAGATACAGGACACAGCGGATGAACTGCGCATTGCCCATCACCAGCGTCTCCACGTTGCTGACCTTGATCACGGCGCGGTGCGCCATGGAAGGAAGGATGAAGATGCGGATGATCTGTCCGATCCCCAGGCCGTACAGCATCCAGCTGTAATTGGCCTTGTAGTTCTTGACGCCTTCGGATGACAGGAACGCCATCAGCATAAACAGCAGGTTGTAGACGATGGAGATGCCGATCAGCATCTGGTAATACCAGGAGCCGACATCCGACTGATATATTGAAACGAAATACAGAACATTCATCAGAATGGCCAGATAGCAAAGTCTCGAGGAGGCCGTGTTTTTCACATAGCGCATCCGGTCCATCCGTATCTGGCGGTCATCCATGGCCTGTGTCATGCGGACGCCTCCTTCCCCTTTGCGATCAGGGTTTGTTCCTCTTTCATCAGTTTCCGTTTCCAGATGAGGTTTGCGATCAGCAGGATAATGCCGATGATCAGCAAACCGAAGACGAGATAATGAATGTCAAACCAGAATGTAGATTCCGTATACAGGCTCTTTTTCTTCGCGGCGTTTTCGGCCAGCTCCTCGAAGTTGATCTGGAGGAACTGCGCTTTGTAGAATTCGATCTGCTTGTGCGCCCACGCCGTAAAGGCAACGCCGCACACCGCTACCAGACCGGTCGCCGCATAGTTGCCGATGTAGTACTTGCGGCGCGTGTGCGTGTTGGTTACAAACAGTGAAAGGCTGACGATGAGCATACCGATCGCCGCATGCAGGAAGTTCCGGTTGAATCCCTGCATATCGTAGTAGATCCTGGATCCGGTCACCGTGGTCTTGTCCAGTTTCGCCGGGTTCCGGATCGTATTGTACAGCGCATCATACAGATCGGTCATAATCGCCAGCGAATAGAGAAAAATGAGCGCACAGATGATCAGTATCCCCAGGCACAGGATCTTCTGCAGTGCCACCTGTTTTTTATACATATACGACCGACCTCCTGAGGTTTGATTGAAGTGGGCCGGCTGCCCGGGGTTGCCCCCGGGCAGCGGCAAAAGGTATTACAGTTCCTCGTTGTAGTCCAGCAGAGCTTCCCAGGCGCCTTCCTTGATGTCCAGGTACTGGACGCCCATCATGGCGTCGGCAACGGTTTCAGCCGCTTCTTCGGGGCTGCCCATGCCTTCCGCGGTGAAGCCCTTCGCGATGATGTCGACCAGAACATTCTCCTGGTCCTTGTTCTGCATGAACTTGTTGTTCAGGTCCGTGTATTCGCCCAGCTGCTGGTTCTCAGTGGTCGTCGTCGGCAGGATGGTCGGAACGGAAGTGTACCACGGATTCTCGGCGATCTCCAGCAGCGGATGCTTGATGGTGCCGAGGCCGATGGCCGTGGAGATCTTGCCCGCGCCCTCTTTGCCGACTTCGTGCGTGCACTGATACTCAAACGCCTGGCTCTTCATGAAGCTCAGCGTGGAGCCGAGGTAGAAGCGGGCATAGTTGGTGTAGTTGCCGGAAGCCTTCTCCCAGAGCTCCGCATAGGTCGCGTCCGCGATCACGGGCATCTCCTGTCCGTTGAACACGAAGGTCTCGTAGCTGCCGTCTTCCTTCGTCTTGATGAAGGCGTCCGGGCCGTAGCTCATCAGGATCGTTCCTTCCGGAGAGTAGGCGAAATCGATGAGGGACAGCGCAGCGTTCAGCTTGTTCTCGTCATCGCCGATGCCGGCCTTGGAGATTCCCCAGCCGTCGGTCTTGACGGAGCGCCAGCTCTCGGTAAAGCGCATGTAAACGCCGTCCTCGCTCGTGCCGTCGTACCAGTGTGCGACAGGTACCATGACCGCCATGTACTTTTCGCCGGCCGCGGCGTCCAGCTTGGTGTTCAGGATCGTCTGGGTCTGGTTGTAGTCGTAGTGCATGAAGCCGAGGTCTTCCTCGAGATAGTTCGAGCTCTTGACGTCCTCGCCGTTGATGAACGCCTGGGAGAGCAGGCCCTCCTGCGCCATGTCGTGCATACGGGACATCGCCTCGTACGTCGCCACTTCCTGACGCGCGTCGTGCATTTCCTCGTCAGCGCCGACATAGAGGTAGTCCTGACGGGACTCCAGGCCGCGCACGCCGAAGAGATGGCCGGCCAGGCGCATCATATCGACGCGGCGCTGGTTGTTGGCGTCCTCACGGCTGAAGATGCCCTGCACCATTTCGGTGCCGTTCAGCGTCTGCGGGTTCGCCACGACGCAGCGCAGCAGCGCGACGAGCTCATCCACGTCCCAGGCCGCGTTCTGTCCGATGAACAGGTCCGCGCGCTCGGTGCCGTAGTATCCGTCATAAGCCTCGTCGATGTAAGTGCGCAGCATGTTGACGGCGGCCACGCCGTCCAGAGCGCCGGCTTCGTTCATCTTTGCGACGATGTTGCCGGCCTTGTCGTAATTCTTGGCGATGGTCTCCACGCCGGTGCCGTCCGGTGTCACCACGTCGATGGAAACGCTGCCCTCGGTGGGCATGTAGGGCTGATAGACAGGCGCCGCCAGCGGCTTGCACGCGTCAGCGGTGAACTCGCCTTCGCCGTTCAGCAGCTTCGTGACCCAGTCCACGCGCATGAGCGGCATACGCTCGATGTCGTTAACGCCGTCGAAATAGGGGCTGAAATAGATGGCGCCGGTATCCGTGTTGCCCGTGATGGACAGACGGACGATCGGGTTGGCGTCCAGATAAGCCTTGAAGTTGGGCATATCCTCGAGGTAGTCGGCGATGTTGACGACGAGGCCCGCCTCGCCGGCTTCGCTCAGCTTGGCCGCCGTGCCGGAGAGCATGTCGACGTCGCCCATCTTCTCTTTCCAGTAATCAAATTCCTTCGTCGCGCTGTTGCCCTGGTACACGCTGTCGAATTTGATGCCGAGCTTGTCCTGAACCGCCACCCAGGTGGGCTTCAGGTCGCCGGAGTTGTACGTCTTGCCGTCCGCGAGCGTGATGCCCTCGCCCGCGACTTCCGGATCGAACGTCAGACCGGTTTTCGCATTGTTGTAGCCGGTGCCCATGCGAAGCGTTGTTCCCTCATCATAAGAGAGCTCCGCAGAAGCGATGCTGGCCATGGCAAACACCATCGTCAGCGCCAGAAGAAGAGAAACGACCTTGGATGCTTTCATCGTTGGATTTGACCTCCTTTAAGTCTCCGTCAGCCTCTTACGGCCGCGGAAGCTGCTTTATCTGCACCCGATTCTCACGGGCCACATTCATTACTCCTTCACGCCGCCGACGTTCGTGCCCTTGGCGAAGTACTTCTGGATGAAGGGATAGATGATGAGGATCGGCACGATGGAGCAGACGATGAGCGCGTAGATGACGCTGTCAGAGGCATACGCCCTGTTCCAGCCGGCCATCTGCTCCGGGTCCGTATACTGCTCCAGCTGCAGGCGGATGAAGACCTGCAGCGGGTGCTCGTTCTGGTTGCTGATCATCTGTCTGGCCCAGAAGTATCCGTTCCAGCGGCTGATCGCAAAGAACAGCGCGACGGTCGCGATCGTCGATTTGCTCATCGGGATGTAGACCTGCCCCAGGATCTGGAACTCGGTCGCGCCGTCGACAATCGCGGCTTCCTCGATCTCGCTGGGCACGTTTTCAAACGCGTTGCGCAGCAGGATGATGTTCATGGCCGCCATGCCCATGGCGATGACCACCAGCCACTTGTCGTCCATGATGCCCACGGAGCGGAAGACCTTCTGCGTATCCAGGTAATTGAGGTACTGCGGCACGATGCCTGCCGAGAACCACATGGTGAAGACAAGGAAGAAGTTGAAGAACTTGCGGAAGAGCAGCCGCTTCTTCGAGAGCGCGTACGCGCCCAGGATCGACACGCCCAGCGCCCAAACGGTTCCGTACAGCGTAAGGAACAGCGTATTGGAATACGCGTTCCAGAACATGTTGTTTCCGAACATCATCGAGAACGCTTCGAACTGTATATCCTTCGGGAAGAGGACCACCTCGCTGTACTCCACCGCGTGGCGGCCGGAGATGGAGGCGGATACCGCATACAGGAAGGGATACAGGCACATGAGGGCGAAGACCGTCAGCAGGACGTAGCTGACAATCTTGAAGATGAGTTCGGAAACTTCCAGTTTTCTTTTCATTCGAACTCTCTCCTCTCTTTAATACAGCGATGTGTTGGACGCCTTGCGCGCGATGGTGTTCGCGCCGATGACGAGCAGCATGCCGACCACGTTGTTCATCATTTCCGCAGCGGAGGCGATGCCTGTTCCGGCGCCGCCGGAGAGGCCCGTCCTGTACGCCAGGGTGGAGATGACGTCCGCCGTGACATACGTCTTGGTGTTGTAGAGCAGCAAGACCTTTTCGTAGCCGATGTTCAGCAGGCTGCCGATCCGGGTGATCAGCATGATGACGATCGTGGAGAGCATGCAGGGGATAACCACGTAACGCATCTGCGCCATCTTGCCCGCTCCGTCGATCTGCGCCGCTTCATAGCTCGTGGGCGAGATCGCGATGATCGCCGCGAAGAAGACGATGCTGTCGTAGCCCGCGCTTTCCCAGATGCCGCTGATCTGGTAGATCGCGCGGAAGAATCCGGGGTTGTTGAGCAGGCCTGCATTGCCGACCTCCTCGGTGATGAGGCCCAGCTTGACCAGCGCCTGGCTCACGATGCCCATCTGGCCGATGAGCGAGCCCTGCTTGACCAGCATGGTCACCAGGGAGGTCATGACGACCGTGGACATGAACTTCGGCAGATATGTCATCACCTGATAGACGCTGCGCGCCGCGTTGGACCGGATCTCGTTGAAGAACAGCGCCAGGATGATCGGCATGGGGAAGCCGAAGCACAGCCCGTAGAAGCTGAGCAGGAAGGTGTTGCGCATGGCCATCCAGAAGTTGGCGCTCAGGCTGTCCCCGCCGACCAGCAGCCGCTTGAAGTAGCTGACGCCGCAGAACAGCTGCTCGCTGACCGGGAGAACCGTGTCGGACACTTTGAAGCAGCCCAGCAGTTCATACATGGGGAAATAACGCCAGAACAGGAAGACCAGCAGCATGGGGATCATCATGACGTACAGCCGCCAGTCCTTCGCGATCGCCCTTCCGACATTCAGCCAGTAGTGCTTCTCCACGTCATCCCGGACAGCCTGCTCGGGGCTTTCGCGGTACGTGCCCGTCGCCTTGTCCAGAATAAGGTAGTCTGTTGCATTCCCCTTCATCGAACTCCTCCTTCAGGGTCCCGGGGTTCATTGACCCGGGCCAGATAGTGTTTTTGATCCTCCAGCATTCCGTCCATCCGCGATGCGATCCACACGATCAGCATCGTAAAAACATAAGAAAGCACGTCGGTCGTGATAAAGCCCAGCGCGATGACCGGCGCCGTCCCCAGCAGGATGGACACCAGCCCTCTGCCCGCCTGCATGCCCAGCAGCACGAGGGCGCTGTAGAGCAGGTTCATCCAGGAGACGTTTCGGATCCGCTCCCATCCCCACCGGCGGATCAGCGGCAGGGCCGTCAGGCACAGCAGGTTTCCGAGCCCGTAAATGGCAAACTGCCGCAGGGTCCCGTGAGAGCACAGCGCAAAGACGATGCCGCCCAGCATTGCGTGTAGCGCGCCCCACGGGCCCCACCGGATCATCACGATGGCAGTGACCGCCGCCACGGACGATACGCTCCAGGCTTCAGCGGAAAACCACACGTTTGATGCGTGTACGATCAGGCTTTCAAAGACGATCAGGATGAGGGCAAACATCGAAAGATCGATCGCGCGGTATGCCCCAAGGGTCCTTTGCCTCTCCAAGCCCAGTCCTCCGTTCCGCTGTCAAAATGCCCTTAAAATTTTTCTTATTATACACCAAAGAGGTTGTCTCGTAAATGGAAAGTTAGCGAAAATAACCAACAAATTGCTTTGCATTTGTCATTTCGCCGGATTCACAGCTTCCTGTTTATGTATGTCATCTGTCCCTTCACGGATGACGACGCTGCCGCAGTCCAGAGCATCGACCGCCTCCCCCTCGATACCGTCCAGCGTGACGTTTTCAAACTCGGCCTCGCCGACCCATCTCAGGATCAGCCCCCGCCGGGAAACCGACTCGACCCCTTCCGCCATCGCCGGCTGCATCGGTTCCTCCTCCCCCAAGAAGGAAAAGGCGCAGTCCTTCATCACAAGGTGCCCGACGGGCCGCTCCGGAAGCCCCAGCGCGTACGCCGCCGAAGCTTTGCAGCCCGTGGCGCGGACACGTTCGAAGGTGATGCTCCCGATCGTCGGCGTCGTATCGTCGACCGGCTGTTTTTCCCTGCTCTGCACCCATTGCGTGCTTCCGTCCGGGTCGCAGTGGTAAAAGCTGTTGATGACCAGCGGCGCCTTGACGCCGTCCATGGCGACATCCCTGAAGGTGATCCCGTCCACGACGCCGTGCTTTCCCCTGCCCCGCCTGGTCTTGACGCGCAGGCCCCGGTCGTTCCCCCGCATATAGCAGTGATGGACCTGCACGTTCCGGATGCCGCCGGCCATCTCGCTGCCGAGGGTCACGCCGCCGTGTCCGTCCAGCATGGCGCACCAGGCGATCTCGATGTCCTCGCATGGGATGTGATACCGGCTGCCCAGGTAGATTTTCCCGGACTTGATCGCGATGCAGTCGTCGCCGACCGAAAACTCCGCGCCCAGCAGCCGCACCCTGCTGCAGCTCTCCGGGTCAAAGCCGTCCGTATTCGGGCTGTGGTAGGGCGCCTTCACCCGCACATTCAGAAAATCCAGCCCGGTGCTGAAGGCGGGGTGCAGGTTCCAGCAGGGGCTGTTTTCAAAGGTTACGCCCTGTACGGTGATGTTTTCGCACCGCTGCAGGAAAAAGAGATTGCCGCGGAACGCGCCTTTCACCTTCTTGTGGTCGATCCACCAGTCCCCTTTGTCGGCCTGTCCGTCCACCACGCCCGCTCCGATGACGGCGGTATTGCGGATGCCGATGCCGTTCAGCGCGCCGGCAAAGCAGTCGAGCGGGTTGCCCTCGAACAGGCCCAGAATGACCTCGCCCTGCTCGTCCGTCGTACGGGTCACACCGGGCAGGATGGGGAACCGCTCCCTGTCCGTCAAAAGCCGCAGCCGGGCGCCTTCCTTCAGTTCCAGCGTCATGTCGCTCTTCAGAAACAGCGGCCCCGTGAGATAATCCCCGCGCGGCAGGAATACGCGTCCGCCCGCCGGGCAGCTGAGGATCGCCGCCTGCAGCATGGCCGTGTCGTCGCTCTTCCCGTCTCCCTTCGCGCCGAAGCGCCGGACATCCAGCGAGCAGGTTTCCTCTTGCGTCCGGAACACCAGCTTTTCCGTCCGGTTCCCGCAGCGGCTTTCCAGCCGGTACTCCGTATCCGGCCACAGGCCGAAGAGCGAGCAGACGGAACGCTTCTCCTCGCCCAGTTCCTTTCCGTTCAGCACAAGGCTGTGCGGCTCCCGCGCCTCATAAGCCCCTTCGGGATCCAGCAGGACCGTCACACTGCGGGACGAGCAAAACAGTTTTTTCACAGCGCAGCCCTCCTGTGTTCTTCCGCGGCCATCGCATAAGCCTCCCCGTCCGCAGGCAGCCTGCAAAACGCATCGAATGCCGGTTCAAGATAACGCTCCTCATCCAAAAGCCCCAGGCGGATCCCTTTCAGGACGGCATAGACGGCAAGCGGATCCTGCCGCCCCTCCGAGCGCACAAAGGCCTGCGCCGCCTCCAGCAGCAGGTCCGCCAGGCAGCGGTAATGCTCATAGATCTGTATATCCATCTGCTCAACCGTATCGGCCAGCGCCGCCATATAAGCGCCGTCGCAGATGCCCTCCCCGCCGGGGCGCTTTCTCGCCTCGGTAAACAGCCGCGCGATGTGCCCCGCTTCCAGGCTCTTCTGGCATACGGCGTCATAGGCGGCATACGCGCTGCCATAACGCAGCAGATTCTGCGGCAGCGCCTGTTCCGCTTCCGGCAGCGCCTTCATTTTCTGCGTCAGCCGTTTCAGCCGGTCCATGTCCTGCTTTTCCCAAAGCGTCTTCATAATCCCTCCGGAACCTCTCTCGAGCAGGTTCCCCTTCTTTCTGTATTAATAGGGTACGGCTCTTCAGCAGCCTTTGTCCTTTACGACGTCATCCTCTCGGAGGATGAGTTCCTCCAGGCCGTCGCCCGCATCTTGCGATGCGCCTCCCGGACGCCATTGTTTTCCCGCAAGCCCGTCGAGAAAGAGCTTTGCGATTCTGACAGCACCGCGTTCCTGCAGATGGCTGTCGTCCGCGCGCCCCTCCGGATAGTTCGGGCTGCCCGCAGGCACGTGGCAGTAGATGCTTTTGCTCCCCTCCGGTCCTTCGCCTGACAGCAGCTCCGTCGTCGCACTCTCCAGATCGACCAGGCGCACACCGAGGCTTTCCGCCGTCCGGCGCATGGCCGAAGGATACGCCCCGTGTGTGGGAACGGGCTTTCCGGATGCGTCAAAGCGCCGCCTTGCGATGGACGTCACGAGGATGGGCTCCACCCCTTTCTGCCTCGCCGTATCGATGTAGAGGCCCAGGCACTCCCGATAGGTGCTTTCGGGGTCTGTATGGCGCGCTTTGTCCGGCTTTTCGTCGTTGTGACCGAAGCAAACGATCAGCTTGTCGCCCGCCCTGAGACAGCACTCTATATAATGAAGGCGCTGCTCCGTGATAAAGCTTTTGCTGGAGCGGCCGTTCACCGCCTCGTTCTGGATGAAGACCGTCCCGTCCGTCAGGGCCTGCAGCTTCTGCCCCCACCCCGTCATCGGATAGGCTTCCGCTGGATAATCCGCCATGGTCGAATCCCCGCAGAGGAACCAGGTCGGCACACGCCTGTCCGGCCGCCAGCCGTCGAATCCGCCGATCACCTCCGGCAGGTTCAGGATCTGCGCCTCTTCATCCGTCAGCTGCCGCTCGCCCGGGTGCCGCATCTCAAGGGATGCCCGCGCGCCTTCCGTCCGCCACTCCCCGCAGCGGTCCGTCACCCGGCGCTCCTCATCCCAGTCGCAGAAGCCGCAGGGTGCAACGCACGCATCCATCCGGCACTCGAGAAAGACCGTCCTGGCAAACCGCCTCCAGGGCCTCCCTAGGAATGCGGCGCCTGCAGCGCATTCTCCCGTCAGCGTGCAGCGGTGAAACACCATGCCGTAGGGCTGGTGCTCCGGCGTGTTGGCCGCCGTATAGTACCCGCCGTGCCGGTTCATGAACAGAGTGCACCGCTCAAACCAGCAGCGGTACGGCCCGAAGATGAAATCGATATCCCCGCGGATAAAGCAGTCTTCAAAGTAGAGGCGGCCATGCGTCACCGGGCTGTCGCCGACGCTCGGCACGCACTCGGCGGAGCTGATCCTGGGCGCGGTGTCCGCATTCACCTTTTCCATCACGGGGCCGCAGAACAGCGTATCCTGATGGGCGATCAGGTCGCAGTTCCGCCAAACGCCGCGGTCTCCGGCAGCGTAAACGGCAACGGCCTGTCCCGCCGTGCTGCCGTCTCCCGCGTCATTTCGCACGGTCAGGTTCTCCACCTCGACGTTCTTCCCCGTAACGATCAGCGTCGCGGAGAGAAAGGTCCCCCGGGGCGTCCCGTCCGGAGCCGGATCCTTTGCACAGCCGGAGGCCGTGAGGACCGTCTCCTTCCGGTCTTCGCCGACGATGCGAAGGTTGTCCTTATGGATGACGACCCGGCCCGTATATACCCCTTTACGGATGAGCAGCAGGGTCGGCGCCCGGTCCCCCTCCGGTATCCGGTCGATCGCCTCCTGTATATCGGTAAAATCTCCGCTTCCATCCCTGGCTACGACAAACATGGTATTTCCTTCCTTCTCATTGTGGCCGCGCCCGAAAAGCGGCCCTTCAAATCCCCATCTGCCGGGCTGTCCGCTCCAGGAAGAGACGGCTTGCCTGTGCATTCTCGGGTTTCGTGTTTTCCAGCGTTATCGGCAGGCCGTTGGCGGCCGCCAGGCGCAGCAGGGCATCATAGTACATGTGTCCTGTGCCGCAGGCGACCGGCGTCGGCCTGGGGGCCCCGGGATCAGGGACAAAGTCCTTGAAGTGCAGCACAGCGGTGCGCTCTCCCAGCCTTCGGACGGCATCCGTGATGATGTCCTCTGCGCAATCCACGTGCGCCGAGTCGATGAGATTGACCGCATCCAGGATGATTTTTACCCTGTCACAGCCGAGGTCGGAAAGCATGCGCTCCGCCAGCGGCGCATCATGGATGATGTGGCTGCACACCGGCTCGACCGCCAGGTCCACGCCTTCCTCCCGCGCAAAGCGGGCCACAGGCCGGATGCGCTCCAGAAACAGCTGATAGAGCGCCTCCGTATGGCAGGCTTCACCTTCCCCTGCGGCAGCGGGCGCCGGCGGGGTCTCCGTCCCCACGCATCCGGCGCCCATCCAGCCCGCAAAGCGCAGGTGCGCTTCGTAGATTCGTCGCGTCTTCTCAGCGGCCGCGTTGTCCGGATCCGCGAGCTTCAGATAGCAACCCAGCACCGCGCAGCCGATGCCCCTGTCTTCCAGCGCGCCGCGCACTTTGCCGGCGAGCTCCCGCGTCAGCAATTCCGGCGCATCCTGCATCTTAAAGCCGGGGATCACCTTCTGCATCGCCAGATGGATGCACGAAAAGCCCTGCTGCCGGACAGCGTCCAGCCGTTCCTCCGGCGTGCCGGGCAGCGTGTCGTGCAGCCTGATACCGATATTCATCCTTCATTCTCCCGTCTCTTTTGTCCTTATGCGCCGAAGAGTTCCGCCGTCTTCCGCATGCGGCCGGCAACCGGTACGCCGAACGGGCAGCGCCCCTCGCAGCTGCGGCAGCCCACGCACGCGGAGGCTGTCTGTCCCAGCGCAAGATAGTGCTCGCGCACGCTCGCGGGAACTTCCGCCTGCTGCACCGCCAGATCGTAAAACTTGTTGACCATCGCGATGTCGATATTGACCGGGCAGGGCTTGCAGTGCCCGCAGTAGGTGTATTCACCCGTATATGCATGCAGCGGCGCGGAAGCGATCACGCTGGCATAGTCCTTTTCGTCCTCCGTCGCCGTCTCATAGGACAGCGCCTGATCGACCTGAGCCGGCGTATCGTAGCCGCAGAGGATCGAGGCCACGCCCGGGCGGGTCAGGCTGTAATGGATGAGCTGCGGCGCCGTAAAAGCCGTGCCGAACGGCGAGGTTTTTGCGTCAAACAGCCTCCCGCCGAAGAAGCCCTTCATCACGGTGATGCCGACGTCCCGCTCTTCGCACAGCCGGTAGAGGGCCGAGCGCTCCGGATCGATGCCGGAGAGAGTCGTGTCATAGCCCGTGAACAGGCTGTCCAGGTCCTCCGTGGCGGGCCGCATGTCGAACGCGGGGTTGATCGAAAAGAGGATCATCTCGATAAAACCGGTTTCGGCCGCCATTGCGGCGATCCTTGGATTGTGCGTGCTGAGGCCGATATGGCGGATGATGCCCTGCTCGTGCAGCGCATGCACATAGCGGATGTACTCCGTGTTCATCGCCGTTTCCCACTCCTGCACGGAGTCGATGTAATGGATCATCCCCAGATCGATGTATCCGCCACCGATCCGGGAAAGCAGATCCTCAAAGGCCGGTTTGACGAACCGCATATCGCGCGTGCGCACATACTGTCCGCCCTGCCAGGTGGAGCCGATATGCCCCTGCACGAACCACTCGTCCCGGCAGTCCGCGATCGCCTCTCCGATGATATCGCGCGACTTGGGGTCCGGCATCCAGCAGTCGATGAGGTTGATGCCCCGGCTGTGCGCATAGCGGACCAGCTTCACGGACTCCTCCTTCGGATGCCGCTCCAGCCACTCGCCGCCAAAGCCGATTTCGCTGACCGAAAGGCCCGTCTTCCCCAGTCTTCTGTACGTCATTCCGTCCTTCTGCATAACTGTCTCCTTCCGGCCGGTGCACCCGGTATGTGTTCAAAACTCGTTGATCCTATTATATCTGCTGTCCTCCGCCTCTGACAACCCATAACAGATCCTTTTTGCCGAAGTGCGGAGGACTTTGCCTCCGCGTCTTCCTTTCCGCCCGTAAATCCGTTATAATCAGGGCAGAGTGCAAAGGCGCTTTTAACAGCTTCTCATCAGGGAGGGTTCCTATGTCCAATCCGAAGAGTTTTCGTCCTGCCTGCATCCGCAAGGCCGTCGCCGCCGGCATGCTCATTACCATGGGGTGCGCAGTGCGCCTGGCCGTCGGCGGTCTGCCCGGTGTCGTGCTGTTTGCGGCAGGGCTCTACTTCGTCATGATGATGAATGCGCAGCTCTTTACCGGCATCGCCGCGGAGGCGGATATCCGCTGGGGCGACAAAGCCCTGATCCTCGCGGGGAACATCCTCGGCGCGTTCTTCACCGCTTCCGCCATCGCTTCCTTCTCCCCTGCCGTCAGGGAAGCCGCCGTCACGCTGATGGGCAGTTTCCGCTATGGGCTTGGCACGTACACCGCTGCCGTCTTCTGCGGCATCTGCATGTGGCTGGCGACCCGCAGAGTTTCCGGCGTTCCGCAGCCGCTCAGCATCCTCTTCGGTGTGTGCGTCTTCATCCTCAGCGGATATACGCACAGCATCGCCATGGCCGGTTATGTCGGCCTGGCCGCGCCGGACGGCTTTGCCGCCTTCTGGAGCTATGCCCTGTCCAACGTCCCCGGCCTCGTTGGCTGCGCGCTCTGCAATCTTGCCGGCAGCTACCTCGCTTTCTTCCTGCTCGGCGGCATATCGCTGCCCTGGAAGCTGTAAAGCCCGCCGGCTGCAAGCGGTCTTTGTCTGCATACAAGGATCCCCCGGTCTTCACACTTTGCAGAAGACCGGGGGGTGTGTTTATTCCTTCAGGGAGCCACCGGATGCCGCACTTCCGGTTGTAACTGAAATCTGAGGTGTACAGCAAAAGCCCAGATCTTTAAAGATCTGGGCTTTTGCTGTGGTAGCGGGAGGGGGATTCGAACC
This sequence comes from Clostridia bacterium, assembly GCA_017484085.1. GTDB lineage: Bacteria > Bacillota > Clostridia > Christensenellales > Aristaeellaceae > Ventricola. The sequence goes on from JAFUTW010000014.1 coordinate 21,691, forward strand.
CTCGACAGACCGGGTATGAACCGGTTACTCTAGCCAACTGAGTTATCCCGCCATAAAAAATGGTTGCGGGGGAGAGATTTGAACTCTCGACCTTCGGGTTATGAGCCCGACGAGCTACCAGACTGCTCCACCCCGCGATACAGTCGCCTTCAGACGACTGATGTAGTATACCGCATTTGCCCTGGAATGTCAACCCATTTGCCTAAATTTTTTCTTAAGGTATCCATCCATGTTTCCCTGTGCAGAAAGCCTCAGTACACTGATGGACAGCGTGGTCATCACTGCATCCAGTATGGCGATCCCCGCCGGGATGATATCCGCGCGGTGCGGCATCAGCCCCGTCGTGTGCCGGCGTTCCTCCATGGGCATCACCGCCAGTCTGCGGCCCCAGGAGGCAACCTCGCGGCGTGTCATCCCCATGCCTTCACAGGTGTCTGAATCAAACAGCGGAATACCCCGCTGCATCGCGCCCAGGGTGGTCATCGTCCCGCCGACGCCCGTCCAGATGCGGCCGGAAGCTTCCTTCTCCCAGCCTGGCGCTTTTTCCAGGAGGAGTGCCATGGCGCGCTCCCGGGTCCGCTCGTACCCTGCTTCATCCGTCACGGCCTCCAGGCGGCTGTAACGCACGGCGCCCATCTGCAGGCTGATTGCCCTTTCGGGGATGCCGTCTTTTCCGATCGTCAGCTCCGTTGAGCCGCCGCCGATATCGATGACGCCGCTCGGTTCACACCCGCATGCGCCCAGGTAAGACAGCCTGGCTTCTTCCTCACCCGAAATGATTTCAGGCACAGCGCCGCACGCCGCTTCACAGCGCGCGGCAAAGTCACCGCCGTTTTTAGCGTCCCTTGCGGCGCTCGTCGCAAAAAGAAAAATCTCCTGTGCGCCGCTTTGCCGTGCCAGCCCTGCCAGCTCGGCTACCGCGTCCACAGAAGATTGCATACTTTCATCCGTCAGGACTCCGTCCTTGAGTCCGGCAAACAGTCTTGTCCCCCTGCGCTCACGGATGACCCCGCACAGCGCCTGTCCGTCCCACTCGGCGCTCAGCATACGGATCGCGTTGGATCCAACGGCAATACAGGCCAAACGCATAGGCAACTCCCCCTCAGCTGTCAATTCTGTCCGTATACCTGAAAATCCGGCTTTGTCTGCTCCGGAAGATTGGCAACTTCGTAGATGGTTTCCCCGTACCAGCAGTAGCCGTAATCCCTGCGCGCCACGCGCTCCACAAAGTCGCTGGTATCGCTCTCCGCGAGCAGCTGCCGCAGGCGGTTGTTCTCCTCCTGGGCTTTCCAGTAGGCATCGGCAGCGCTCTGCAGCTTGCGCTGTTCCTCTTCCGCGCTGACCTCCCGCTGCGGCAGACGCACCATCACCGTCACAGCCATGACAGCCAGTACTGCGAGCAGCACCCTGAACGGCAGCGGGCGAAAGCTGCTGTTCTTTTTCTTGCGTTTTGTCCTCACAAAAGCCACCCCTCATCGAATCCCTCTTGTTCTTTTTCGACGGGGATGGAAAAACTCCTGCCGGTAAATGAGACTTTTCGTCGGTTTTTGAAAAAAATCTTTCGCGAGGCCCGCCTTCGCGTAGATCAGCTACTTCGGTCTGTTTTGTGAAAGAAATTCGAGGACCTCCGTGACATAAGGGCGAAGGACGGCATCCTCGGAGAAATAAATCTCATGCTTGGCGTCACACTGCACCAGCCTGCCCTGTCCTACTCCGTCCGCAAAGCGCTTCTGTTCCGGCAGCAGGACGATCGTATCCTTCTTGCCCTGAAACAGCAGGACCGGCGTTTGGATCCTCGCCAGATTCTGCCGGTTCAGCAGCCCGCGCGTCACACCGACAGCCTCGCGTGCCCATCGGTAGCTGGGTGAACAGTTCTGCAGATGCCGGTGTCCCGCCCGCTTTTGGGCGTAATAGGCATAACGTTCCCGGCTGGTTGCACAGCTGTTTTCAAAGGTTTCCGCCTCCGCGTCGAACGGTTTCCCGATAAAGGCACGCTCCTTCCCTTTTCCAAGGAAGCTCATGCAGCCGGTTATAGCGCCTACCGCCCAATTTGGTACCGGCGCGCTGCTCGGCGCGATCATCGGCGAAGACAATACGGCCGCAGAAAACGCCTCCGGCCTGCGCATCAGCAGGAACCCGGCCACCGCGCCGCCCATCGAGTGCCCGAATAAAACAGACCTGAGGCCTGTTTTATTCGGCTGTATCAGTTTGTCAAGGATCTCTTCGGCATCGTCGACATAGTCTTTAAAGTGCTCGACGTCCGTCAATGATGTGTCTTCCGACAGGCGCACCGAATGCCCGTGACCGCGCTGATCCGGGGCGTAAACCGCAAAACCGGCCTGTGTGAAATACCAGATCATCTCGCGGAATTTCTCGGCCGATTCCGTGTAGCCGTGCAGCAGCAGAAGCGCGGCATGCGCTTTGTCAGGCTCATAGACCTCAACGTGCAGTTTGCCGCCCTGCACCGGAAGATAAACCTCTCGGCGGATCGCGGCCAGCGCCGGTTCCACCGTACCGGTCATCATTTCACTGTAATCATCTTCTTTAACCCAGATCATATGAGCCTCCGCTCAGATAGTCCGCAAGGCTGTCGTACCGTGTGCCGTCCTCCGCCGTCTGCGGCTTTGCCGCCACAAGAGAATTGAGCACAGCTTCCTCTGTCGCTTCCGCCACCGCGAAAAAGGCCTGTTCCAGCGAGTGCTCTGTCAAAACCTGCTGCTGCAGCACGCGGTGCATCCCGCCGGCCGGCATCCGGTTGGCAGTGGAGAAGCCGATCATCACATCCCCGCTGCCGTGCCCCAGATAGGAACCGCAGCGCGCAAGCCCAACGCTGCAGCGTTTCAGGATGCGCCGCAGCTGCCTGTCGCTGACCGGCAGGTCCGTTGCCACGATCATCATGATGCTGCCGAGGTCCTGCGGCTCCTGACGTGCTCTCCGGTTTTGCGCACGCATGATTTCTTCGCCGATCCGCCTGCCGCGGATCGTCAGTTCTTCCAGACAGCCGTGGTTGCTCTGCACCAGTACGCCCAGGGTATAGACGCCGCCCGCGATGCGAAGGACGCGCGAGGCTGACCCGATGCCGCCCTTCAGCCCATGGCATACCGTCCCGGCGCCGGCGCCGACATCCCCTTCTTCAAAATCTTCGCCGGCAGATTCGATCGCCCTGCGAACATCCTCCTCGTGAACGGCCCTGTCCAGGATGTCATTCAGCCGGGAATCGTTCGTCTCCCCCACGACGGGATTGATGGAGCGCATGGGGATATGCTCTGCCGCGCACCGCTCCGCCATGACAGAGACCAGCGCATCCGCCACGAGCCCGGTGTTCAGCGTGTTGGTCAGCGCGATCGGGGTTTCCAGCGTCCCCAGTTCATCGATCTGGACGAGCCCGACAGTCTTGCCGAAGCCGTTCTGCACAAAGGAAGCTGCCGTCAGCTTATTGGGGAACGGGTTGTCTTCGCAGGGCAGGATGATCGTCACACCGGTCCTGTGCCGCGCGTCCCGTATCGTCGCGTGGCCGACCTTCACCCCCGGGACATCCGTGATGCGGTTGCGCGCTCCGCGTTCTCCGCTGCCGATCCGGATCCCATAATCGGCGATCCTCTTTTTCGTCATGGCAAGTCCTCCCCGTACAGCGCTTCCCGCACTATGGCAGACGCCTGTGCCGCCGCGCTGCGCTCTGCAGCCGTAAGGCCCGTCAGCGACGCTTCGTTCTCCGCTTCCACGATCCTCCAGAAGGGCCTGCCTTCCTCCTCCTGCCTTGAAATGTACAGGGGGATGATCTCCGGCTCCCCGATGACGGTGCGGCGTTCTTCCCTGTCATACGCCAGTTCCAGGCGCAGGATCACGCCGGCGCTGTTCTCCGGCGCGCGGGAGTCGTTCAGCAAGCTCCCCAGCGAGTAGCAGATCAGCGTTTCGTATGTTCTGCCGTCTGCGCGCGTCACTTCCAGCCGCTCGATCTCATGCACGACGTTGGAATGCGCGCCCAGGATGATGTCCGCGCCGGCCTGGGCCAGTTCCCCGGCCAGCTGCCGTACGCTCTCCGGTGTATCCGTTCGGTTCTTGATTCCCCAATGGGGCATCAGGATGACGACCTCGGCGCCCGCCGCGCGCGCGGCCGCTATGTCCGCCGCGATCCGTTCCTTCTCCAGCAGCGCCGCAAAGCCCCTGGCGTCCTTGTTGGTTTGGGCCGCGCCTTCTTCATCCAGGCCGTATGTATACCCAAGCAGCGCCACGCGGATCCCCTGGATGCCGATCATCGTTCCCGGCAAGCCGTCCCCGCCTCTGATGCCGAGAGCATCCAGTCCCCGCGAGACGAACTCCGACAGCGTATGATCCAGCCCTTCGTAGCCCTTGTCGAGCACGTGCTCCGTTCCCAGTGAGAGCGCATCCAGCCCCAGCGTCCGCAGCGCATCCAGCACTTCCGGCGGCGCATTGACGGTATCATATGCCTGCGTGCTGTCTGCAAGCGTCTCCATCGTCGCCAGGGACAGATCCGCATCCGACAGCGTGGAACCCAGCCCAAGAAACAGGGTCGAAAAGTCGTAGTGTCCGGTGTCCTGGGCAAACTCGCGGATGGAGCGCGGGACGTTCACCGTACCGGCCGCGGCGATCGTAAAACTGCTGCGCTCCGGGCCTGCCGTCGTCTCCGGCCGGGGTGTCGCGGTCAGGGCCGGCAGCGGCGTCTCTCCTCTGTCCTCCGAAGGCGTCTGCACGGGTTCCGCCTCCGGAGCCGTTTCCTCTCGGCCGGGAAGGGAAACGCTCTCAGGCTTCCCGCCGTACACCATAAGCAAAAAGAAGGCCGAGACGAGCAGCAGCGCCGCCGCCGCGATCATCGCAATGACAGTCCCGCGCGTAAACCGTACGCGTGCGCTTCCCATGTCTCCGCCTCCCTTCTTATGCAGAAAAGCCTGCTGCACAGCTGCCTGTCAGCCGCGCAGCAGGGCTATGTTCCTATTGTCCGGCAGTTTATGCCTCGGGTTCAGGCGCCGCTTCTTCCCCAGGCTGTTCAGCCGGCTTCTTTCGGGGCGCCGGGCGCCCTTCCCGCGGCTCTTTCGGGGCCCGTCTGGGTTTATCTGCCTTTTCCGTCTCCGGCTTTACGGCCTGCACGGTATCGGCAGCGGGCCTTTGGCACTCATCGATGGAGTACTGCCGGAGCTCAAAGGTGTCGCCTACCGCAATGCGCACGCGCACCGTCTCGGAAAGCGCATTCACCGCGCTGACCGTACCCGGGCCGTCCGGCGTCAGGATCTCCTTGCCCGTCCGGGGCAGGCGCTTGCGGGTCGCTTCATAATGATCCTGCTCGTACTTGAGGCAGCACATCAGCTTGTCGCACAGGCCCGAGATCTTCGTCGGATTCAGCGAGAGGTTCTGTTCCTTGGCCATTTTGATGGTAACGGGCGTCAGCTCTCCCAGGAAGCTCTGGCAGCAGATCGGCCGGCCGCACGGGCCGATCCCGCCCAGCATCTTCGCTTCGTCGCGGACACCGATCTGTCTCAGTTCAATGCGCGTCTTAAAGATCGCCGCCAGGTTTTTGACCAGCGTGCGGAAGTCCACACGCCCATTCGCCGTGAAATAGAAAGTGATCTTCGAATGATCGAAGGCGTACTCCACGTCCACAAGCTTCATTTCCAGCTTGTGCTCCGCGATGCGCTCCTCCGCGATGGCGAAGGCTTCCTTCTCCCGGCGCTCGTTTCGCGCCTGCGTTTCGATGTCTTCCTCCGTCGCAACGCGCAGAATGGGTTTCAGCGGATAGGTGATCCGCTCATCCGGGATCTCCAGCACGCCGGACATACAGTCGCCCATTTCAATGCCGCGCACCGTCTCGGTGATGACCTTCATGCCTGTATGCAATTCAGCACCGTTCGGATCGAAATCATAAAACTTACCGGCCCGCTTAAAGCGGACCTTGACTACCATGGCCATTGTCCGTATTCCTCCGCTATTTCCAGCAATATCGTCTCCAGCACGCCCTGAAAGCTGACGTGGCTGGTCAGCATCTGCTGCGCTGTCTGCACAGCACCCATCAGTTTCACGCCGCCTGAAAGCGGCACACGGGCGGCATAGTCGCGCGCCCCGTCCGGATAGACTGTCTCCTCCAGCTTCAGCGCGCCGGCTTGCGCCGCCATCACGTCCCGCACGATGTCTTCCACATCGGAGAGGAGCTGTGCCCTGTCCAGCTTTTCATCCTTATAAGCATCGGTCACGGCCGGAATGTCCTCGACGCCGTGAACGCCGAACAGCGCGGCGCTCAGCTGTCTGCGCCGCTCCAACATCCCCTCGTCCATCTGCAGCCCTTTGCCGACACAACCCTGCGAAAGCCGCGCAGCCGCTGCGGCGCGCTCCGCCGGGAATCCAAGCTCCTCCAGCCGCTTCGCTGCCGCAGCCGTTTCCAGCGCATGGAAGCGCACCAGCCTCAGCCGGGAGCGGACAGTCGGCAGCAGCGCGGCCGGTCTGGCTGTCGACAGGATGAACACCGTATTTTCCGGCGGCTCCTCCAGCGTCTTCAGCAGGCTGTTCTGCGCCTGCGAGTTCATCTTGTCTGCGTCGGGGATCAGGAAGATCTTCGCGCCGTCCTCAAACGAGTGAACATTTACTTCATCCAGCACACTGCGCATCACGCCGACGGTGATGTCGCGCTTCCCCTTTTCCGGCTGCACCGTATGCACGTCCGGGTGCGTATCGGCCAGCACGCGCCTGCAGGGACCGCATTCCCCGCACGGGCCGTCCATACCGCGCTCGCAGAGCGCCGCCATGGCCAGCAGCCTTGCGACGCTGCGCTTGCCCGTCCCTTCCGGCCCCGCGAACAGGTAAGCATGGGAAAAGGCACGGGCCGAAAACTCGCGGTGCAGCCGGGCAATGTGCGCGCTCTGCCCTTCAAAATCCTTGAACGCCGGCATGTCACACCTTCAAAAACTGGCTGACCTCCAGCACAAACACAGTCGCGCCGCCCACGGTCACCTTCACCGGGTAATGGGTGTGGCCCATGCCGCCCATGCCGACGGCCGGCGAGGCCGGCGTCGTCGTTACCTGCTGCCGGCTGCGGCAAAGCCGCTCGATGATTTCCAGCGCCTCGTCCAGGCGTTCATCCTCCACGCCGCTGATCAGCGTGGTATTGCCTGCGCGCAGGAATCCGCCCGTCGTCGCCAGCTTGGTCACGCCGAAGTGCTCTTCCATCAGCGTACTGATCAGCCGCTGGGCGTCTTCATCCTGGACGATCGCAATGATCAGTTTCATCCTTTATCTCCTTTCACAGGACATCCTCCCGATTCGGGAAGAACAGAATGCATCTATGTTATTCTTCATTATACACCGGCAGCCGTTTTTGCTCAAGTCCCCGCATATACAGAACTGCGCGCCCGTCAATACAGGCGCGCCTATTATGTTAGAGTATCGATCCAGTATCTATCTCGGAATCAACAGCGCATAGCGTCCGAAGCTTTCGTATGTAAAGTCTTCATCCTCCCATATCCAACTACGGATTTCCCGCTGCAGTACAACGTGGATACAGCCTTTTTCCGGTCCGTCCTCGCCCTCCGGCCAATAGATCTCGCCATAGGTGTCCGGAAATTGGGCTACAGTATTCATGTCGGCATCCACGGTATAGTAGAGCATCATGCGTGCAGCTTCATCCGGCATGGCATGCGGATACACGGAAGAGGTGATATAAAGCTTTGCCCCTGTTGCACCCTGTGCTTCTCTCGCTGCCTGTATTGCCTGCGGATAATCCGTAAAGTACACATTGGCTCCTTGTGCATACGGGCCGCCAAACAGAGATATGCAGAGCGATATGAAACCAGCGGCAAAAATCATAAGGAACCCTCTTGCAGCCCATCTGCTGCGCCGCTGGACAAAGATCAAGGCTACAACCGCCAAAAGAACTGTATAAGGGAACAGTTGCGAATGATCCCATATGCTCGTCGTGCCGTTGATCTCCATCTCACCCACACTGCCGAAAAACAATTCTGCCAGCAGTGTTGCACAGCCAAAGCTCACCATAAGTCTGACGGGCGGAGAAAAACGCTGCCCTTTGAGCCTGTATGTTATCCCGGCCAGCAATCCGGCAAGTGCAAGCGGCACGCTGAACAGACCGAGCGCTGTTTTGCCATCTGTTGCAAACAAGCTGTAGGCAATGTTGCTGTGCATCACGTTCTGAAAGAATCCGCCTGTCAGCACTGCCCACATCTTGGTAAAGACAAGACTGTCCGGATGAAGGTGCCCTTTCAGCATCGTAAAGAGATTCTTTGCCTTGTCATATTCTTCCAGGTGCGAAATCAGCAGCGGGCCTATCGAAAGATCTGCGCCGCCCTGCCTGTTTGCAAAGGCTGTCAGTATTCCCGGCAAACAGATAATCATCCCCATAAATGCCGCAGGAATCACGTAACGGAATGGCCTTCCGCACAGCAATGCCTGCACGGCGAGCAGAAAAACCAGGGCCGCCGAAAGATAGAAATATAGATTCTGCGCATAGGACAGGAGGCCAATCAGTAAAAAAGCGGGTACGAGAAAGCCGGAGCGTTTCAGACCTCGCAAAGAAAAGAAGAAGGTCCAAGGAATCAGGCAAAAAGTGAGGGAAGCCGCTGCGGTCAGTCTGGCCGTCAGAACGAAGATAGGGCTCACGGCAAAGAACATCAGCGTCCACATTCCTGCTCTCTTTCCACCCAACTCCACACCTGACAGATAAGCTGCCGGTAAAGCCATACAGGAAAGCAAGGCCAAGGGCAGACGAACAGCCAATTCTGTCATCCCCAGCAGGCCGACAAACGGGGCTGTGAGTACTGCCAGCAGCGGCCCCGCAGGATCTCCCGTCCATTGCGGCAGCTGCGTCACAAGACCTTTCGCATCCAAAAAGCTCCCTGTTTGCCAGAGCGCTTTAGCCTGCACGGCAATCAGTGCCTCCTCCGCCGAAATCCCTCCCGGCAAAGAAGCTAATCTTGCCAATCGAGCGAAGCAGCCGATTACAACTGCAGCGATGCAGATCCATAAGATGCTCTTTTCCGGCTCTGTTTCCCCGTATCCCCGGCCAAAGTGATCCGCAAGAAGAAGGAGCGCACAGCTCAGCAGCGCCAGACAGACGGAAAGCACATCCGGTGCAGTCATGACCATAAGTTTGTCCCTCCTCAATAGATCCAGTAGCGCGGATATGCCGCACAATAATTGCTGAAAGTCGTAACCTCATATTCCTCAGGATCAAAGCGACCTGCTTCCTCTTTCGGGAAGATATATACTGCACAGTCCATCGGGTTAGGCTCAAACTCATCCCAGTCTTTTACTATGATGTAGCGGTCATTAAAATACCATCCGCAAGGCTGTCCGTCCAGCCCCGGTAAATCCTTTTCTTCAGAGAGCAATGCATAGTCGATCTGATGGGCGAACATCACCTGCGTCAATGCAATTTTATCCTGATCGAAGACGTAATAGTGGTCATAATCCCAGTTTTTTGTTTGGACAAGCGCCTCCTGTAATCCTTCCCGAAACGAACGCGCAACCCTGTCCTGATAGGCCTCATCACCAAAATAATTGACGCATAAGCCAGCAAAGGCCGCAAGCAGCATCGCTGCCATCGCGCATCCTGCAAGTTTCAGACGCTTTGAAGCATGCCAAATACCGTAAGCGGTCAGAAACATCAACGGGTAATAGACGGCATTCTGCCGATTGATCACGCCAGGGATCAGCATACCGTTAACCGCTGCGCCGAGCAGCCAAAAGCTGATAATCCGAAACAGGTCTTCGCTGGCGGACGATGCTTCGCATGCGTCTTTCAGTCGTCCTTCTTTCCTGCTTTTCTGCCACCACAAATACAAGCCTGATATATACAACAGCACCGTAAAAGGATACATAGTATGCGCCCAAGCAATCTCATTGTATGGTGCTCCATAGGAATTGACAAGGAATTGCTGCAGAAAAGCTCCAAAGCAGCTGACCATCCGCACATAAGGATTCTCTGCAAACAGGGAGATATCTCCCGCCCGCATGGTGTCATAAAAACGCGGCAGTGAAAACGGGCCGATCATCATCGTGTCCCATTCGAAGGTCTGAATCGCCAATGTAAGGAAATACGGGCCGGCCACCGCCGTAAAAATCAATACACAAACCAGTGCCTGCCAAAGGCGAACCCGTCTCTTGGCAACAAAATACACCGCTACAGGAATAAGCAGTACAGGCGTCACAAAAGTGGCTACACCATATGCATACGGCGTAAGGCCAAAGAATACCATAGAAAAACAGAGAGCCCAAGGATTGCTGCGGCCCAGATAGAGAAGCCAGCAAGCCACCAGCAGCACGTGAGGCATCAGATTGGCTTCCAGTGCCCACCGGCTTTGCAGAATATGCCAGGGGTTGAGCGCTGCAACCAGCAAAAAGAGAAGACCGTACCCCTTGCCCAGAGCGCGTCTGGCCAGGTCCCAGCCGGCCAATATCGCCAGCAGACTGCACAGCAGCATAGGCAGCCGAAGTGCCAGCTTCGTCAAACCGAGTAGATGGATAAAAGGAATCAGGATATAGGAATACAGTGTCGACATCTGTGTGCCGCCCCACGCCTCAAAATATGTCGGCCAGGGATGTCCCATGTGATCCACACCGTCACGCATCAGACAGAAAGCTTCTACCGCCGCCATCGTCCCATCCTGGTTCTGTCCCCTTGGCAGGACGGTAAACGCCCATGACCGCACCAATACAGCTACGCCAAAGAGCAGGATGACCGTCAGCATTTCATGACGCAGAATCAGCACGGTAAACCTTTGCAGTGCACTTTCGGCACCGGCAACCGCCGGTTGCGCAAGCAGCCGCAGCCTAACCCGTGCAACCAGTGCAGCAAACAGGAACACCCCTGTCAATACGAGGAACAACCACATCATGTTCTGCATTCTTTTTACCTCAAATCCTCTTCTTGCTTTTATTCATACAATCGGTTTTCTATTATAGACAGATTATTGTTTTTTGTACAGCGATAACCACATACTTAAGGGTTTCCCCTTTCGGGGAAGCCCTTACTGTTCAGTTTGGCTTTGCCCTCAGTGCAGCTCAGCGTACAGCGCGTTCCACTTCTCCAGCAGCTCGGCCTTATGCTCGGTGAGCCAGGCGGTGTCGCGCGGCACCCAGTTGATGGTGTCGTCCGCCGGCAGCCACTTGATCTCGTAGGTGGCCTTCGGGTTGGTGAAGCGCAGGGTCTCCAGCCTGTTCGCCAGGGCGGTCTGTCCTTCGGGGCTCATCAGGAAGTTGATCATGGCCTTCGCCGCTTCCGGATGCGGGCAGCCCTCGATCATCGCGCAGCCCATGGAGGTGGCGCTGGCGCCGTTCTCCGGATACTGGATGCGGATGTTCTGGGAACCGGCCTTGAGCAGGGTGTCCGCGCCGTCCTCGTAGGTCAGGCCCACGACGTACTCGCCGGAATCGACGCTCTTGAAGCACACAGAGGAAGAGGTGGAGATGACCAGGCCGTTCTCCAGCATGCCGCGCAGGATGGCCCAGGCCTCGTCGCTGTCATAGCCGTAGACGGCGAAGATATTGCACACGTTGTTCCAGGCTGCGGAAGAGGAGTTGGGATCAGAGAGCACGATGCGGCCGGCCAGGCGCGGATCGAGCAGATCCTCGTAGGTCTTGATCTCCATGCCCAGTTCCTTCTCCAGCTCTACGTTGATGCAGAAGCAGACGGTGGAAAGGTGGTCCTGGTTGTAGCGGCCGTTGTGGGACTTGTAATCGTCCGGCAGATCCTCCTCATACGGAGACGTGTAAAGCGCGAAGATGTCGTCGTTGGCGCTGCCGTCCGCGGGAGACAGTCCGCCCCACTGCAGGTCGCCCTGGGGATTGTCCTTCTCGGCACGGGCACGGGCCTCCAGCTCGCCGGCAGAACCGTTGACCACCTCGACCTCCACATCGGGATACACCTCATTGAAGGCCTCGATCAGGTTGTCGATGTCATTGTCCGTCATGGAGCTGTAGAGGACCAGCGGGCCGCTGACGCTCTCGGCGAGAGCAGCCGCGCACAGCATCAATACTGCAGCCGCAAGGAGAAGGGTAAGCAGTTTCTTCATAGAACATGACCTCCTTTTTCTATGTTCACAGGCTCTGCCTGCGAAAAACAAACGGTATCCGTCAGCCTTCTGACAGAGAGAATATAGCATAATCCGCCCCTGAAATCAACACTTCTTTCGTCAAATCTGCATAATAGTCTCTGCATTCATTCCGCAATCTGACTGTTTTCACGCTTGACATTCCGTGCATTCGGAATACAATGGACGCATACACGCTAAAGACAGGAGGCGCTTTTCCATGCTGCTTGATCCCACCCTGCCCGTACGGGCTTATCCCGGTAAGACCTTTCAGTGTTCCTGCGGGCGCGAGCACTCGACACGCCTTCAGGAGGTGATCATCGAACCCGGCGCGCTCAAAAAGGTGCCCGGCCTGCTGGCGCGCCTCGGATTCGCCCGCCCGCTCGTCGTTTTCGATACGAACACGCGCGCCGCTGCCGGCGATGCGCTCATGGCCATCCTGAAGGAGGCCGGTCAGCCGTTTGATTTCTTCTGCTTTGAGAATCCGGAGCTGATCGCCGACGAAGCCGGCCTCGGCGCGGTGCTCATGGCGCTGACCGATGCCAACGACAGCCTGCTGGCTGTCGGCACCGGCACCATCAATGACCTGTGCAAGTACACCGCCCACATGACAAACCGCCCGTACGCCGTGGTCGGCACGGCGCCGTCCATGGACGGCTTCAGTTCCGGCGTCTGCGCGCTCATCCGCAGCGATATGAAAACGACGCTGCAGGGCACCATGCCCCGGGCCGTCGTCGGCGATGTGGATGTGCTGCGCCTTTCCCCCATGGACATGATCCAGGCGGGCGTCGGCGACATCCTAGGCAAGTACACCTGCCTGCTGGACTGGAAGCTTTCCCATATCATCAACGACGAATACTACTGCCCGGCGATCGCGGAGATGATGAAGCGGGCAGTCGATACCGTCGCCGAAAACGCCGCCGGCGTCTATGCCAGAGAGCCTGATGCCGTCGCCGCCGTGATGGAGGCGCTGGTCCTCAGCGGCATCGCCATGAGCTATTCCGTCAACTCCCGCCCCGCGTCCGGCTGTGAGCACCACATCTCCCATTACCTCGAGATGCGCTTCATGTTCGATGGGCGCAAGCCTGTGCTGCACGGCCGCAAGGTAGGCACCGCCACGACCTTGGCCGCCTACTGTTACCACCGGCTTGCAGAGGAATCCCCGGATTTCGACGCGGCGTCCAACGTCGTCTCCTTTGACTTTGACGCCTGGGCCGACAGGATCCGGCGTTCCTACACCCGCGCTGCAGACAGCGTCATCAGCCTCGAGCGGGAAGCGCACAAAAACGAACCGGATCGCGTCCGCGCGCGCCTTGCCGCCGCAAAAGCGCATTGGGACGAGATCCGCTCCGCTATTGAGGAGCTGCCCTCCGCCGCGCAGATCGAGGGGATGCTGCGCGCCAGCGGCGCGCCGACGACCCCTGCCGAGATCGGCGTCGAAGTCCCGCTGCTGCGGGAGGCGATCTGCCGCTGCAAGGAGGTGCGAAACCGCTATACCCTCTGGCAGCTGCTCTACGACCTCGGGATGCTGGAGCGCTATGCTGACGAGGCGGCACCCCTCTTCGGGAAAGCGGAGTAACGACAAAAAGAATAACGGCTGTATGGGAGAACCCTTCCACCCCCTTCGGCGGTCCCCCTCCCCTTTCAGGGGAGGCATCGGATTGCTTGGGGACTGCGTCAAAAGCGTAAGTGACTGAGGTTCTCTTTATACAGCCGTTTTTCTTTTTGAGTCTTACTCCAGGATCCCGATCTCCCGGTAGTAGCGCGCGGCGCCGTCATGCAGCGGAACGCCAGCCAGGTCGGTGCAGGCCTGTGCCGGATCGGCGGCGGCGAGCGCCTTGTGCGTGCCGGTGAGCAGGTCCCAGTTTTCCCAGAAGACCTTGGTCATCTGATAGACCGTCTCCTCGTCCACGTCCGATGTGATGAAGAGGGTCAGCTTGACGGCGCTGGTTGCCACATCCTCATCCTGCTTGTCGTACGTGCCTGCCGGTATCGTGTAGTGTGCGTACCACGGATAATCGGCCTTCAGCGCATCGATCAGCTCCGCGGGAATAGAGAGGATCTTCGAATCGGTGGTGGTCATGATCTGCGCGACTGCCGAATTCGGCGTACCCGCCATGATCCACGCGCCGTCCAGCTGCTTGTTGGCGATGGCATCCGCAGCGGAACCGGTGTCCATATACTCCGTCTTGAGATCGCTGTCCAGGCTGAGGCCGAGCGCCGCCAGGTGAACCGACGCCTCGTCGACCGTCGTCGAGCCCGCGGCGCCCACGGAGAAGTGCGCGCCCTTCAGCCCTTCGATGCTGTCGATGCCGCTGGCCTTCGTCACGATCACCTGATTCGGATTGTAGTACAGGCCGGCAAAGATCCGGATGTTTTCGTTGGGTTCTCCGTCGAAACTGGCGATACCCTGCTGGGACTGGTAGACCAGGTTGGCGTTGGCGATACCGATCTGCGCTTCGCCGTCCAGCGCCTGGTTAAGGTTGTCCACACCGCCGCCGCTCGGCGTCGCCGTGGCGTTCATCCCCTCGATATTCCGATTCCAGAGGTCCGCCACCGTCACGCTGATGGGATAGAAGGTCGACTGGGTGCCTGCGGTGACAAAGTTGATGTTCGCCGCCAGCGCGCCGGTGCCAAGGGACAGCGACGCAGCGGTCAGGAGAATCGCCAGGAGTTTCTTCATGTCGTTTCCTCACTTTCTTTCTGTTCTGTCATCCCGGGTTTGTCCCGGCATTCGAATCTAAGACAGTTTCGGGTGCAGCGCCAGCCGGTCCAGCGCGGTTTCGCCCGCGATCAGCGCGAGCGCGGCAGCGTCGCTCGCAACGGAAGGATGGATGAACAGCAGCCCGGCAGCCACCAGCATCCCCCGGGTGAGAAGGAGGAGCACAAGTCCGCCGCCCTCCCGCCGCTCCGGCAGCCCGGCCAGGCCGGAGGACAGCGCCAGCACGCCGATACAGGCCGTCGCAAAGCAATACAGCGTCAAAAGAGCAGGTACGCCCTGCGT
The DNA here is from genome assembly GCA_017484085.1 of Clostridia bacterium. GTDB lineage: Bacteria > Bacillota > Clostridia > Christensenellales > Aristaeellaceae > Ventricola. The sequence goes on from JAFUTW010000014.1 coordinate 36,742, forward strand.
GCTCCCGTAGAGCAGCACGGGGTTATCCAGGAAAAAGAAGGGCACGATAAACCCGGCGATCCCCAGCCGGATCGCGATGAGGCTCGTCTTCGTCATGTCGCTGTCCGCGATGCCGGAGGCCACATAGCTGCTCATCGCCACCGGCGGCGTGATGTTGGACAGGCACGCGTAGATGAGGCAGAAGAGATTGGCCGCCATCTCCGTCGCGCCTACCTGGCGCAGGACCGGCACCGCCACCGCATAGACGATGACGTACGCCGCGACGCCCGGCACGCCCATGCCCAGGATAATGGACATCACCATGACCATGATGCCGCCCAGGAAAAGCTGTCCCTCCCCCACGACGCGCAGGATGAGATTGCCGAAGTTGACGCCGAGGCCCGTCATATTGACGGAACCGATGATGACGCCGATGATGATGCAGCTGATGCCCACGCCGATGGCGCTGCGGCTGCCCTCGACGACAGCCCGGAGGATCACTTTCGGCCCCATGCGCGTGCCCTTCCGCAGCCAGGAGACCGCGACGGTCGCAAAGATCGCAAGGATCGCAGCGTAGAGCGGCGTATAACCCATGGCCATCATCGCAAGCAGCAGCACCAGGGGCAGCAGGAGATGGCCGCGCTCCCGCAGCACCTTCCCCGCTTTCGGGATGTTTTCCGGCGCAAGGCCCGAAAGCCCCAGCCGCTTTGCCTCCAGATGAACTGACCAAAGCAGCGCCAGGTAATAAAGGAAAGCCGGGATCGCCGCGGCGAGCATCACCTGCGTATAGCTGACGGACATGAACTCCGCCATGACAAAGCCAACCGCCCCCATGATCGGCGGCGTAAACTGTCCGCCCGTGGAGGCCACCGCTTCCACCGCGCCGGCAAATTCCTTCCGGTAGCCCGTCTTCTTCATCAGCGGGATGGTGATCGTGCCCGTGGTCGCCACGTTGGCGATGGCTGAGCCGTTGATCATCCCCATCAGCGCGGAAGCGATGACGCTCACCTTGGCCGGCCCGCCGGGCGAGCGCCCGACCAGCGTCAGCGAGATGTCGTTGATGAACTGGGAAAAACCGCTGTACTTGAGAAACGCGCCGAAAAGCACGAAGACGAAAATATACGTAGCGGAAACCCCGGCTCCCGTTCCCAGGATGCCGATGGTATCCCAGACCAGCGACTTGATCACGCGCTTCAGCGTAAAGGCTGCCGTGCCGAAAGTGCCCGGCACAAAGCGCCCCCACAGGGCGAAGTACGAAAAGAAGACCAGTGCGATGAGGGCCAGATTCCCCGAGGCCCGCCTCGCCGCCTCAAAGGCGAGCAGCAGGCAGACGACGCCGATCCACACATCCGTCTGATTCAGCCTGCCGGTCTTGGCCATCGCGTCATAACGCCAAAGGATGTAGCCAAAGCAGAATACCGCAGCGGCGATCAGCGCCAGGTCCCAGACGGGCGGCGCCTTGCGCCGCCTCTTCTCCTTTCGGAAGGTAGGATACAGCAGAAAGCACAGCGGCAGCAGAAAGAGGATGTGCGCCGTGCGCAGCTTTACCGCGCCCAGCCTGCCCGTCAGGTTCGCCCAAAGCTCAAACGCCGTCCAGAAAACCAAAAGACAGGTGACAACTTTGTCCGCCCATCCGTGGTAGCTCCGCGTCCGGCTGTCCGCTTCCTTCTCTTCCACAAGGCGCTGCGCGCGCTCATCCAAAGAAGGATCCGGAACTTTGTCCGCTCCGTTCATACGCCCTTTTCGCCCATCCTTTCATCCGCAGACGATACCGGTAAAGTGTAACACCAAGATGACAAACTGTCAACCTGATTTTATCCTTTTCCGAAAGGCAATCAAAAAGCTCCCCATGCGGGGAGCCGTTCATTTACCAGATCACAGAGGCCTCCTCGAGTTCCACGATGTGCAGACCGATCTGGGAGAGGACCGCTGCGGGCACCCAGACCTCGGAGCCATAGACGTAGACGGGCGCGTCGCACAGCAGCAGCGTATCATCCACCGCCCCCATGGCGCCGTCCAGCCTTCCGTCCTCCTCCCCTGCAATCAGCGTCACCGTCCCGCCGGAAGGAGCGGCCATTTCCCAGACGCCGCCTGAGGCCGTGCAGGTATACCCGCGGTGCATCTGGATGCCGCAGAGCGGGTAGATCGTCTGTCCGTCCGCCTTCCCCAGCATCAGGGCCGTCTTCGTTTCACCGATGTAGATGTCCTTCTGCACCACGTCAAACGGAGCGCCTTCCGCAGAAGGGACCGCGGTCGCCCGCGGCATGGGTGTGGGCGTCGGCGTGGGCGCAGGGGTGGCGGTCGGCCTTGCCGTCGGGGTCGGGGTCGGCGTCGGGCGTGGCATCAGCTCTGCACCGAACAGGCGCTCCAACGTCTCTTCCCCTGTTTTGCCGTCCACTTTCTCCAGCCCGCTGTCGCGCTGGAACTGCGCCACGGCGTCGATCGTCAGCCGGCCGTAAACGCCGTCCGCCTCGCCGTCCAGATAGCCCAGCTCGGTCAGCCGGCGCTGGACCTGCAAAACGTCGGCCCCCTGCATGCCGCGCCGCAGCACGCGCTGTCCGACGCCTGCCTCGGCCAGCGTCTCTTTCGTCCAGCCTTCCGGCTGCCCTCCAGTGTTCTCCGGTCCCTCCGCAGGGCCTTCTGCCGGCTCCTGCGAAGGCGCCGGCGTCCAGGGGATGCGCACGCCGAGGTTCACCGGCGTCTCCTCTGCGGCGCTCTCGGCTTTGCAGCCTGCGCAGAGCACAAGCAGCAGTGCAGCGAGGCAGTACAGGTAGCGTCTCTTGTTCATGCTCTCCTCCGTCCGTCAGATGAAGAAGTCATCCATCGCGCCCGCATGGCTCATGTGGAAGCCGTTGATCCCGCTGTCCATCGCCGCCTCCACGTTCTTCTCGCTGTCGTCGATGAAGAGCGTCCTTGCCGGGTCCAGACGGCACTCGCGGATGAGGGTTTCGTAAATCTCTTTCTCCGGCTTCAGCTGGTGCGCGTAGCAGGAGATGACGCCGCCGTCGAAGATGCCGAACAGGTCGCCGTACTTCTCCCGCACCCGCTCATAGCCGCGTTTGGGGTAATTGCTGAGCAGGTACAGGCGCATGCCCGCCCTGCGACAGCGCCTTGCGGCGCGCCAGCCTTCCTCGATCGGGCGCTTCAGCTCGATCCAGCCGGTCAGGGCATGCATGTAATCTTCCACAGAGTGCCCGTACTCCTGAGACAGGCGCTCGGCCGCATCCTCATATTCCCGCACGCCGCGGTCGAAGTCCAGCCAGTACTTGCCCTGATATACCTGATCCAGCATGTCCTTCTGCATCTGCTCGTCCCCGGGGAACAGCTGCTGCAGAAAATCCTCGGGCGCATAGTAAATCAGCACGTTTCCGATGTCGAACACCACCGAATCGCAGTGGTGCCAGGGCATCGACTGATACTTTTTATCAAACCGGATTCCGCGTTCCATCCTCTTTCCGTCCTTCCTGTCAGAACTCATGACTTGCATATCATACCACAGATTGCCTGCGGATGCAAAAAGAAGGCATGCCCTGTATTCTCTCTTGCCATCTGCAAAGGATGCTCTTATAATTCACCTGAACGATACTATTTGAATGCCAAGGAGAACCACCCATGAAAAAGATAACCGTATTCCGCGGAGACGGCATCGGCCCCGAGATCGTGTCCGCCGTGCTCCAGATCCTGGATGCCGCCCATGTGCCGCTTCAGTATGAGATCTTCGACGTCGGCAAGAACGAGTACGCGAAGAACGGAAAGCTCATCTCTGACGAGGCTTACGCTTCCTTTGACAGGAACCGCATCCTGCTGAAGAGCCCGATCACCACCCCGATCGGCCACGGCTTCCGCTCGCTCAATGCCTCCCTGCGCATCAAGTACGACCTGTACGCCAATGTGCGCCCGGCCAAGTCCAACCCGGCGGTCGTCACGCCCTACCCCGACGTGTACATCGTCACAGTCCGAGAGAATACGGAGGACGTGTACGCAGGCGTGGAAGAGCGGATCTCGGACGATGAGATGCACACCATCAAGATCGTCACCCGCATGAAGTCGGAGCGCATCATCCGCGACGCCTTCAACTACGCGCGGGCCCACGGCCGCAAAAAGGTCACCTGCGTCCACAAGGCCAACATCATGAAGCTGACGGACGGCATGTTCCTCGATATCTTCCACGATATCGGACACGGCTATCCGGAGATCGAAAAGGAAGACATGATCATCGACGCCACCTGCATGAACATGGTCATGCATCCGGAGCGCTTTGATGTCGTCGTCACCCTGAATATGTACGGCGACCTGCTTTCCGATCTGACGGCCGGCCTCATCGGCGGCCTGGGCCTGCTGCCGAGCGCCAACCTGGGGCGGGACTACGCCATGTTCGAGGCTGTCCACGGCTCAGCCCCGGACATCGCCGGCAAAGGCATCGCCAACCCCATCGCCTTCCTTTGGTCCGCCTGCATGCTGCTGGAGCACATCGGTGAGGACGCCATCGCGGCAAACATCCGCAGGGCGGTGGATACCGTACTGCTAGAGGGTACCTTCAAGACGCCCGACATCGGCGGCAGTGCCACGACGGCGCAGTGCACCCAGGCCATCATCTCCCATCTGGCAGACTGATTCCGGATTGCAACTATATAAAGCGCTCAGCCGGGCTTTACGCCCGGCTGAGCTTTATTGTGCGAATCTGTTTCGGTCTTGCGGTCTTACGCCAGCATCTTCTTGCAGGCTTCGACCAGCGCGTCGTTCGCCGCGTGCGCCGCCTGCTCGTCCTTGTCGTTGGTGTTGACGTAGAGCTTGATCTTGGGCTCCGTGCCGGAGGGACGGATGCAGACCCAGTCGCCGCCTTCAAGCTCGAAGTAGAGCACGTCGCTCTTGGGCAGGCCGGCCGCGGTCACGGTGCCGTCCGCAGCGGTGCGCTTGTCGGTGAGGTAGTCGCGCACGGCGAGGATCGGCTTGCCGCCCAGATCCTTGGGCGGGTTGGCGCGCAGGTTCTTCATGATCTCCTGCATCTTCGCAAGGCCGTCCTTGCCCGGCAGGGTCACGCTGACGACCTTTTCGACGTAATAGCCGTAGGTCTTGTAGATCTCCTGCAGGATGTCGTAGAGCGTCTTGCCCTGGCTCTTTGCCCAGGCAGCCGCTTCTGCGATCAGCAGGGAGGCGTTGACGCCGTCCTTGTCGCGCACGAAGGTGGAGCTGAGGAAGCCGTAGCTCTCTTCAAAACCGAAGAGGAAGGTATGCTCGCCGCTCTCTTCAAACTGCTGGATCTTGTTGGCGATCCACTTGAAGCCCGTCAGGGTGTCGAAGCAGACGAGGCCAAAGCTCTCCGCGATCTTGCGGGCCAGTTCCGTGGAAACGACGCTCTTGCACACCGCGCCGTCGGCGGGCAGCGTGCCCAGCGCCTTGCGGCTCTTCAGAATGTAGTAGAGCAACGTGCTGCCGATCTGGTTGCCGTTCATCAGGTAGTACTTGCCTTCGTCGTCCTTGACGGCGATGCCCACGCGGTCGCAGTCAGGGTCGGTGCCGAAGATGCAGTCCGCGCCGACTTCGTCCGCCAGCTTCATCGCCAGGGTGAAGGCCGCGGGATCCTCGGGGTTGGGCACCTTGACGGTGGAGAAGTTCGGATCCGGGAGCTCCTGCTCCTTGACGACGTACACGTTCTCGATGCCGATCTCCTTCAGGATACGGCGGACAGGCTTGTTGCCCGAGCCGTGGATGGGCGTGTAGACGATCTTCAGCTCCTTGCCGGCCGTCTTCATCAGTTCCGGCTGGACGGAGAGCGTGCGCTCCTGAGCGATGTAGTCGTCGTCCACTTCCTTGGCGCCGATGATGGAGAGCAGGCCCGCAGCCTTCGCCTCGGCCTCGTCCATCTCCACGGCATCCTGATAACGGTTTGCGCGGATGCACGCGAGCACCTGATCGGCGTACTCGGGCGGCATCTGCGCGCCGTCCTCCCAGTAAACCTTGTAGCCGTTGTACTGCGGCGGGTTGTGGCTGGCCGTGATGACGATGCCCGCGATGGCGTGCAGGTGGCGCACCGCGTAGGAGAGCACCGGCACAGGGCGCAGCTCGTCAAACAGGAAAGCGTGGATGCCTTCCTTCGCCAGCACCAGTGCGGAAGCCTTGGCGAATTCCGGGCTCATCCGGCGGCTGTCATAGGCGATGACCACACCGCGCTCCTTATAGGAGGGATCGCGCGCGTTGATATAATCCGCAAAGCCCTTGGTCGCCCGGCGGACATTGTAGAGGTTCATGCGGTTCGTGCCGGCGCCCAGAACGCCGCGCATGCCCGCCGTGCCGAAAGCCAGCTCCGTATAAAACCGGTCCTCGATCTCCTTCTCGTCACCCGCGATCGCCTTCAGTTCCGCAACCGTCGCAGCGTCGTCCGCAAACTCACGCAGCCACTTTTCGTATTCCTGACGATAGTCCATGGTCCTCTCCTCCTGTTTTTTCCCGCCGGTCATCCGGCTTTTTTTCACACTCTATTATATAGCACGGGATTCATTTTTTAAAGAGGAAATCCAAAAAGAGAAAAGCCCTTGCAGCGCAAGCGCTGCAAAAGCTTTGTTTCTGTTCAGGCCATTATTTCAAATAGAGTGTGCAGGTTTCCCGTCTTTGGGAGAGATAGTCGTCCGGCAGTTTATAAAACATGCTTTTCAGCCTCAGAGCTTCTAAAGGAATTCTCCTTTTCAAATCATTAATTGTCTGCTCTCTTCTCTGAAACCCAATGCTCTGCAACCGGCAAAAACATGCCAACGAGAATAATTTCGTAACTGACAGATTGTCTTGGATGGGATTCCCAAAAAACATAGAACAGCAAAGCTCCTAAGAAATATATCAAAAGAGCAGTCTCCACTTCTGAATATCTTTTCCAGGATATGATTATGCCTAAAAGGATAAAGAGAAAAAGCGCGTTATTGTATGCTTGCATATAAGACTTAAAAAGCGCAGCTTTGTCTCCAACAAGGAAATGTTTGATATGGCTGTCTCCCGTCGTCTGCCATGTATAGCGTTCATAGTTTTTTCTCCTTCAGTCCAAACATTTTCCTCTTTTGCCAATATCAACCTAATATTACCGAGAATCCCATTTGTTCTAATCCTATTAATCCACACTTCTTTCGTTGCTTGTATTCGCTCTTCTTTTGTTGAAAAACTCTTCGTAAAATCCACATCTGGGCCAAAGTATGTCCCACTTGTTTCCTTATTTGCCCCCATCATCAAATAGTGGGTCACAGGGATTTCTGTATCTCTTGTTTCGAACGGTATATGATAATGATACAGTGGAATCCAAATAATAGAGAAAATCAGCGCTCCAATAACACAAAAAACTATACTCCGGATGAACGCTTTGAGTTTACGGTAAATTACCAATGTTAGTACGATGCTGATTATAATAAAGCAACTGGTAACTCGAACTTTGGTCGCAAACGCCAATAGGAATCCACCAAGTACTAGATGAAGTCTCTTGAACTTCGTATCTTCCGAAAGTCCCCACACCATATGAGATAATCCTGCAACAGTAAACGCCATCGAAACGGTATCTGTATAATAGTATGATGCATAAGCGATACAGACAGGATTTGCAAGAACAAAAAGCATTACGTAAATTGCCGTTTCCTTCTTAGTAACCCTGATTAGAATTCGATATGCATTCACATACATCCAAAGAAGCAATAACACATTCCATAAACCGCCTGTCAGTAGATCGTCATTGGCTCCTATGACTCTACCCGTTTTAAACACCCAATATATCAAAATACCCAGAGGTATATTATTGGTGCAACTTCCAAAGTAAGCCTGATCAGTAAACTCGTGAAGCCCTTCATCTAACAAGTACCCTGCTTCATCAATGATATGTGACAAGTCCACAGTTGGCAACAGGCGCATTTTAAAAGCAATATGAAACTCCAATAACACAATACCAGACATGACCATGAACAAAATGATCTCATTTTGCTTTAATGTCAACTTTGCCATCTTTTTCCCAATCCACAAATATGATGCTAAACAGATTACTGTGAGTATCAGTGTAAGCGCTATTCTATCAGAGTGTACACGAAAAGGGTAATTAATAGAAGCAAACAACAGATACGCTGACGCTATCAAACCAATCATCTTCATGAAACGAATTGCCAATGAAGATCGCTCCATTATATCCTCCTGTTCTCCCTCTGTTCGTTACTCTTTAACGTGCTGACAAGTAAAATAAAAGGCAGCACCATACAAATCGGGAACAGATACCGGAAATAGCTGCCAGATGTCGGTCCCAACAGATTGATGATCTCTTGAAAAAGCGGAATAACAGCAATAGTAACTTTTTTTCTTTTTGCGAGTAAACAGCCAAAAATAGTAAGTGGTATCCATAAGTATAAGGCTGCACTTAAAAAGATATTCAGCAAGGGGAGACGCCATATTCCTTCACGGACCGTTTCCAACGCTCTCGCCGGTGCTGCGAAAGCTGCTGGCTGTCTGAACGCTGCATCCAATGGTTTCAAAAAACGGTTAGCCCTTTCGATTTCACCTGAAGTATTCTGATAGCTATACAGATTGCTCGTGAGTCTAGGCGTTGGGTAGAAGTAATTGTATTTCCACTCCATAAAAGCATCTAAATATACACCCGGGTGTTTCTTGAACATCTTGCCCCAACAGAACAGATACTGCATAACTTCCTTCCGTGTGCACGACTGCCGGAAACTGCTTTTGACAGAATCAGCAAGCGTCGGTGTGTATCGCTCCGCAAGGTGTTCATAATCGACGACAGCGTTGATCGTCTTTTCTTCCTCTTGCGATACATCCTCCGGAAACAGCTTGACATAACGCGCCGTTTGCTGTAGTGGAACCGACAACGCTTCCCTGATACTTCCCGGCGATACTCGCAGCGCAGGAAGTACAGCATGATTCCATACAGCCACGAAGCAAAATATGCCCGATAAATAAAGAAGGACCTCCTTCCTTGTTTGCTTGTTCATCAACAGTTCAATAAGACAGAAGCCAAACAGTATATACTTTCCTTCATTTCGAAACAGTATAACACCCGCTGTTGAAACAAGCACCCCTGACAGGCAAAGGCGGCTGGGAACACTTTTCCACGAATAGACACAGGTGAGCCACAGCAGGAGAAAGCCGGAATAGATTACGTCTTTCGTAACCAGATTTACAAAATTGCATAGTCTGGGATGTAATGCAAAGTACAGGACATAAAGAACCGCAATTCTTTCTTTAACCCCGCTTTTGATCAGCAAAGCTGTCGATAAAGAAATGGTAAGGATGAGAAAGGCTGTCTGTACTATAACATACAGCATCAATCCTGCGTTCCACGACGAAAAAAGCCGTTTTCCAAGATTAACACAGGCTGTCAACAACAACGTATGCATAACCGGATGATGGTTGCTGAGACGGCTGCCCTCATAAATAATCCGGTTATAGGGTGAGAATGCATTTACATTGAATCCGTCTGCCATCTGATAAGCAGCGTCTCCGGACAGCAACGCGGGGTAATTCATAACAATCCATGGGAGATACGCTATCAGAAGGGTAACCACACAGATTTGCACCGGGTGTTCTATCAATGCCACAGTATACTTGTGTATGATACCAGTTCTTTTGCACTGAACAGGGCAGTCTGTTCTGTTCCAAATCAGTGCGTTCCAGTCTGTTATACAAACAATCAGCAACAACCGCCTAAAAAGAACAGCAAAACCAACCAACTTGATAACCGTTTTGATTCTTGCTGCAGTTCCACCAAACAGGCTTAACGTTCCAAAGCTTTCATAAGCCGCCCCAACAACTGTCATACCAGAGAAGAACAAAGCGAATACAAACGCTGTCCTTTTCATTCGCTTTGTCGATTTGTCTTCTGTTTTTCCTGTCTTTTCAAAAAGAAAAAACAATGCTGTAAACAGAATACTATGCAGCAGCAAATCCACATTAAACAGTTCGCTTATATTATGAAGCAGGCTTGCAAAGCCTGCTTCTGTGATCTCCTGATAATCGTTTTTAACTGCCAATGAAAGAAGGACGATTATCGCAGATAACAGAGAACCCTTTCTTCCCTTTTGCATTTGTTTTCCCCCTGCAATAATGCCAATTCTTAAAATCATCTGTTCTGGACTTCAACTGCAAAAACTGATCTAATTTTCGCTATTCAGCTCCAGTGTGTAATTTTCTCTCTCCTTCGCCAAATAATCATCCGGCATCAGCTTATATGCTTTTATGCCTTTTGCCGAAAGTATCGTCGGACCGCTGTCCTCATTCCCGTACCATCCCATACGTGAGAAAAACACCCGATCCTCATAAATCATCGCATATCCGCAGGTGCTCATGGTACTGGCAGGATTATCTCCAAGATAACCCACGTATCCTGCATTCATATAAATAAAATTCAGCACGTGTCTCGTATAGTGAGTCGTCTTGTTTTCACCCTCTACTGGTGCCGGTATCAGAATCTCATCACCGGGGGCTAAAAAACTGCTCCCGCCTCCGATACTGCTGTCTCCCAACCCCGCATGATCATGTCCATAGAGGAAGATGATATTCAAGTCTTTTCCCGCTTCATTCAGCACATCGAAAAAAGCTTTGCTATAAACGTTATCGCCGCTGACTGTTATTTCGGTAAAATGCAGCGGTACATGTGTGGCGATAAAAATCGGCCGTGTTTCTCCTGCCTCAATTAAGCCGTCCAGACACTCTTTCAGCAATGCCGCTGACTGCTCTACTGTCTCTTTAGCCCCGGGCCATGAAGTCTGTCTGAAGGGATTTGCCGTCTGCGTATTCATTACGTAGACGAGGCAGGCACCGTAGTCGTGCAGGCCGTCTTCTGCAAAATCCCCTTCATCCCTGTCGTGGTTTCCTTGGACGAAGAGGAGGCTCTTGCGCGGGCTGAAACCATAGAAGAAATCCTCCAGGTAAACCGTGATCTCCTCCAGGAATTCAACCACAGACGCCCCGTAATTGCTGCCGCCTTCATGGAAGTAGTCCCCGCAGAAGAGCACCAGGCTGGGCGTGATCTGTGCGTCGTCAAAGGCGCCCAGAAGCACCGGGAAGACGTATTTCGCATCCACGTTTTCGTTAAGCTGGTAATCGGATGCGGTCATGACGACGGCCAGCGGCACATCCATCGGCTGAGGCGCGCTCCACTCAGAGGCGCAGATCGTTTTCTTCTCCTTCGCGTATACGCTGCGGATGCGGCAAAAGTAATTGCCCGGCCGCTTTTCCACGTCCACGGTCAGCTCCGTCTTTTTGCGTCCGGAAAGCTTATGGAGCTCAGAGTCGGCAAAGTCGGCCGTCTTTGAAACCTGAACCTCGTAACCGGTCGCGCCGCCGCACTCCTGCCAGGAGAGCTCTGCCTCCTTCACGTTTCCGGAGAAAATCCTGGTGAACGTCGGCTGCTCCGGCATCACGGTCAGCCGCACTTTGCAGCTGGCCCGTTTATAATTTGTGGTCGCCGGCGCCGATACCGTCAGGTTGGCCACGCCGGTAAAGCCCGCTTTGATGCGGATGACGCCCGACTTTGTCACGGTGATGCCGGACGCATTGCAGGAGACGGTCAGCTTCGCGTCGCCGGTCTGCTCCGCCTCCAGCGCCACTTCGCGCTTTTCGCCGCTGTAAGCAAGGACCATGTCCTCGGCAAAGAGTTCATTCTCCGCCCGGCGGATCGTGAACTGCTTCTGCGCCTTGCCCTGGTAGCCGCCGATCCCTTCGATCCGGATGCTTGCCTTGCCCGCGTCCGTGTTCTTAGCGTAGGTGACGGTATAGTCGATACCCTCCGCGAGCGTCTCGCCCTTATAGGTCACCGTCACGCCGGGCGTGCATTCCTCGCCGGTATACGTGTACTCCGTCTGCTCCAGCGTGATCTTCGCGTTTTTGACAGATGGCAGCCGGCTCTTTGCGGTTGCCGCCAGCGCAGGGGAAGATACTAACAGTGCAAACATCAAACAGAGTACCGCCAGAATCCGGCTGACTCCCCGCACTCCGCTCACGCCATTGCCCTCCTGTCTCTTACTCTCCGTAGAGTTCCTGCAGCAGACCGATCAGCGCCGCTGCCGTATCCTTGTTTTTGCTGTGCTCCAGCACCGCGAGAACGGTACCCTCCGGATCATTGCCGAAGGCAGAGAGCCCTTTCAGCCCTCCGGCCTGTATGCCGTAAACGCCATTGCCGTCCCAGCCCTTCAGCGCATCCCCGCCGGCGGTGAAAACGCCGGCCTCCGCGTACGCGGAGAGATCCGCCAGTGCGGCGGAAGGGCCTTCCGTGCCGCAGAGGCGGTTGTACTCCTCCACAGAGAGCAGCAGCAGATCGCCTTCGCCTGCACCGATATAGGTCATGTACTGCATCCTCGCGTACATATCGTCGCGTGCCAGGTTGATCGAAACGACCGTCAGTTCCTCCTGCTCCGGACACCGCTCCTTCAGCGCCGGCCAGAGCGCCTGCTGCAGTGCGTCTCCCTGCACCGCGCCGTTGGTCACGTAAAAGGACAGCTTTTTCTCTGCCGGCGGCCTGTACCTCGTCATGTCGAAGAGCATGGAGATGCCCATCGCGCAGAGCGCAGCGGCCAGCGCATATTTCCACCAGCTGTAGGCAAAGTGATTCTTCACCCGGGAGCGGGTCAGCCTGCCGCTTTGCACAAGTATCGCCTCCACATCCTGCCGACTGCCCGAAGCGCCGCTCCGAAGTTATGCTTCTTCAGGCTTCTCCGGCTCTGATCCGGCCGCTTCGTCTTCATCCTTCACCCGCTCGCCGATAATAAAATCGACGAACTGTCTGGCGATCCTGGGGCTGCGCCCCGCGCGGGAAACAGACCAGGCGCGCGCACGCGCCTCCGTCTCCTCCCATTCGCCCTCCCAGCCCCTCGCCTCCAGCAGGCGGCGGCAGATAGTGAAGTACTCTTCCAGGGAAGGCTCCAGGAAGGTGAGCCGCAGATCGAAGCGGTCCGCCAGGGAGAACTTTTCCTCCAGCGTATCCCGCTCGTTAACGTCGTCCTGCCGCTCGGAGAAGCGCTGGCGCACGATATTGCGCCGGTTGCTGGTTGCGTAGACGACGACGTTGCCCGGCCGCGCCTCCAGCCCGCCCTCCAGCACCGTCTTGAGTGCCGTATACTCCGGGCAGGAGTCATTGAAGGCCAGATCGTCCACAAAGACGATGAATTTGCACGGCTGCGTGCGCAGGCACGCGAAGATCGCCGGGAGATTGGTGAGATGTGCGGGCTGTACCTCGACGATCCGCAGGCCTTCCTGCCAGAAATCGTTGAGCAGCGCCTTGACCGTCGCGCTCTTGCCCGTACCCTTGTCGCCGTAGAGCAGGATGTTGCACGCAGGCCTTCCCTCCAGCAGGCGGCGCGTATTCTCGATGAGCGCGCTGCGCTGCTCTTCGTAGAGCACCAGATCCTCGAGCCGGATGGGATCCGGCTGGGAGACGCCGCGCAGGCCCATGGGGTGTGCCGCGTCGACACCAGTCCATGTGCAGCCGGGGTAGCGCGCAAAGATGCCCGTTCCGTGGCGGCGGAAGAACTCTGCCACGCGCTGCGCGCCCTCGCGGGTCAGAAGTTCCGAATCCAGCCGCGGGTCCGTCTGTTCCCCGCCAAGGACGGGCTCCCACACCGGCAGGCGCACCGCTGTGCCGCCGGACATTCCCGCGCGCTCGCACAGCAGCAGGAACATCGCGGGCTCGATCGCCGTCAGGCGCCCCAAGCACTCCAGGTCATGGGACATAGCGCTCATCAGGCTGTAAGGGAGTTCGCCCCCCGCCGCGCACAGCGCAGCCGCCGGACTCTCCTCAAAGAGCACCGCCTCCAGCGCCTCCCGCACAAAGCCGCCGCGGCCCTGGGCCGCAGCCGCCAGCCAGGCGTTGTACGTCCTGCAGTACGCATCGGTGATATCCTCTTGCGAGCTGCGGTCATCCACACAGGCGACACACAGATCGGTCAGCGCTTCGATGGCGGGATTGTCCAGCACATGACGCAGCGCCGTCATACAGGAAAGATCCAGCAACAGGGTCCTCAGTTCGTTCAAATCCATCTGCTCTTCCTCCCTTTATCTCCCGGTCCCGGCGGTTTGCTCCGCCGGATGTTTGCGTCCTGTCACATCCGTTCCGGCGCCTCGATGCCCACGAGCCAGAGACCGGTGCGGATGACATCCCGGACAGCCTGCGTCAGCATCAGGCGGGCCTGCGTCCCTTCGGGGTCTCCGTCCTCCATGATGCGGTGCTCGAAGTAATACTTGTTGTAAGCCTGCGCCAGCTGCGTCGTATGCCTTGTGATCATGGAGGGCTCATTTCCCTCCATGGCGCGATGCACCGTCTCCGGGAAACGGGCCAGCAGCATCAGCGTGTCCTGCGCCTCGTCGTCCGTCACGGCATCCCAGCGTGGCTGTCCTTCCACGCCCGCTTCCTTCGCCTTGCGCAGCACGCTGCAGCAGCGCGCGTGCGTGTACTGGACATACGGGCCTGTCTCTCCGTCGAAGTTGAGCGCACGCTCCCAGCGGAAGTCGATGTCCTTGTTGCGGTCGTTGTGCAGATCGAAGTAGACGACAGCGCCGACGCCGACCTGGCGCGCCACCTCGTCCTTGTTCGGCAGATTCGGGCTCTTCTCCTCGATGATCTCCCGCGCCTTGTCGATGGCCTGACGCAGCAGGTCCTCCAGGTAAACGACGCGGCCCTCCCGTGTGCTGAGCGTCTCCCCCTCGTAGCTCACCATACCGAAGGAGACGTGCTCCATCCCCGCGGCCCAGTCGTTGCCCATAAGCTCAAGGATCTTGAAGAGCTGGCGGAAGTGCAGGTTCTGCTGATAGGCCACGACGTACAGGCTCTTGTCAAAGCGGTACGTGTTGTGCCGGTAGTACGCCGCCGCCAGATCGCGCGTGATGTAGAGCGTCGCGCCGTCGCTGCGCAGGATCAGCGCAGGCGGCATGCCGTATTCCTCCAGATCCACGACCTGCGCCCCCTGGCTCTCCACCAGCAGGCCCTTGTCCCTCAGTTCCTGTACGACGGGCTCCATCTGGTCGTTGTAAAAGCTCTCGCCCGCATAGGATTCAAAGGTGACGCCAAGCAGGTCGTACACGCGCTTCGCATCCGCCAGCGTGACCTCTTTGAACCAGTTGAAGATCTGCAGCGCTTCCGGGTCGCCGTCCTCCATCTTCTTGAACCAGGCGCGCCCCTCGTCCTCCAGGGTGGGGTCGCTCTTGGCCGCCTCGTTGAAGCGGACGTAGAGATCCACCATGGCCTGCACGCCGCCGGCCTCCACCTCTTCGCGGGTGCTCCACTTCTTGTAGGCGCAGATCATCTTGCCGAACTGCGTGCCCCAGTCGCCCAGGTGGTTGATGCCGATGCCGGTATAGCCGTTGAATTCATAGATGCGCTTCAGGCTGTGCCCCAGCATGGTCGTGGAAAGGTGCCCGATGTGGAAGCGCTTGGCGATGTTGATGGAAGAGTAATCCAGGCAGACCGTCTTGCCCTTCCCCTCCTCGGATGCGCCCCAGCGCCCGTCCGCAGCCAGCACGCCCTGCACGATCTCCCGCGCCAGGCACGCCCGGTCCAGGAAGAAGTTGAGGTAGCCGCCAACCACCTCGCAGCGCTCCAGCTCCGGGCAGTCCATCTTCTCCGCCAGCGCTGCGGCAATCACCGGCGGCGCCTTGCGCAGCGTTTTGGAAAGCCGGAAGCAGGGCAGCGCGTAATCCCCCAGCTTGCGCTCCGGCGGCGTCGAAAACATCGCCGATACTTCCTCCGGTGTAAGTCCGCATCCTTCAAAAGCTGCCTCGGCCGCTGCAGCCGCGGCTTTTGCGATGGTAAGCTTAAAATCCATGTTCAGTCCCTCGTAACGCGGTTTGATCCGCCTTCCTCTTTTTATCCAACTTATTTTAGCAGAGGCTTTTCAAAAAGAAAAGCCCCGCAGAAGCCGCAGCGGCGCGGATTTGTACCCCCGGCGCCCTTCCATTCCGCTTTCAAAGCCGCCTGCGTCATTTTCTTACTCTCCAAATTGGCTGTTCTGTCCTCTTTAGCAGGACGGCATGCAGTGCATTGCTCCATTTTGTATTGTAATCTTTGTCTATTTCGCTTATAATATTTATAATACAGGTTACAGGACCTGATGAAGGAGGATACCGTTATGGGCAATAATGCCATCGTCGGCCAGAGCGGAGGCCCGACTTCCGTCATCAACTCCAGTCTCGCAGGCGTGCTGCAGGCATGCCAAATGCGCGGCGCCAACCACGTTTACGGCATGCTGAACGGCATACAGGGCCTGCTTGAAGAGCGCTACTGCGATCTCTCCGGCAAATTGGGCTCCTCGATGGAGATCGAGCTGCTCAAGCGCACTCCGTCCTCCTATCTGGGCAGCTGCCGCTACAAACTGCCGGATGCAGCCGCCGACCCCGCCGTCTATGAAAAGCTCTTTTCCATCCTGGACAAGCTGGACATCGGCTACTTCTTCTATATCGGCGGCAACGACAGCATGGATACCATCGCCAAGCTGTCCGAATACGGGCGCCAGACGGGCTCCAAGATCCGCTTCATGGGCGTTCCCAAGACCATCGACAACGACCTGATGCTCACCGACCACACCCCCGGTTACGGCTCCGCTGCCAAGTACATCGGCGTCGTCATGAAAGAGATCATCCGGGACGCCACCGTTTACGGCACGAACTTCGTCACGATCGTGGAGGTCATGGGCCGCAACGCAGGCTGGCTGACCGCCGCCGCCGCGCTGGCCCGCGGCGAGGACTGCGAAGGCGTCGACCTCATCTGCCTGCCGGAGATCCCGTTCCATACGGACCGCTTCCTCGCCAAGGTGGAAGCGATGCAGAAGGAGCGCGCCTCCATCGTCATCGCTGTCTCCGAAGGCGTCAAGCTGCCGGATGGCCGCTACGTCTGCGAGCTCTCGGACGATACGCGCTTTGTGGATGCTTTCGGCCACAAGAGCCTCACCGGCACCGCGCGCTATCTGGCCAACCTGGTGGCGCGGAACCTGCCGACCCGCACGCGCTCCGTGGAGCTCTCCATCCTGCAGCGCTGCGGCGCGCATCTGGCCAGCCGCACCGACATCACGGAAGCCTACCAGGTCGGCGGCGCCGCGGCCAAGGCCGCTTTTGAGGGGCATACGGGCGAGATGGTGGCGCTGAAGCGCCTCTCCAACGATCCCTATCAGTGCACCACGGAGCTGGTGGACATCACCAAGGTGGCCAACCTGGAAAAGAAGGTCCCCACCGAATGGATCAACAGCTACCGCACGGACATGCTCCCCGAGTTCCTCGCTTATGCCCGGCCGCTCATTCAGGCTGAACTGACGCCCATTTACATCAACGGTCTCGCCCAGCATATCGTCGGGCGCTGAAGCCGTTCCTGCGCAGCCCCCTTTTGTGAGCCTTCCGTCCCCGGTCCGTCGGACCGGGGACGTTTTTGTAAACCTTTCGATAAGTTTAGGTTGACATAAATCCGGCTGTGTGCTACCCTCTGTTTCGTCAACTCCAAATGACAATCAGTTTACGAAAAGAGGTCATCTCCCTTGAACACCGAAAAGCAAAACACCCTCGACGTCCGCTCCCTGTCCGCCTGCGCCCTGATGGCCGCGCTGACCGCCGTCTGCTCCCAGATCCAGATCCCGCTGCCGATGGTGCCGATCAACCTTGCGCTCTTTGCAGTCCACCTGAGCGGCGCGCTGCTCGGGGCGAAGCGCGGCACGCTGTCCATGGGCGTCTACGCGCTGCTTGGGCTTGTCGGCATCCCGGTCTTTGCCGGCTTCAAGGCCGGACCGGCTACGCTGTTCGGCCGCACGGGCGGTTACATCATCGGCTATCTCTTCTGCGCCGCGGTGGTCGGCCTCCTCATGAAGCGGGGGCCCTTCACTTTCCCGCACCTCTGCCTGTCCATGGCCGCCGGCGTATTCGTCTGCTACCTCTTCGGCACGCTGTGGTTCATGGCGCTGACCAGGATGGACCTCATGACCAGCCTGACCTACTGCGTTTTCCCCTTCCTTCCCGGGGATGCTGTCAAGATCGTCCTGGCCGCCGTGCTCTCTCTGCGCCTGAAGCAGCCGCTCGCCCGTCTCGGTCTCATCACAGAAGATTGACATACCGCTCCCGCGCGTGATAAAGTAAGGCCATCCATAAATAATCCGCGCATCGCGCGACGGGAGAGATGAGCATGCTGGAACTCAACATCGAAAAATCGTGGGTCAGCGCCGTATGGCGGCGCAGCTCCGTTCGGAATTACACCGGTGCGCCGGATGAGGCGCAGTTGAAGCGCTTGGGCGCGCTCTGCCGCAAGCTGAGCTGGCAGGGCGTCACGCTGCGGCTGTTCCAGGGGCCGGGTCTGCGCTCTGCCATCAAGGGGACGGACGTCTACGCCGTCATCGTCGCCAAGGAAGGCACGCCGCCCGAGACGGAAGGCTACATGGGCGAGGCGCTGGTGCTGGAAGCCACCGCCATGGGTCTGGGCACCTGCTGGCTGGGCGCCGGTTTCATCCCGGACATCATCGAGCGGAACGTGGACCTGCAGAACAACGAAGCCGTTCACTGCGTCATCGCCATCGGCAAGGCCAACCTGCCTGCTTTCGCGCCCAAGCGGAAAGCGCTGGAGAAGATCTGCGGCATGAGCGAAGCGCAGCTGGATGCATTGGGCACCTGGCAGAAGGATGCCGTGCTCTCCGCGCGCGTGGCCCCCAGTGCGATCAATATGCAGCCCTGGAAGATCACCGCAGACTCCGCCAGCGTGAAGATCGAAGAAAACGCGCTGCTGTACAAGAAGTATTCCCGCCTCGACTGCGGCATCTGCATGCTGCACGCGGCCGTCGGCGCCGCCGGCGCGGGCCGCACGCCCCGCTGGAAAAAGGTCGACGACGCTTATGTGCTGACCGCGTAAGCCCTGAAGGACGATGCTAAAGCCCCGGTTCTGCTGCAAGTAAGCGGAGCCGGGGCGTTTCTTATTCCCTGCTGAGGGCTATCGACAGGGCGACCTTGCCGGTCCGTCTGTCGATGACGAGGACGTGCGCGTCCTCATCCTGCTCTTCCCAAGTGTCGAAGTAATAGGTTTCCTTTCCGTCCTGCGTCAGACTGAGGTCGATCCACTCCCCGTCCATCCTGCAGAAGACCGTTCCGAAGGAGGTCTCAAATTCCTCCTCCCTGCAGCCGTAGAGCTCGTGGATCTCCCCCCTGTCCCTGTCCACGGCGAGGAAATATCCGGCCCCTTCACCGTCCGCGTACTGGAGACCCTCCAGCGGGTTCAGCCTGGCGGAGACCTTTTCATCGTCCCAGTGGACGTGTTCCCTCGCGATGTTCTGCAGCAGATCCTGGATGTGGAAGTCGGAGGTGGAAAACCCGGGCCGCATCGTCAGCACGACGCTGAAGTCCCTGTCGTGCAGCAGCATCAGGGCGCTTCTCAGACCGTCCTCCTGCTCAGCCATCGTCCGCAGCTTTTCTTCGATGTAAGCGTCGTAATCCTTCTGCCAGCCGGCATAAGCCGTCTCTCCCCGCCTGTCTGGAAGTGCGCAGAAATCCCTCAGATATCTGCCCAGGTAGTCGGATACCTTCTGCACGCCGGAAGGGTTGAGGTGGGAAGCCGGATCGTAGCAGTCCGTGTAGTAATCCACCACGCGGTCCATCTGGACAAAGTTGAGGAAAGCCACGCCGTACTCCTGTGCGATGGCTTCCACGGTATAGGCGCTCTTCTTCGTGTTGTCAAAAGCGGGGTGCGGCGCCAGCATCAGGATGACGGCGATGCCCCTGCTTTGGCACTCCTCGATCGTCCTGCGCAGGTACGCGTAACCCGGGCCGTTTTCCGGGGATCTGTCCCCCTCATAGGCGCCCAGATGGGACGCGTCCGGATCGGTGACATGGATGCGCTGCGCGGCGCCCTTTTGCGCGTTGTAGCGCGGTTTAAAGTCCTCCTGCGACAGGCTGCTCCACCGCGAATGGTACTGGATGAGCGGAAAGATCATCTCCCAACGGAGCTCCTCTGCCGTCTTCCCGTACTGGTCCGTTTCCTGCGTGTCCGTCAGATCCAGGATGGCACGCAGCTTCGTCGGACTCATCGGAAAAGCGTCAAATGCGGTATGCACCTCTCCGAAGCTGTCGGAAAGCTTGAGAGGATACCCCACGTCCATCACGCCGATCACGACCGCTTTGGGCTCCGCGTAATCGAGCGCGTTCATCAGCGTCCAGTACGTCATGGGGAGCATGCAGTTCGACCAGCCGAGGTTGTACGACGTGATGCCGTAATCCCGGTAGATTTCCAGCGGGCTGACGCCGTAATACACCTGGCTGTCGCCCAAAAACAGGACGTCCGCTTCCTTTGCCGTGTCCAGGAAAGGCTTCAGCTTCTCCTCGCTCTCCTTCATGCGCAAAACGCGCGAAGCAGCGGTGATCAGCACGCACAGCAGCGCCAGAAAGGCCGCAGCCCGGGCGGCAGGTATCAAGCGTCTCATGGGTCCCCCTTCTCCCGAGAAGCCGTACTCTCAGGATGAAAAAAGCTGCCCGCGGGCAGCCGTTGTCAGGATGCGTTTAAAGACAGATTTGGGAAAGCTGCCGGAAGTGTTCCATGGGGTAAGTCGTCATCGCAAAAGCAGACGCCTCCCCTAGGCCGGCGCTGTCAAAGCCGCCTGCGGCGGCCGCGCGGATGCCCGCCTCGGCGTCCTCGACCACCAGGCACTGCGAAGCCGGCAGGCCCAGGAACTCCGCCGCCATGGTAAAGACCTGCGGATCCGGCTTACTCCGCTGGATGTTAGTACCGTCCGAAACGGCATCAAAGAAGCCAGAAAGGCCCAGCCGCTCCAGGATCATCTTCGTGTTCTTGCTGGAAGAGCCGATGGCCAGCTTCAGCCCCGCCGCGCGCAGCGCCTCCAGCGTCTCCTTCACTTCAGGGGAGAGATCGCGGGGCGACATGTTGAGCAGCAGTGCCTTGTACAGATCGTTCTTCTTCTCTGCCAGCGCCGCCTTTTCTTCTGCGTTATACGGCCGGTCGCTGCGCTCCAGGATGATATCCAGGCTGTCCATCCGCGAAACGCCGCGCAGGCGGTTGTTGATCTTCTCGTCGAAGTAGACGCCGATCTCATCGGCCACCTGCTTCCAGGCCTGAAAGTGATACTGATCGGTAAAGCAGATGACGCCGTCCAAATCGAAGATTACGCCCTGATACTTTCCCATATCGCTCCCTGCCGGCCGTCTCAGTCGCAGACGGCCTGTTTCATCATTTTGCCCGGCTTGAAGATGGGGGATACCCGCTCGCCGAGCTGCACCTCTTCGCCCGTCTTGGGGTTGCGCGCCTTGCGCGCCGGGCGGTGCTTGACCTCAAAAGCGCCGAAGCCGACGATCTGGACCTTTTCGCCCTCACTCAGCTTCTCGCAGATGATCTCGCTCATATTGACAACAGCGGCCTCCGCGTCACGGCGGCTGATTCCCGCCCTTCTGGCGATTTCAGCGCTCAGTTCGGTCTTATTCATAACGGTAGCTCCTCCTTATAAACCGGTCTCAAAGTTTTTATTTTGCAGTCGATACAGAACAAACTGTTTGTTTTCACAAATGAAAACTACGATCTTGATTTTACATTCTTTCTGTATTTCCCGCAAGAGGGAAACACCCCTCCGGCAAAATTTTAATTCCGGCCGTCTTCCGTTTCCCTCCGGATCCGCTCAGACGTCGCGGTCCGAAGGCATGTTTCCGCATCCAGCGACAGCGCGTCGGCCAGCGCGCAGGCCGCTTCCAGCATAGTGCCCAGGCTGCCCTCGTCTGCCACCGTTTCGGCAAAGCGGCAAAGCGCCTGCCGGGCGTCTGCCGCATCGGCGGACAGGCCCTTCGCCCGGCGCTGCCTGCGCAGGACCTTCTGGGCCCGCATCAGCGCCGGCAGGGAAACCGGCACTTCGGCCATCTGTTCTGCGGCGTTCTGAACGCCGCGCTCCTTCTCCTTGGCCGCCTCCCATACGCGGTTCACGTCGTCGGCATCCCTCACCTGTTCTTCAGCAAAGACATGCGGGTGGCGCAGGATCATCTTGCGCACGATGGCGCTGGTCACGTCCCTGTCGGTAAACGCCCGGTGCTCCTCTCCAATGCGGCTGTTCAGTGCCACCTGCAGCAGCACGTCGCCCAGCTCGTCTGCCAGCTTCGCAGGATCGCCCGCATCCATCGCTTCCGCCGCCTCGCAGGCCTCCTCGATCATATAGCGCCGCAAGGTTTCGTGCGTCTGCTTCCTGTCCCAGGGGCATCCGCCCGGGCCGCGCAGCCGCGCGACCACCCGGATGAGATCCTCGAAATCCGCGCGCTGCCGCTGCATGAAAGATACGGCCGGCACAAACACGGCCGTCCGGTGATCGTACTCCGGCTGCCTGTCCAGCGCATACAGCGGGATCGGTTCCGCCCCGCAGCCCTGCTGCGCTGCATCCCTCAGGAAGTAAACCGTCATCTCGTCGTCATAGAGATCGGAGAGCCACAGCTTGACATCTGCAGCCAGCCGGGCATCGTTGATCTCCGTGATGACGAGGGGCACATCCGCCGAAGGCCGAAGCCCCGACAGCGACAGCGCTGTGATGCTTCGCAGGTTCTCCGTATCCGCGCCGCAGGCAAGCGCCGCGCACGCGGCGTTCTCCGCGAGGGAAACACCGCCCAAAACGCGCAGGCAGCCGGTCCCCTGAACGGCCTTGGCCAGCTGCCGCACCGTCGCGTCACTGACAGGATCGCTGACCGCATAGCAGAGATCCGCCCGGCCGGCCGCAAAAAGCAGCCGCTCGCAGGCGGCCGCTGTCAATTCGTCAAAATCCCCGCTGGATTCGTACAGCGCATCCAGCGTCTCAAAAGCAATCCCCTCACTCTGAAGCAGCGATGCGGCGGCATGCCGCCCGGTACGCAGGATGAGCTGCTTCGCCTCCCGCAGCGTTTCAAGCGCCCCGAGGGTGAGCAGTTTCCCATCATCCGGCCCCAGGGCGACCACGAGGATCTCATGCACCGATTGCGCTGTCATCGCTTCACTCGTCCGCCTTTCCGGACGTGTTCAGCACGCTCTCGATGATGAACCGCGGGCGGCGCTTGGTTTCATTGTAGATCTTGCCGATGTATTCACCCACGATGCCGAGGCCCAGCAGCTGGATGCCGCCCAGCATCCAGATCGATGCCATGAGGCTGGCCCAGCCGTTTGTGGGATGCCCGGTCGCCTTCACGATGATGGCATAGAGGAACATGATGAGGCTGATCAGAAAGACGATGACGCCCGCTGAAAAGACCAGGCGGATCGGTTTGACCGAGAAAGAGGTGATGCCGTCCGCGGCGAATGCCAGCATCTTCTTGAGGGGATACTTGCTCTCACCCGCAAAGCGCTCAGCGCGCTCGTAGGTCACCGTCGTCCACTTGTAGCCGATCTGCGGCACAATGCCGCGCAGGAAGAGGTTGACCTCCGTAAACTGCGCCAGACCTTCCACGGCGCGGCGGCTCATCAGGCGGTAGTCCGCGTGGTTGAACACGATATCCACGCCCAGCGCCCGCATGACCTTGTAAAAGCCTTCCGCCGTAAAGCGCTTGAAGAAGGTGTCCGTCTCGCGCTTGCTCCGAACGCCGTAGACCACTTCATACCCTTCGTGATAAGCATCCACCATGGCGTCCACGGCATTGATGTCGTCCTGCAGGTCGGCATCCATGGAGATGATCATATCCGCATAGTTGACAGCGGTCAGCAGGCCGGCCAGCAGCGCATTCTGATGCCCGCGGTTGCGGGAGAGATTGACGCCGGAAAACATTTCCGGCTCCTGCTCGTGCAGGCGGCTGATGATCGGCCAGGTGTCGTCCTTCGAGCCGTCGTTGACGAACATCACGCGGCTGTCGCGGCTGATCTTGCCCGCCGCCATCAGGGCGGTCATCTTTTCCTTCAGCCGCCGGCTCGTCTCCGGCAGCACTTCCTGCTCCTTATAGCAGGGCACGACGATATACAGCGTGTTCTTTTCGTTCATCTTGCAGTCCTTTCCGCAGAAGTGTTCTGGCCGTCCCCCTGTCCCGGTGAAAGCAGCGAATCCCGCAGCTGGGCCATCTCGCCCGCACTGCGCGAAAGCGCCGCAGCGGCGCCGCTCAGCATGAGGTCGGTCTGGTGGGCAGCCTGCTGCATCACGCTGGCCGCGCGCTCCTCTGCATCTTGGCGGATCTGGCTGGCGAACGCCTGGGCGCGCCGTGAGATCTCGCTCTCCTCCACCAGGCGCTGCGCCTGCTGCTGCGCCGCTTCGATGATCTGCTGTGCGCGGGTCCTGGCGTCCTCCACGGTCGCCTCGGCCTCCTCCTGCGCTTTGGTCATCAGCTGCATGCGGTAATTCTCCGCATCCGTGCGCGTCTGCTTGTCGTAGGCATCCGCTTCCTCACGCCGGTCACGGTAAAAGCGCTCCGCTTCCTCGCGCCTTGCGCGGGACTGCGTCTCGGCGTCTTCTGTGATCTCGTCGCGGCGGGCCAGGACACCCTGGGCCTCCCGCACCATCTTGGGCAGCACGATCCGCAGCTGTCCCATCAGGTCTTCGTACGCGTCCTCCCGGATGAGGCGGTGCGTCTTGACGATCGGCGTCTGGGAAGCCTCGCGGAAGAGGCGGTCCATCTCCTCGATGACGGCTTTGCCTTCGGCAAGCGCGCCGCTCTCCGACGGCTCCTGCACATTCTGAGCGCCCTGGGCCGTCCGGCGAAGCGTTCTTTCCGGTCTCTGGTCCCTATCTTCCATGATGCTCTCCTCCATCCTGCCCGCGCGCAAGCGCTATGATGATCTCCTCTGCCAACCCGTCCGGCACCATTCGGCTGATATCGCCGCCGAAGGAAGCGATCTGCCTCACGATGCTGGAACTGATATCCGCGAATTGCTCCGAAGTGACGAGCATCAGCGTTTCCACGCCGCCCATCATCCGGTTGATCCTTGCCATCTGATATTCCGTCTCAAAGTCGCCCAGCGGGCGAATACCGCGGACGACAGCCTGTACGCCCTGCTCTCTCGCGCAGTCGACCAGCAGCCCACCATGCGCGATCACTTGCACGTTCGGAAGCTGCCGGCACGCCAGTTTCAGCAGGCGCACCCGCTCTTCGGGCGGGATCGCCCCTTTTTTGTCCGGGTTCACCATCACCGCGACCACCAGGGTATCACACAGCGCCGCTGCCCGGCTGATGATGTCCACATGCCCCCGGGTGACGGGATCGAAGCTCCCGGCGAAGAGCAGTTTATCCATCTTGTTCCCCCTGCGCTGCCGGCACGACAAAGCTGATCTCCGTATCGCCGTAACGGCGGCAGCCGTCCACTCTGAAATGCGCGTCCACTTCCGGCGGCGTTCCGCGCCGGTGTTCCACGACGATCAAGGCCTCTTCCGACAGCAGGCCCGCCTCCCGCAGCCGGCTGCAGATCTCGCCGGTGTTCTCCATCCGGTAAGGCGGATCCAGGAAGACGATGTCAAAAGGTTTTTCTCCCGAAAGGCGGCGGATGCAGGCGGCATAATCCCCCGCAAAGACGCTGCAGCGGTCTCCGCAGCGCACCGCTTCGATGTTCTTTCGGATGCAGGAGAGCGCCGCGCGGTCCTTGTCGCAGAGGGCGGCATACGCCGCGCCGCGGCTGATCGCCTCCAGCGACAGCGCGCCCGTTCCGGCGAACAGATCCAGCACCCGTGCGTCCTCCAGGCGGGGAGCCAGGATATTGAACAGGGATTCCCTCACATAGTCCTGCGTCGGGCGCGTTCCGCTGCCCGCCGGCGCGACCAGCGTACGCCCTCTGGCTTCCCCTGCGATGATCCGCACTCCCTGTCAGCCCTTTCTGTTTATTATATCAAAGGCACTGTGCCTTTTCAAGACTGCATGCGCTTCATACGAGGCGCTTGTGTTCCTGCTTTTCCGCGTCCCTGCGCTGTCCGTAATGCACCTCACCGCCGCCGCGTGTCAGCTCGTCCGCAAGCTTCTTTTTGCCCTGTCTGCGCACGGCGGCGCGCGCGGCTTTCCGTTCCTTCGTCTCCAGCGCAGCCTGACGGCGCGGCCCCATGCAGTACGCCGCAAAATACGCCAGGGGATAGATCAGCAAAAACAGCGGCGAAAGCGTGTCCAGCGCAAAGGCCTGCTTCTGCGCATCCGGGAAGAACCCGATAAAGGGCATTTCCATGAGGCGCACCGCCATCCGGATCCAGACCCGCATGCCCGGTACCTCCGGCTGCAGATACGCAGCCAGCGGCGCCATGACATCTTCCCGCGCGCCGTATGTTGAGGTAAGCCAGGTCGGCAGATCCTGCAGCGTATACCGGTACGGTTCCGCCGTCAGCGCGATGAAGCCCGCCAGGATCAGCGGGACCGCAAAGACGAGCAGCAGCGCCGCAGCCGCCTTCAGCGGATGCCAGCAGGCCGCGTCCTCTTCAGCAGAGACCGCTGTGCCTTCCGCCTCCAGCTTTGCCGCCCTTGAGCCGGCCGCTGCATCCCGCATCCCGCAGGAGAGCCCCTCCGAGAAGAACAGCGCCGTGATGCCCGCGAGGATCACCGCCGAGAGCAGGATCCGCACGATCCATGTGCTGATCGCGGACAGGCCGCTGAACATGAGCCCCAGCACCACGGCGCCGAGCAGCAGCAGCGCGATCCGGCCGGCCATACGCAGCACCGGCGCGCCCCATCTGCGTGCCATCCTGGGTTTTTGCGCCTTTACCGCTTTTCGCTCCGTCATCTATCTTCTCCTTCGGAGGGCAGAATCCCATCCGTCGTCAGTATCGCATCCATGCGGCAGTCCCACGGGTCCGCAGGAACCCTGCCGATGACGCAGCCCGAATGGGCAACGCCCAGCCGGAAGGCCTGCGTGCACGGCAGGAAGCGGTCGTAATACCCTGCCCCCTGCCCCAGCCTTCCGCCGCGGCGGTCAAACGCGAGGCCGGGTACCAGGATGAGGTCGATCTCCTCCGGAGCGACGGCCGTACAGCCCTCCACAGGCTCCGGTATGCCCATGCAGCCCGGAGCAAGATCCTCCGGGCCCCGCACGGCCAGCGCAGCCAGCCTGTTTCCCTCGCAGCGCGGCAGCACGACCCGCCGCCCTTCATGCCAGAGCGCCTGCAGCGCCGCTCCGAGGTCCGGCTCCCCGCGCACGGCGGCGTAGGCCATCACGGTCCGGGCCTGCCGCCAGGGGCTCCACGCCTCCAGCCGCTCAAGCAAAAGCCGCGCTGTTCTTTGCTGCGCTTCCGCTCCCAGCGATTTCCTGAAAGCCCGCATCTCACTGCGCAGGCGTGCCTTCTCCTGCCGGATCAGAAGTTCATCCATACCCGGGGCACCCTGGCACTGGGCGAACACAGCACTTCATAATCGATGGTATCCAGCCACCCGGCCATCTCCTGGGCAGAGATGCATTCCCCGCCCTGGCTGCCCAGCAGCACGACCTCGTCGCCAGGCATCACGCCCGGGATGTCCGTCACGTCCGCCATCAGCTGATCCATGCAGATGCGCCCCACGATGGGCGCGCGCCGGCCGCGCACCAGCACGCAGCCCTTCCCGGTGATCCCGCGCCGGTATCCATCCGCGTACCCCACGGGGACGGTCATGATGCGGGTCTCCTTCGTCGCCTCAAAGGTGCCGCCGTAGCTCACCCGGTCTCCGGGCCCGATGGTCTTTGCATAAACCGCCTGGGTCACCCAACGCATCACCGGCTTCAGGTCCGTCACCTCCGGCACCGGCGGGCAGCCGTAAAGTGCAATGCCTGCGCGCACCATGTCGCAGTGGATCTGGGGATAGCGGAAGATGGACGCCGTGTTGGCCGCATGCCGCACGATCGGCGCAGGATGCACCGCCGCGATCGCAGCGCACAGCGCATGGAAGCGCTCGATCTGCTGCAGGGTGCCTTCGCGGTCTTCCTCGTCCGCGGTCGCCATGTGCGTAAAACAGCCCGTCAGTTCAACGCCGGGCAGGCTGTCGATCAGCCGGGTGAGCTCCGCCGCCTCTTCCGGCGTGCGCACGCCGATGCGGCCCATACCCGTATCCAGCCCCAGGTGCACATGCACCGGTTTGCCCAGCTTTACCCCTGCCATGTTCAGCAGATGGACGCGCTCCGCATCAAAGACCACCTGGGTTAGCCCGTATTCGCTGTCCGTCTCCGCCGCAGCGCGGGTCAGGATGCCGCCCAGCACCAGGATCGGCGCCTTGACGCCTGCCTTCCGCAGCGTCTCGCCCTCCTCCGGGATGGCGACCGCCAGTGCATCCGCCCCATGGCCCAGGGCAGCCCAGGCGACCTGGGCCGCGCCATGTCCGTAAGCATTCGCCTTGACCACCGCCATGAACTTCGCGCCCGGCGCGATGTAACGCCGCATCACGTCCATATTGTGGCGCACGGCATCCAGATCGATCTCGCAGTAATTCAGACGATACATAACGCTCCGCCTCCGTCAGGCCTGCATCGCAGCCAGTTCTTCGTTGATCGCCGCCTCGTCCGGCTTCATCGCCTCCAGCGTCCGGCTGAGCAGCTCATCCAGCGGCCAGCCCAGAAGCTCCGCGCCTTTGGCGATGATCTCGCGCGAGCAGCCGGCCGCAAAGCCTTTGGATTTGTACTTCTTCTTCAGGCTGGAGAGCTCCATGTCCGTGATGCTCCCGGACGGGCGCACGGGCGCGCAGGCACCGATGAGGCCCGTGAGTTCATCGCAGGCGAAGAGCACCTTCTCCATCTCGTCCTCCGGCGCCACATCGCTGCAGATGCCGTAGCCGTGGCAGACCACCGCGTGGATGAGCCTCTCCTCTGCGCCGGCTTCCCGCAGCAGCTCCACGCACTTTTTGCAGTGCTCGTCCGGCCACTGCTCAAAATCAATATCGTGCAGGATGCCCACGCATTCCCAGAAGTCCGCTTCCTCAGCACGGCCAAGCGACTCCGCCATCCTGCGCATGACGCGCCCGACGGTGATTGCGTGCCGCACGTGAAACTCTTCCTTGTTGTAGCGCTTCAGCAGTTCAAGCGCTTCATCCCTCGTCATACCGGTGCTCCTTTCCCTCTTTCGGGTTTTCAAGACTGACGCGCGTCGCGCCGTAGGTCAAAAGAATGCCGTCCTTTTCGAGTTCTTCCCGGATGAGCCTGTGCAGCAGATGATAGACCGTCCAGTAATCCTTGGTCGGCACGAACATCCGCGCCACGTAATTTACGCCGTTCTCTCTGTACTCCATCACGGCGGCAAAAGGCGGCCTGTCCGTCTCGTGTCCTTCTCCGGCCCGCGCCAGGGCGCGCATCAGCGCCTCCAGCACGCTCTCCGTCTTATACTCATACCCCACGCGGATGATGAGGTTGAGCCTGCGCGTGGGCTTTGCGGAATAGTTGATGATCCGCTGCGAAGCGACCTCGCTGTTGGGAATGAGGATGAGCTGGTTGTCCGCCGTGACCAGGTGCGTATAAAACAGGTTGATCGTCTCCACAGAGCCGGAGACGGAAGGCATCTCCACCCAGTCTCCCGGCACGAACGGCCGGTTGGCCAGCACGACGATGCCGCTAATGATGTTCGTCAGCAGGTTTTGCACGGACAGAGAAACAGCGAGGGCAATCAGGCTGATCAGCGCCAGCAGCGACGTCATCGGGATCCCAAGCTGTGAAAGGACCGTAGAAAGCAGCACAAACAGCATCAGCACCCTGAGAGCGGAGAGCAGGAAATCCGTCAGCGCCTGATTGGTCTGAGCAAACCGGCTGCTGGCCCGGCGCGCCCCATTCATCAGCAGGCGGATAACGATGAGCCCGACGATAAGCGTCCCTGCAGCCTTTCCGGCTTCCTGCCAGGAAATGCCCTGGACGGCCCGGATCACTTCTCTCAGCTGATTCTGTGTTTCGGTCGTATCCATGGGGCCGCCTCCTTTCACGTATTTGCCGGCACGCCGCTTTTAATCGGCCGGGACGACCCGAACGCTGCGCACGCCGAAGTAATCGGCCATGGAGACGTTCGTCCACACCGTGGGATCCTCATAGGCCGTCGGTTTTCCCGTCACGGTCTGCCAGCGCCAGGCCGGGAGCAGTACGTCGTCCTCCGCGCCTGCAGCCTCGCAGAGCGCGTATTCATTACGGAACTGCTCGATATAGCGCGCCTGCGTCCCATTCATCTGGTCACCCGCCAGCTTGGCGTAGTTCTTCCACTGGCCGCCCGCCGCGCAGACCAGCAGCGCCGCAAGGGCGGCCGCGCAAAAGATGCGCTCCGCTTTCTTTCCCCCAAGCTCTGTGCGCCGCTGCGTGTTCATCCTGAGGAGCGCCAGCGTCCAGACGATGGGCAGCACAAACACAACGCAGTCGTGATACATGTTGACGACACGGCCGGAGCCCGCGTACCCCGAGGAGTACATGTGCGGCACGATCATGGCGCAGAGGACCGCGTAAAACCCCAGGCACAAAGCCCACACGGGCGGCAGTGCGCCCTTTTCCTGCTTCCGGGGCAGGCACCGGCAGAGCGCCGGCGTCAGCGCCAGCAGAAGCGCCAGCAGCGGCGTTTTGAGCGAGAAGCGCACGATGTACTTGAGCGCATCCCGCGCAGTCCAGAGAAGCGACGAGAAAAGCCAGCCCGCGCCGCTCTCGTGCGCGCCGTCCGTCGCCATGCGCACGCTGTTCCCCGGCGCGATGACGGACAGCAGCAGCCCGATCCCCAGCGGGATCAGGAAAACCGCGGTGCCAAGCGCGGCCTGCCGTTCTTCCGGTCTTGTCCGCGATGCCCAGGCGCGCTGCAGCGCCATCATCAAAAGCGCCGAGAGTGTCATCATCGCGGTGATGTAGTTGTCCATACCCAAAGCAAAGAAAGCGGCTGCCAGTGCGATCCCCGCCGCAGGACGGCGGGCGCCTGTCCTTCCCCCGCCGGCTGCGAACACATCCGCCGCTGTGAGAAGCAGCAGCGCCGCCGCGTTTGCGCCGGTGTAGAACCAGGCGCCGTTGAACCAGTAGATGCCCTCCACGATATCCGGGAGGAAGACCAGCTGGATCAGGATCAGCGCGGGAACGAGTCCCCGCCGCAGCTGCCCCGGCATGCCCGCGCGGGAGAAAAAATGCCGGAGGAACACGGCTGCGGCCGCGATATCCAGTGCGAGCAGCAGTACCGCGTGCCGGCCGTAATGCGCAAGATCGAACACCGCGGGGTTCAGCGTCATCACGATGATGCCGGTAAAGGTGCCCTGCCAGTCCCTCCAGGTGCGCAGCGCGTAGCTCACGGCATCCTTCAGTACATGCAGCAGGCTGCCCGTCTCAAGCCAGGTCTTGTGCGTATAGGTTGCAAAGGTGAAGTCGTCCGTCGCCGGATGCGCCGCCGAAGCGCCCAAAAAGAAGGGCGCAAGGACCGCCAGGCACAGCGCGATGCCCAGTGCCGTTTGCAGCCCCTGCCTTCTGTTCACCCCGAAAACCTCCCTTTGGTGTCACGCCCTCTTACACATTGAACCGGAAGAGGGTCACGTCGCCGTCCTGCATCACGTAGTCCTTGCCCTCGCTGCGCACAAGCCCCTTTTCCTTGCAGGCGGCCATGCTGCCCAGCCGGGCAAGGTCTTCAAAGGAGACGATCTCCGCGCGGATGAACCCGCGCTCGAAATCCGTATGGATCTTTCCCGCCGCCTGAGGCGCTTTGGTGCCCTTTTTGATCGTCCAGGCGCGGCACTCGTCCTCGCCCGCCGTCAAAAAGGAGATGAGCCCCAGCAGGTCGTAGCACTCAGTGATGAGGCGGTCCAGGCCGCTGCGCCCGATGCCCAGCTCTTCCAGGAACATCGCCTTCTCGTCCGGCTCCATGCCAGCCACATCCTCTTCGATTTTGGCGGAGATGACCAGCACCTTGGCGTTCTCCTCACCCGCGATCGCCTTCACATCCGCGACCCCGGGCAGCTCGTCCTCCGGCTTGCCCAGATCGTCCTCGCGGATGTTGCACGCGTAGATGACCGGCTTCGTCGTCAGCAGGAACCATTCCCTGGCGATCTCGCGGTCCCGGTCGCTCATGGGGCAGGTACGCGCGGGCTGCAGCTCATCCAGATGGGCAAGCAGGCGCGCAGCCAGATCAGCCTCCTCGGCATAGTGCTTGTCGCCGCTCTTCAGCATCTTGGCGGCTTTCTCCTGGCGCTTGGCCACCGTCTCCCGGTCCGCTGCGATCAGCTCCACGTTGATCGTCTCGATGTCACTGCGGGGATCGTGGCTGTCCGCATGGCGGATGATGTCCGGATCCTCAAAGCAGCGCACCACATGCACGATAGCCTCGCACTCCCGGATGTGGGAGAGGAACTTGTTGCCCAGGCCCTCGCCCCGGCTGGCGCCCTTGACCAGGCCGGCGATATCGACAAACTCGATCACCGCCGGGGTCTTCTTCTTGGGGCTGTACATCGCAGCCAGTTTGTCCAGCCGCTCGTCCGGCACCGCCACCACGCCCGTATTCGGCTCGATCGTGCAGAACGGATAGTTCGCCGCCTCCGCGCCGGCCTGTGTGATCGCGTTAAACAAAGTGGACTTGCCGACGTTCGGCAGCCCAACCACGCCCAGTTTCATTTCGTTTCCAACTCCTTAGCTTTTATAGGGTTGCCGTCGGAACCCTACACGATTTTTCAGTTCGGCTTCACTTCCAGAAAAAGAAGCTTTTCCGCCGCATACAGCATTACTGTATTGTAGCAGAAAAGCTCCCTTTTCTCAATGGCTGTTCGGCAGTTTGACGTCCCGCGCCCAAAGAATCATTCTTCTTCCGGCTCCTCGCTCGGCGCTCTCAGCGTCATGCCCGCCGTATCCTCGACGGGGATGCTGAAGACGATGGCTCCGGCCTTTGTATCCGGGCCGGCTTTGGCGATGATGCTCTCCATCATCGCTTTCTTCATCTCCGTCGCCGTAACGATGAGGACGATATCCCTTTCGCTCCCCAGCGAGATGCCCAGGAAGCGCTCCGCCTTGCCCATGCCCGTCCCGCGGGCATGGATGATCGTTCCGCCCCGGGCGCCTGCCTCGCGGGCAGCGTCCATCACCACTTCGCTGTACCCCTGGTTGGAGATCGCGAACAACAACTCCTGCTGTGTGCCCTTCAAGGTCTTTTCCTCCCCTTTTCGGAAATCCTGCCCGTCCGTCAGAAACATCAGTTCGCGCTTGCCCGCTATGGAGGACAGCGGCATGACGAAGGCGATGCCGACGCCAGGGCCTTCAATGCGCAGCCGTACGGACAGCGCCCGTTTGATCTCGCGCCATTTTCGTCCTGTCACGACGCTGAGGCAGACCGCCTTTTCCATGCTGTCCAGCGCCAGATACTTCAGGATCTCCTGGTTGGCAGTCCCATAACCCAGGCAGATCACGTGGACGTCCACGCCCTTATCCCTGTACAGCATGACGAAGTCGGCCAGCCGGTCCCTGCCGGTCACCGTCATCATCAGATACAGCTCGGTTTGGTTCATCTCGGCCGTTCCTCCCCCTCAAGTCATCAGAGATCGATGATCGCGTTATCCGGCAGCTCCGCAAACAGGTCGGCAGCCGGCGCCACGCCCTTCCTGCTCCTGCTGCGGAAGCGGTAGAGCATCCCAAGGCCCTGGATGGTCAGCAGCGGCGTCATCGCGACCAGCGCTACGACGCCGAAGGCATCCGTCGCCACATTGCCGCCCATCGCCTGGCAGAAGCCCATCGTCATGGGCAGAAGGAAGGTCGCCGTCATGGGGCCGGAGGCGACGCCGCCGGAATCGAACGCGATAGCCGTGAACAGCCTGGGGCAGATGAAGCTCATCGCGATCGCCAGGATGTAGCCGGGGATCAGGAAGACGAGCACGTTCAGCCCCAGCAGCACGCGGAGCATGGAAAGCCCGACGGAAATGCCCACGCCGCAGCACATCGAAAGCTGCAGGCTGCGCCCCGTGACAGCGCCGCTGGTCAGCTCCTCCACCTGCCGCATGAGGACGTAAACCGCCGGCTCCGCCTTCACCACCAGGTAGCCGATCATCACCCCGACCGGGATGATGATCCAGCGGAAGGAGATCTCCCCCAGGCGCTCCCCAAGGTAAGCGCCTGCCGGCATGAAACCGTAGTTGGCCCCCGTCATGAAGAGGGTGAGGCCGACATACGTATAGAGCAGCCCGAGCCCGATGCGGGAGAGCACCGGAAAGCTGAGGTGCAGCAAAACGAAGTTCAGCACGAAGAAGAACACGGTGATGGGCAGGATGGAAACCAGCATCTCCCTCAGATAGACGGGGATGCCGCTGCCGAAGAGCGACCGCAGCTCGATGGAATCGACGACGTTGGTGACGGTGACGGGCGAGTAATCCGCGCCGTCCGGGCGGAAGATCAGGCTGAGGATCAGGATCGCCAGGATCGGCCCGATCGAGCACAGCGCCACCAGGCCGAAGGAATCCTCCGAGGCGTTGCCGTCACTGCGGATGGCGGCGATGCCCATGCCGAAGCTCATGATGAAGGGGACCGTCATGGGACCGGTCGTCACGCCGCCGGAGTCAAACGCGATGGAGCGGAAGCTGGCAGGCGCGAGGAAGACAAAGCCGAGCGTTATCAGATAAAACAACACCAGCAGCAGGTGCAGCGACACATGGTAGAAGATCCGCAGCAGCGCGATGACCAGGAAGAGGCCGACGCCCGCCGCGACGGAAAAGACCAGCACCTGGTTCGGTATGGCCTGCACCTGCCCGGCCAGGACCTGCAGATCCGGCTCTGAGACCGTGATGAGCACGCCCAGCACAAAGCCGAGCGTGAGGATGAGCGGCAGGTTGCGGGTCGCCGTCACCCGGGAGCCCACCTGCGCGCCCATCGGCTCCATCGCCACTTCGGCGCCCACCGAAAAGAGCATCATTCCGGCGACCAGCAGGGCCGCCCCCATGAGGAAGCTGAGCATCGTGCCGCTGGGGATCGGCGCTACCGTGAGGCTGAGCAGCACCACCAGCGCGACGATGGGAAGCACTGCGGAGAGTGCTTCCCTGAATTTCTCATGCAATTTGTCCCTGAGTACCATGATATCATCCCGCTCTTCTGCATAATACGGACCGGTTCCAGCCCATTATACCTTCCTGCAGCCGGATTTCACAGGGCGATCCGGCAAAGAAACGGCAAAGAGGCGCGGCTGAGGCCCGCTTTCAATACTGCCTGAAATAGAAGGTGTCACCGTCAGACAGGTATGTCCATGTGGTCCGGGTGACCGTCACCATGACCTGGCTGCCGGAAATGCGCGTCACGACAAACCGGATGGGATTCCCGGCCGCGTCGCTCCCTTCCAGATCCAGCCACCCGCCGCGGTCCGTTCCGTACGCGTCGATGACCGTAAGCCGGTACAGGATCAGCCGGCAGCCGACGCCGCTGCCGCTCTGCCAGACGGTCAGCTCGTTTTCCTCATCCGTCCCCGCATCGGCATTGCCGGTATAGCTGCCGGTAAACGAGGAGGTATAGGATGTGCTGCCGCTGTATGAGCCGCCCAGATCCAGATACGAGGTGCTTACCCACCCTGTGAGGCCGTTGTAGCAGTCGTCGTAACCGGAACGGGCCGCCGTCACCCGGATACGCGCCCAGCTGCCGGAGCGTTCCAGCAGCTGCAGGGAGTCCAGCTGGGAAATGTGTCCGACGATTTCCCCGCCCGGTGTCTCGCGGACGCGGAGCTGATACGTCGTGGCGCGGATGCTCCCAGTACCCGAACTCTCCCGGTAGGTATCCTGCCCATAGGAGTCCCGGTCATAGGTGCCGGAGCTGTAGTTCATCTGCGGCGCGCTGCCGCCCAGAGACAGGTAGTCGCCGCTGACAAAGCCGTTCTGCCCGCTCCTGCGCACCACCCGGTAGAACGTCCTGCCGCTTTCGGCATACCTTCCCAGCACGCGGACGCGCTCGCCGCGCGTGCACTTGCCGAGGCTGCGGCTGCTGCCAGATGGCAGCTCCCTCAGGTTGACGCCGCCGGAGAGGATCTCGCCGCCCTCGATGGCATCCGTGCCGCCCGCATAGTAGGTCCGCTCGCTGCAGCCGCACTCCAGATAGGAGGCGTCCACCCAGCCTGTCAGCCCGCTCCAGGAATCCGGGCTCGTGTCTGCGCTGTAGAGCACGCGGATGCGCGCCCAGTTGCCGCTCACTTCCAACAGCTGCAGCAGATCCGCCTGCTCGACGTGCCCCGTGACGGACGCGCTGCCGCCGGCGCGGCTGCGCACCTTCAGGTAGTTCCCGCAGGCGCGGCACGTCTCGTCGCCGACGTGCATCGACAGGTGCCTGCTGTGGAAGGCTGTATCCCCGTCATACGCCAGATAGCGCGCTCTCGCTGCCAGGGCCGCGGAGGCCAGCAGCAGCGACAGCGTCAGCACAGCTGTAAAAACCGCTCTTTTCATCCTTTTCTCCCCCTTGCCTGCCGTCACTCGGGCCGTCCGGCATACTGCGCGCTGCCGAAGCCCAGAACGAGGCGCATCACCGGTCCCAGCAGGAACAGCCCGACGCCGAAGCGCCTGCTCCGGCCGAAGGCCTCTGCCAGCCGCAGGGCCTCCTTGATGCTCACCACGATGAGCACGACGCCCAGCGCCGCCACCAGGACGGAACCCGCCGCCGACAGCGTCTCCTTCGGGTAGCTGTCGAAGATCTGCAGGGCGATCATCATGATGGCGTAAAACATGCCGATGGAACCGTTCCAGCAGAGGCCGAATTCTTCATATTCCCGCAGGATGGGGACAAGCGCCTTCCAGCCCGGACGGCCCGCCTTCGCAAAGATCTTCCAGTCCGCAATGGCCGACAGGATGAACCAGACGAGGCCAAGGACGATGATGAAGCCTGCGCCGAGGCCGAACAGGGCTCCGACCACCACGGCTTCGTTGGCCGTCATTCCCTCCATCGCAGCCGTGATCCGCGCGGTCTCTTCGGCTGCTGCCGCGGCAAACAATCCCTTCATCCTCAAAGCCCCTTTCATTGATCAGATTATAATACATTCATTATTCGGATTCAATATCAGGCTTCCGAAATCGTCCCCGCGTCCGGCAAAACCACCGTCACGGCATCATCCGTGATGCCTTCGCCCATATTGGGCTCCGCATGCGAGTAGTGCAGGTCGTATGTAAAGCACAGGGTCAGCATGATGCACAGCGGCGCGAGCACCTTCAGGCTGACGTGCGTCAGCATTTCGTCCAGCACCGGCACCAGCACGTAAACCGCCAGCATGCCGCCCACGGCAAACACCGCCAGCCCTTCCCCGCAGATCCGTCCGTTCAGATTGAGGTAATAGCCGGTATAATCCCACCAGCGCAGGCCGTTCGCCTGCTCCATCAAATAGGAGGTCATGTACTCCACGATGCCGCAGAGCACCACGATGGCCAGCCCTTCCAGCGCCGGTTTCTCGCGGAAGCGGAAGAGCAGCACGGCGATCAGCGTCACGCCGCCGCCGTAGATGGGCAGCCACGGGCCGTGAAGCACGCCGCGGTTGACAAAGACGCCGTGGGTCATCAGGTGCAGGCCGACCTCCCAAACCCATCCGAAGATGCTGAAGATCATGAACACGAGGATCAGCGACCAGACGGAGCAGGGCTTGAGGTAGCTCACCTTGCCGGTCAGCGCCGCGGCTTCTCTCGTCCACAGCCGGTTCAGACGCTCCGGATACGCCTCGCCGGACAGTTCCAGCCGGCCTGTGGCCGCCTGATGCCGGAGCCCTTCCTGCCGGGAGTAGATGCGCTTGTCGATCGTGCTGCCCAGCCAGAT
This sequence comes from Clostridia bacterium, assembly GCA_017484085.1. Taxonomy (GTDB): domain Bacteria; phylum Bacillota; class Clostridia; order Christensenellales; family Aristaeellaceae; genus Ventricola. Next base: position 74,246 of record JAFUTW010000014.1, read on the forward strand.
GCCGAAATTCTGCGCAAAGAACCGCTGTACGGGCGTCAGGTCGACGATGGGGTTGACGATGAGATCCTCCCGCTCCAGGATATCCGCATAATGCCGGTTCAGCGTCTCCTGCGCCGCCCGCTCAAACAGAGCGTCATCGTCCAGCCTTTCGGAGCCGGGCAGGCCGGCCGCTTTTGCCTCGCTGCGCAGCCTGGCGTACAGCTCCGCGCCGCACGCCTCCTCATAGGGGATGGACCAGAGCGCCTCCGTGACGCCGAAGGTGACAAACCCCAGCAGCCGCCACCCGAGGAAGGAGAGCTCCAGCTTGCAGCACTCCCACTTGTGGCCGTTCATCATGCGCCGCGAGAGGCGTATGGCCTCCATCGGCCGTATATCCGGGTTTTCCGCCGCGATGTACGGCACGAGATAATACGAGTACCGCTTGATGAAGCCGCCGACGATCGTGAGATACCACAGGCCTTCCAGCACATCCTGCAGCAGCAGCGTCAGGGAGACGCGCAGCCAGCGCCCCACCATCTTAAAGTGCATCAGGTGGCTCATCGGCAGCCTGTTGTAGAGCCGCGTCTCCAGCAGCGCCCGCCTCAGGATGGCGGAGTAAACGTTGCGCACGAAGATCCAAACCGCAAGGTAAATCAGCAGGCTGTCCAGCGTGAGCAGGATGCCCACGACCCTTTCGGAATGGAAGATGGTGTGCAGCGCCATCCCCGCCGTCGTATACAGCTGCCCCGAATCCACGCTGTTGACGAGGGACGCGAGCACCCCGCGCGTGCGGCCCAGCGGCGAGCGGGGGGTCCGACGCCTCCTTTATCTGCTGGATCCGCTCGGCCGCCTCCTCGTTCCCCGCCAGGCTGAAATCCTTCGACAGGTCGCCCAGCACCTTGTCCGTCGCATTCCTGCCGTTTTCAAGCAGGCCTTCCGCGTCCAGCTGGGTCTCCTGCCCCATCAGGACGTCGTACCAGCGCTGCGCGTCGCTGATGACGCTCCTGTGTTCCGTTCCAAGGAAGATGGATACGGCGCACAGCATGAGCAGCAGCACGTAGTGGCGTTTCATATGCCGCCGAGCCTGCCGCTTGATGTCTTTTCTGTCCAAGCCCGATACCGTCCTTTACTCAAAGTGCAGCGTGACCACGGTGACCTCACTGTCCGTTCCGATGCGCATGGGCGGCCCGTAGTAGCCGACCCCCGCGGTCACAAGCGTATCCATCCTGCCCACCCGGACAAGGCCGTACGCGTTTTCGTTGAAGAACGGGATGATCAGGTTTCCGGGGAATATCTGCCCGTTGTGCGTGTGCCCGCACAGCACGGTATCCGCCCCGGCCTCCTCGAGTGCGTGAAAGTCCTTCGGCTCGTGCTCCAGCACGAGGACCGGCAGGGATTTCTCGCAGTCCTTGAGCAGCTCTGCCGCCGTCATGCGGTTTTTCGTTCCGTCCCCTGCGCGCTCGCCGTCGATCCTGCCCGAAAGCTGGACGCTGCCGCCCAGCAGCACCGTCTCATCCGCGAGCGTCGTAAAGCCGCAGGCATCAAAGAAGGCCTCCATCTGCGCAGTCCGGAAAGCGTTTTCAAGCGGCGAAATGGGGAATCCGCCGAAGAGGGTCTCCTCCACGTCGTGGTTCCCGTACACCGCAAATACCCCGTATTTCGTACGGATGCCCCGCAGCGCTTCGGCGTACGCTTCAGGCTGCCGGAGGCCGCCGTAGCTGCTGGTGAAGATGTCGCCCGCGATGACGACCGCGTCCGGCTCCTCCGCGTTGATCAGTTCCACCATCCGCTCCGTCGTGGCAAGGCGGGAATTGACGCCGAGGTGCAGGTCGCCGATGAGGACCAGCTTCATCTCCTGCAGGCCGCCCGCGCTCTTCTCCACCGAAAGGTCAAAGCGCTTCACCGCCGTCTGCTGGGCGTGGTGAAGCCCGTAGCCGACGAGGCAGACGGTGACGCACAGCGAAACGCTGAGCGCCGCGCCGTACCCTTTGCCCGTCCGCCCCCTGCTGAGCACGCAAAGGATCTGCATGCAGACCAGCAGCGTGACGAGGATCCAGCCGTAGTAAATATAGAACCCGAGCCAAATGTTGCCCGCCCCCTGCAGGGCAAATTTGGCGCCGCTGTCCGGCAGAAAAGCACCGAATACCGGCAGCAGAGACAGCAGGATGTAAGCAGGCAGCCAAATCCTGCGCAGCCCCGCCGCTTTATGCGCCGTACGCTTCCAGCGGTGAAGGCACAGGTCCGTGCAAAAGCCCGCGAGCGCCGAAAGCGCCGTATAGATCAGAACCAGTATGATGGATGCCATTTCTTCCCTTTCTCAGTAAACGGAAATTCCCCTTGCGTCAGCGCTTGTCCCTGTCGATGAATTCCAGGATGACCGTCGCAAGAAACACGTACAGCAGCGCAAATCCGATGAGGCAGATCCAGTTTGCAATGATATTGTCCGCGCTGTTTTCATAATCCGGGTTGAAGCTCGCTTCAGCCGCTTTCCGCTGAATGAGTTCTTTCACCCTGTCCTCTCCTGCCAGATCCAGCAGCTTGCCCACCGTCGTCTTTACGGTGATGCTCCTGTCGCGGTAGCGCTCCGTGTCCGGGTTCGCCGCGACGGCGTCGGCTGCTTCGCCGACGGTCGTTACGCCGCCCAGCTCCACATTGCTGTAATTGGCAAGGAGCTGTTCGACCTGAAGCTTGTCCAGCACTTCGCCCACCGTCATCTCCGGCGTTACGCCGATCTCCAGCACCTTCTGCATGCCGGGCAGCCGGACGAGGGTTCTTACCAGATCCTCCAGACTGAAATCCCCGACTTTGATGCTTCTCAGCTGCTTCGTCCCTTCTGCATTCAGGAAGAGCCGGGACAGGTCTCCGAGCGTCAGTCTACGGGCCACTTTCTTCTGCTTCAGCCTGGCATAGGATTCGGACCCGTCCAGTTTTTCCTTTACCTCTCCCAGGGTGAAGACGCGGCCCAGCTGCTTTGCGCGGATCTCGGCAACAGCCGGGTTGTCGGTCTGCTGCAGCAGATCCAGGACCTGCCCCAGGGTAAAGCTGCCGCCGACTTCCTGGTCACGCATACGCTCCAGCGTATTCCAGGCTGTTACCAGCGGCCTGTTGTTGTAGTCGGCCTGAGAACAGATCACCTTCAGCCCGTAGTTTGAAATCGTGAAGTGGGAGAAGATTTCGCTCCATGCCGGCAGGGTCAGCATGCCGCCGGAAAAGACCAGCTGGAAGATCAGCACAAAGGGCATGATCGTCATAGCCGTCGTGGTCGTACGCGCCAGCGCGGATACGAGCAGTGAAAGCATATCCGCCGCAAACGAGATGAGGAAGACCGAAATGCCGATATCCACGATGAGCCAGCTGGTAAACAGCCCCTCAGCCGGATACTGTACGCCCGTCAGGCGCGTAACATACATCGTAACGCCCGTCTGCATCAGACATAACAGCGCCTGATACGCCATATGGGCAAACACATACGAGGAGATGTGCATGCCGGAGCGGTGTTCGCGCTTGATGATGCCTCTCTCCCGGCAGATGACCTGAATGGAGTTGAAGCACCCGTTCCAGATGGCGACGCAGGTCAGTGCAAAGGCGCCCATCAGCGTGCCCTCCATGTTGATGAAGAACCGTCTGCGGACCACCAGGCCGACCAGGCCCGCCACCAGCGCCGACATCGGCAGCACCTTCCAGTCATTCTGGTAGACAAACATGCGCAGCAGCTTGCCCAGATAGATCCACACCTGGGAACCGCGGCCGCGATGGCGGATCCGCACGCTGCGGCCCGCGGCATTCGCTTTCATCTCAGCCATGCTGCACCTCCGCATACCTTGCAATAAACTCGTCCGCTCTGCCTTCCCCGCCCTCAGCCACACTGTTGATGCCCTTGACGATCTCCTCCATGCTCTGCTTTCCGAAGAAAGCCCGGGCCTTTTCAATGCTGCCGTAGAAGGCCAGGCGGCCCGTGCGCGCAGAGTCCTTCGCCAGGACGATCACATCGTCGAACAGGTCGATAACGCGGTCCGGCGTGTGGGTGATCACGATGACGATCTTTCCCGTATCCGCGATTTTGCGCAGCTGGTTCATCAGTTCCCGCGCCATGACGCCGTCCAGGCCGGAATCCGGCTCGTCCAGGATGAACAGGGATGGGTTGGAGATGAATTCCATCGCGATGGAAACCCGCTTCTTCTGCCCGCCCGAGAGTTTATCCACCAGCGTGCCCTCCAGCGGCTTCAGACCGAAGATCTCCATCACGTCCTCCACGCGCTGCTTCCGCTCGCTGGCCGGCACGTCGAACGGCATCCGCAGCCGCGCGGCGTCCATCAGCGTCGCTTTAACGCTGTCCTTGCCGCGCATCAGCTCCTGCTGGGGCACGAAGCCGATTTCGTACTGCATCTTTTTATACTGCTTATAGAGGTTTCTGCTGTTCAGCAGCACCTGCGCGTCAGCCTTTTCATAGCCGTTGACGGCGTTCAGAAAGGTCGTCTTGCCCGCGCCGGAGCCGCCCAGTAGCAGCACCATATGCCCCATCGGGATGTTCATGTGGATATCGCGCAGCAGGATCTTCTTCTGGAAGAATTCCGTCACCGTCCGTTCCTTCAGGTTGACGGTCAGCCCGTCTCCCGTATCGGCCACGCTGCCCGAAGTGGCCACCCTGGAAAGCGCTTCGCGGATGTCCTCCACCTTCCAGGCCGGCTGATATTTGTCAGACCATCCCCAGATGAGAGCCGGCACATACTCTGCGAAGATCCACAAAACCATCCACCGTCTGCGTACGCCGTATACCTCGATCAGTCCCGTGATGACGCGGAACCAGTAAACGACGTACACAATGGACACCGCCACCCCGACGACGTCAAGAAAGAGCATCAGCGTGCTGAGGCCACTGTAGTCCTTTAACGCATGAAGTACATAGGCCATCACTTCGGTGGACGTAAGAACCCGGATGATCACCACAAAGAACTCCGCCACGCTCGTCACCCGGCCTTCCGGCTCCCGCTCCGCGCACCTGGCCAGCATGTAGGACCGGGCGCAAGGGACCAGCGCCCAGCGCGGATCGACTCCCGACTTTTTAAACATCCCCCAGAATCCTATGATCTGGAGAATGGCCGTTATTGCATAAAACGGCCTGTCGCTTTGCAGAAAGATCAGTGCGAGAATTTTCAGTACCTGCATGGATTCACCGTCTTTTCGCTATTTAAACAGCTTGCTCTGGGCTGCCGCAGCCGCGGCTGCTCTTTGGAATTGATTTCCCCCGTTTGTGGTTCTATAATACAGATACTGTACTCTGTATTAATCGCTTTGGAAGGTGCTTTATGGATCTCTACCGCCGCCATCTGCACAACCTCTCGCTCGCGCTGGGCATCCTCTCGGTGCTGATCATCCTGCCCGGCATCCCGCTCATGAATCTGTTCCCCGGCATGACCGAGGGCATCAGCGCTTCCTACGTCTTCGCCCGCTGTCTCGTCGGGTTTGCCTGCGCCGCGGTGGCCTTTGCCGCCGCACACAGCAATTCGCACTACCGGCTGGCCTTTGTCTTTGTCCTTTTCCTGCTGGGCACGGCCGTTACGCTGACCATCCTCTACGGCGGCAACAAGCTGGATGACCTCACCGATATCATGACCCTCATGATGGTGGTCGTCGTGTACACGCTCTTCAGCGCCAATCAGTCCGAGGCCCGCTGGCAGCGCGTCCTGCGGCGCGAGCCCGCCGTGCTCGATCTCCGGGTCCACGGGGCGGACGGTCTGTTCAATCCCATCGTCCTGGGACCGCATCTGGAACTGGATTCGGGTCTCACGGACGCCGTCGACCGCTATCTGGCCACAGCCGGGACACCCATGCCCCTCTCGGTGACCCTACACTGCGCAGAAAAGGTGTCCCTTCCGATCCAGGGAACGATGCGCGAGGTCTTCCGTTCCCATTACGAGGACGAGGAGCGCCGGGTCAAGCGCTATCTGTCCGGGCGCTACTCCAGGGGCATCTTCCTGCTCCTCATCAGCATCGGCGCGCTGACCGTCTGGGAACGCTTCATGCGCCAGTACAGTTCCAGCACGCTGTGGCAGGTGCTCGGAAATTTCGCCGCCTTCAGCCTCTGGCAGATCGGCAACACGTACTTCGAGCGTTCGGAGGCCATCCGGGAGCTCACACAGATCCTCATCGCGAAAAACGCCGAGATCCAGTTCCTCTGATGAACCCGCATCCATCAAAAAGCCGCTGCGAACCTGCGCAGCAGCTTTTTTCTTGCCTTTACGCACCTGTCTCCGGTGTAAGTCCTTCGCCCTGTCTTGGGATACTCTACCGCCGGAAGGCCGGATTGTCAAGGCTTCCGCTGCACCGGATGCATCTTATCCGTGTGTTTCCGTTCAGGCGATCGTCTTGCGGATCGTCAGCACGTTGCACCCGTCTTCATAGCGGTAGGCGACGTCATCCATCGTCTTTCTCACGAGGAAGATGCCCAGCCCGCCGATGGGGCGCTCGTCCGCGCTGAGCGTCACGTCCGGCTCTTCGGCCGACAGCGGATTATAGGGGATGCCGCTGTCGGTAAACGTCAGCACGGCCTGATTTCCTTCCGCCCTGATGGACAGCGTCGCGTCCCCTCCGCCCTGCGGATACGCGTACTGGGCGATGTTGCTGAACACCTCATCCACGGCGACGTCGATCTGCATCTGCGCCTTCATGGAGCAGCCCATCTCTTCCAGTGTCCCGTCCACAAAAACCATCAGTTTGTCGATGTTTTCTAGCTTTGCTTCCAGCGTCAACTGTTTCATGGCCGTGTCCCCTCCTCCGGTTTGCTTGTCTGCGTTCCCCTGTCCGTTATATGCGAAACCCAGCATGGTGATATCATCAAACTGCATCTCGCCGGATGCAAAATCCTCCACGTCCTGCCGGATCGCCGGCAGCACCTCCTGCATGGGCCGGCTTTGCATCCCGTTCAGCTTCCCAAGCATCCTGTCCGTTCCGTATTGCTCCTTTTCCGGGTTGATCGATTCCGGCACGCCGTCCGTATAGACGAACAGCTTGTCGCCCGCCTCCAGGCGGATCTCATACTCGCTGGTGCGCAGATCCTCCATCGCGGCCAGCACCAGGGAATGCTTGTCCTTCAGCAGTTCATAATCGCCGCCCCTGCGCAGGATGGCCGGGTACTCATGGCCCGCGTTTGCGCAGCGCATCACGCCGCTCGTAAGGTCAATGATGCCGATCCAGGCCGTTACGAACATCTCGGCGTCGTTGCCCTCGCAGAGTTCGCTGTTCACCTTCCGGAAGATCTCCGACGGGGAATTGCCCGCCTCCGCAAGGCTCCGGATGGCCGTTTTGCTCCGCATCATAAAGAGCGCGGCAGGGATGCCCTTCCCGGAGACGTCCGCGATCACCAGCGCCAGCCGGTCCGCATCGACGAAGAAGAAATCGTAAAAGTCTCCGCCGACCTCCTTCGCGGGATCCATCAGCGCGTAGATTTCAAAATCCCCGCGGGGGAAGCTGAAGTTGCTGGGCAGAGCGGACGCCTGGATCGTCCTTGCCAGTTCAAGTTCCTGCTCGATGCGCCTTTGGGCCTCTGCTATATGGTCCTTCAGCGCATCAACGGTCAGGTTGATGTGATGGGACAGCATCGCAAATTCCCGTGAATCGCTCACCTGTACGGCCTCGTTCAGTTCACCCGCCGTGATCCTGGCCAGCGACCGGTTGACCAGCGTCAGGTTGTGGGTCACCAGCTTCTGCACCAGCAGCGAGATCAGGATGTAGGCCACTGCAAAGACCAGGATATCCTCAAAGGCGGATTCGTAAACCAGCATGTCGCGGTTGAGATAGACCTCTTTTGACGGGAGCATCGTCAGCAGATACAGGTTGCTCTGCAGCTTGTCCAGCCTGCACAGGGCCTCCTCCCCGAAGACGGCCCCGGTAAAGGTGCTTTCGGCCTGCTTTTTCCCGATCCGCTCCAGCAGCTCCCCGGAGGGCGTTTTTCCGCTGTGTCCGCCCAAAAGCACGCGCCCGTCGCCCGTGATCAGGTCGAACGTGCCGGTCTCCCCGATATGGTACACGGAGAACGCCGTTTCGATCTCCTGAAGGACGGGCACCGCGGACCTGGAGGCATCGGCCAGCACACGCACCAGCCCGTCCCCCAGACGGATGACGATGCCGATGCGGCTGTCGGAGAGCTTCAGCGTCGCCTCCGTCGCACCGTCCGCCGGCAGGATCCCGGCGGCGTCCATGGCCTCAAGCGCCGTCTTGGCGCCCGGCACAGCCGCTCCGAAGAGGACTTGGCCGTCACCGGAGAGGGTCTGTACCGCCTCCATCCCGTTGATGGCGCGCAGATCCTCCAGGAAGCCGTCCGTTACGTTTGCGGCGCCGCCCCGGCTGCGCACGGCATTTGAGATCGTCCGCGCGCCGGTCAGCGCTTCAGCCTCAGCGCGGGCATTCATCGCCATCTGGGAGCCGCGCAGCCGGGTATACGTGCTGCTCAGCCCCTGTGCTGCGGAAGAGAGGGTGATCTGCGCATTCTGGATCGCCAGATTGTTGTGTGCCAGAAAGGACAGGAGAAAATTGAGGGCGAAAACAGCCATCATCACGGCGAACAGCCGGTGCTGAAACTTGGCGGTGACGGAGACGCCCTCCCTGTGTCCGGCGCGCAGAGGATTCTGCCATTCATGGGTGATCAGCTGCATGCAGACCGAACACGCAGCCAGCCCGAACGCGGTAAAGAGGATCATCGGCACGCTGCAGTTTTTCACCACAAAAAAGGCCATGCGGATGTCGTTCCTGTGCGTCACCATGATGGAGTGCATGTGAAAGATTTCCATCATCGCGCCGGCAAAAAACGTATTGAGCGGCGTCGCCTTCTGCCAGTTGAAGATCCGCATGCTGAGGAAGGCGGACAGAAAGCCCGCCAGACAGGTCGACAGGCCGCAGGCGATGCGCGTATACGAACCGACACCCCAGTACGTCCCCGCGATGTACCGTTCGATGCCGCCGATCAGGCCGGAGATCACGCCGGAAAGCGGATGGAAAAAGAAACCGGCGGCCAGCGGGCCGATGTCGCGGACATTCAGCATCATGCTTCCGTAATCCACGCCGAAATGCGTGGAGAGCACGGAGCACAGCCCGTAAAGGATGCCGACGGCCACAGCGCCCGATGTCCCCGGCCTGCGCCCGCGGTATATACGCCCGAGCAGCGCCGTGACAAGAACATAGAGCAGCGTCATCGCCGTCATCCTGAGGATCATCACAATCATGTCATCTCTCCCGTAAAGCCGGTCAGCTTCCATCAGCCTGCTTTGTATCGGGGCGGCCCGGCGGGATAACAAAAGCCGCCGCAGGCACAGCGCCCGCGGCAGCTCCCTTTTACTGCGTCAGCAGGTTTTTATAGAGGATCAGTTCGACCTCTCTGCCACGGATGCTGACCTTGACATCGTCGGCCACGTGCGCAACGACGGATTTTTCCAGCTGATCCCAGACTTCCTCCGCCTTTGGGGAGCTTTTTCTGGACATGGCCAGGGTCTCGCGGAACTGCGTGAGCGACCAGTCGAAGACGTTGCCGATCGCCGTCGAATCATACGGGGCGACGGTTGCCGAAAGCGCCGCGACGTCTGCGTCCGCCCCGCGGTCAAACAGGTCCCGGATCCAGCCCATCAGCCCTTTGGCCGCATCGTTCGAGCCGTCGCTGGCGGCGGCGAGCAGCGCCTCGCGCTTCTCACTGTCCATCGTCGTCTCCGTACGCAGATGGAGCATGCAGATGCCGCTCTCGACCTCGATCCAGAAATCGCCGTACCTCTCGCCGGTGATGCCGTGCATCATTCCCATCAGCTCTTCCGTGAGCAGCCTGAGATGCAGCGCCATCTTGGGCGGCAGACGCCAGTAGGCGACAACGCGCTCCGTAAGGTCCAGCGCCTTTTCGAGCTTTCCGCCGTCGCTGCTGACGAGAATAACGTCCGACTTCATAGCTCTGTCCTCCTTATGCGATGGTCAGCACATCGGAGAAGCCCGTCACATCGAAGACCTCCTGCACGATCTCGTTGACGTGCATCACCTTCATCCCGCCCTTGCGGCTCATCGTCTTATGGGCAGCCAGCAGCACGCGCAGCCCGGCGGAAGAGATGTAGTCCAGTTTGGAGAAATCCAGCGTCAGCGTCTCGGCATCCGCCATGCCGCCTTTGAGCTCAGCCTCCAGTTCGGGGGCCGTCAGGGTATCCAGGCGGCCTTCCACCGCCAGGGTCAGATCCTTGCCGTTAATTTCTTTGCGAATCGTCATTTTTTCCACTCCTCATCTTTTCAGGCCTTCCGCTGCGCTTCCGGCCATGCATCATACGACGGATGGATTATAACACAGAAAACGGGTTTTGACTATAGGCTGCCGCAGATTCAAGTGAAGCCGGAAGCCGCCCCGGTCCCTGTCTTTTCCCGTTGCATTTTCCCCTGTTGTGCTTCTATAATAACAGCAATAACCGTGTAAGTATCCGTGCCCAGCATCAGGGCTTTCAAACCGGGACAGAGAGTGTGAGCAAGCTATGATCCTCAATGCCAACAGCACTGCAACCAACCTCGCCGTCACCCTTCTCGTATCGGTGATGGTTTTCGGCCTGCCGGCTGTGGACAGGGCTGTCTGCAGCCGTCTGGGGCTCAGCCTGCAGGGCGGCGTCAGCACCCACCCGAAGGCTCCCCTGCTGCTGCGCATCCGCCAGTGGCTGCTGACAGCCGCCTTCGGCGTGTACCTCCTCATCGTCGCCTGGCTGGTGTTCTTTTCAAGGAGATCCACCGCCCAGTATGCCGTCCACGCAGCCCCCTTCCAGGATCTCGTGCAGGCGTTCCGCTTCGATTTCGGGCTGTTTGATATCGTGCGTTCCTTCTTCCTGGAGGGCATCCGCGGCGGGCTTACACACATCCGCATCGTGAAGCCGGAGGACATCGCCCAGGTATATATGAACGTCATGCTGTTCGTCCCCATGGGCTACCTGCTCCCTTATATCTTTCCGTGGTTCCGTGCGAAGGTGCGCATCCGTCCCGCCGTCTGCTGCTTTCTCGTCTCCCTGGCGGTTGAAAACCTGCAGCTGCTGACCCGTCGGGGTCTCTACGACCTCGATGATCTGCTCTCCAATACCGTGGGAGGGCTCATCGGGCAGCTGCTGTTCATCTCCTTCGCCTACGTCGTCACCCACCCGAACTGGAGGAAGGAGGCCCGGGCCTACCGGCGCTGGAAGCGCAACGCCAGGCGGCGCACGCTGTACCCCTTTGCCAAGAGAATCGCGCTGCCGCGGACCACGCTGTTCGCGACGGACGAAACGGCCGTCTGGGATTTCTATGTGACGCGCCTGGGCTTCCGCCCCCTGCGCCAGTTGGTTCCGGAGGACGGCCCCGGCACGGCGTTCCTGCTGGGGCTGGGGCGCTCGCAGATCGAGATCCGCTGCTCCAACCGGGAGGAGCAGCTGCCGGAGCAGGTGCTGACCCTCTCCGTCCGGCGCCTCTGGCCCGTGCAGAAGCGCCTGCGCGAAAACGGCATCGAAACCGGCGCTGCCCGGCCGGATCCTTACACCGGATGCCGCCGGCTGGAATTCGACGGACCCGACAACACCCGCATCGTCGTGCTGGGTGAATGATCCCGCTTCCCGCCGGATTTGGTCGCTTTGCCGGTTGACGGCTGGGCCGGCAGGTGCTATAAAACTTCAGTACAGGCTCTCCGCCGGCTGCGGCGGGGAAACAAAAGAACAGTGAAAGAAGGAGTTTGTGTTATGAACAAGAGAGAACGTTTCGAAGCCTTCCTGAACAACCAGCCCGTCGACCGCGTGCCCGTGGGCTTCTGGCATCACTTCGTGTCCTTCCACGATCACTACGGCTACGCGGAGCCGGAAATCTACAGCGCCGTCGTCAGCGGCCAGAAGAAGTACATCGACGAGGTCGATCCCGACTTCCTCAAGATCATGTCCGACGCTTTCTTCGGGCATCCCTCCGTCTGCCGCAAGCTGCTCACCACCGTGGATGATATCGCAGGCATCCGTTCCGTCGGCCCCGATCACGAGTGGATCGACCGCCAGATCGACTATGTCAAGGACATCTGCGCGCATGCCGGAAAGTCCGTCTACAAGCTCTACAACATTTTCTCCCCGCTGCAGTACATCCGTCTGCGGTTCGAGGAGTATGACGAGGATTACAAGAAGTTCACCCGCCTCTTCCGCGAGAATCCGGAAGTCATGGCCAAGGCCGGCTGGGAGATCGCAAAAGACATCCGCGTCCTGGTGGAGCGCCTGTTCGCGGAGACGGATATCGACGGCATCTACTACAGCGTGCAGTCAGTACAGGATCCCACCTTTGACCACGACATGCACCGCAAGTACGTGGAGCCGCTCGATCTTGACATCATGAAGGTCATGAATCAGCATTCCCATACGAATATGATCCACATCTGCGGCTATCACGGTCTTTACACCAACGACCTCACCTGGTACAAGGATTACCCCGCGCAGATCTTCAACTGGGCCGTCCACAGCGAGCACGTCTCTCTCTCCGAGGGCAAAAAGCTCTTCGGCGGAAAGCCGGTCCTGGGCGGGTTCGACAATACGCCCGGCACCCTGCTCTACAGCGGCAGCGACGAGGAGATCCGCAAGGAAGTGCTGTCCATCCTCGAGGATGCGGGCACCGTCGGCGTGGGCATCGGATCCGACTGCACCGTTGACATGGACCTCCCCGTATCGCGCATGGAGTTCATCCGCAAGGTCGCCGAGGAATACGGTCAGGGCCGCTGAAAGCTGAAGCCATAACAAAAGGCTGTCTGATTAACAGGCAGCCTTTTTCTGTTCCCCAGCCTTGTTCAGTCCGGCAGTACGCTGCCGGCGCTCTCCGCTTTCTCCAGCTCGTGCATGTACTTGTAGACCGTATAACGCGATACCGAGAGGCGCTCCGCCACGATGGCGACCGCCTTCTGGTAGGTGAAGGCGCGGCGCTTGTACAGCATGCGGATGATGCGCATGCGGTCCGTCTTCTTCATCTGCCCGGGCTCTTTGCCAACTGCGCTGATGCACTCGCGCAGCAGTTCCTCCAGCTGGCTCCGCGCATCCTGCATCAGCGTCTGCTGCAGGTCCCCGCTGGTCGCCGTCAGCTCGCTGAGCGTCTGCTGCGCCCTTACCAGGGCCGTGATGTCGATATTGATGCCCAGCGCGAAATGGAAGTCCTCCCCTACAATGTTGAAAGTGCTGGATTTCAGCATCCGCCCGTCGCGGGAGAGCACGAGCTGGTTGACGTAGTCCTTGTTGGAATACAGCGTCGGGTCGTAATCCCCGATATCGCCGAAGATATCCACGGTGGAGCCGATCTCCCGCCCCGTCACCGTCCCGTTATAGATCGCGAGGATGGGGTGCCCCGGCCGCGTCATGTCGTGCACGATCGTTTCACAGTTCGGTCCCAGCATCACGGCAAGGCCGCGCGCTTCATTTTTGAGAAAACTCAGCATCGCTTCTCTGTTCATGCCAATCGTCCTTTCTCTTTCCCCTTTACGTCGGATTCTCCCCCGCGGCTGCCTTCCGTTCCGGCAGGGCCGTCAGCACGATGGCTGCCAGCACCATCAGCGAGGAAATGCGAAGCGGTATCCCCATTTCCAGAAGGCGGGAGAGCGTGGCCAGCTCCAGCAGCGCAAACGGCAGCACAAAGCGTTTTGCACGCGACGCCAGCACCGCCATAAGGCAAACCGCCAGGTAAAAGTAGCGCTCGTGCATCCGGGGGAGCAGGAATACCACCGCGAGCACAGTCAGCGCCGCAAAGCGGATGATCTCAGCATCCGGCAGGCTCTCCCCCTTTCGCAAGCCGCAGGCGAGGATCAGCATCGCCGCCCCGAGAGCCAGCAGCACGCCGAACCGGCCGTAGGCGTATACGTCAAGCCCCTGGGTTTCCATAAGCCCGAAGAGGGTCGGTGCACCATAGGTAAGCCCCGTATACAGCCCCGTCTGCCCGGTGTAATAAGAGAGGATGGCGGCCGGGCTCTTGCCGCCCACAAGGGCGGGCACGGCGCAGCCGAGCAGCGTCAGCAGGAAGATCCCCGCGTCGCAAAGGCGCAGCTTCCGCCCGGCCCAGAGCAGCGGCAGCACCGGGAAGAGGAACAGCGCCTGCAGTTTAAACGCCAGCGACAGGGCGAAGCAGCAGGCTGCGCGTCCCGGCTTGCCCTCCAGCGAAAGCGCAAGCCCCCACACCGCGCAGGCCGAATACAGGCTGTCGCATTGGGAAAACATGGCCCCGTTCAGCGCGAGCGTGGGGAGCAGCAGCGCCGCAAACCAGGCGCTTCTCCCCTTCCCGGCTCCAGCCAGACGCGCCATGCCGCCGGCCAGCAGCGCGTCCCCCATGAAGGAGACGGCTTTGACCGCCGACAGCGCCGGCACCGGCAGCCGTCCGGCCAAAAACAGCAGGTACTGGTAGAGCACGTTGTACTCGCCGATCTGCCTGCGCATCGCCTCCGGGAAGCTGAGCGCGGAAAGCTCCGTCATCCACCCCGCCAGATAGTTTTCATAATCCGGCGAGACGTGCCTCACAAAGACGAGGCGCAGCAGCGTGCCGCACAGCGCCCCGCCCAGCATCAGCAGCAGGCCCAGCAGGGGAGCCCCGCCGCGAAAAGCGGTGAAGAGCGCAAAGACGGCCAGCAGCGCGAAGGGGACGGTAAACAGCACCGCCTCTGCCGTGCGGGAGCCTTCTCCTGCAGGCAGGAAAGCCGTTGCATACAGCAGCGCAAAGCACAGGATGACCGCAAGCGCCGCAAACAGGATCCCGCTTTTCCCAGCGGGTGAAAGCAGCGCTTTGCGCAGACCCTCGTCAGCCCGCCCCATATCCTGCCTCCTTTGCCTTCCGTCCTGCCGTCTCCGCCGCCAGCTCCCACGCAAGCGACAGGCTGACCGCGATCAGCAGCAGGCTGAGCACGGGCATCGGCAGCATGTAGACGAGCTGCGTGCCGCCGGAGAAGATCGCCTCCATATAGCTGCACAGCGAGATAGCTTCCAGCACGGCTGCCTGCAGGCAGTGCAGCGGCTTTCCGAGCCGCGTAAGGCTGAGCAGGCCGGCCAGATACAGGCAGCGCGCATTCATCTGCGGCAAAATCACCGGCAGGCCGCAGGAAAGCAGCAGGGCCGCCGTCAGCCAGGTATCCTCGCTGTCCGGCGCATAGCGGATCAGCAGGAAGCAGACGAGCAGCGCGCAGGCGATGCCAAGATAGAGCCCCATGCCCGAGAATTCGCGTACGGAGGCGACCGTCATCAGTTGATAGACCGAAGGCGCGTGGCTCGCCAGCCCTTCGTGCAGGTAGACCGTCGGCTCCGAGGCGCCCGCCTCCGCCGTCTCTTCCTCCGCCGTCTCATCGGCCGGTTCCTCCTGTGTCTCCTCCGTTTCTCCCTCCGCTTCGTCTTCCGTGTCCTGCGGCAGCGCGCCGTAGGTCTCGATCAGGATCTGGTCGTTATAGCGGCCGAGCACCGAGGCGAGGCCCTGTCCGTTAGCCAGCATCGGCGCGTGAAGCGCGAGAAATACGGCGGCAATGAGCGCGATGTGCCGGATACCGGTCTTGCGTGCGAAGAAGAGCGGGATGAGCAGCGGGAACAGGAACGCGCTCTGCAGCTTGAAGGCCAGCGCGATCCCCCAGAGGATGCAGCCGCCCAGAGGATGATCCTCCAGCACAAGCGCCAGGCCCCACATCGCAAAGGCCGCAAACACCGCGTCGCACTGCGCCCACATCCCGGCGTTCAGCAGCACCGTCGGCAGCATCAGCGACAGCACGGCAGCGGCGATGATGCCCGCAGTGCCGGCGCCGCGCCGCTTCGCCATGTGCGAAACCGCAAGGGCCGCCGCGCTGAGGCAGACAAGATCCAGCAGCTTGACGGCGTAAAGCGCAGGAAACGTCTCCAGCCTGGAGAACAGCGCCATGACGATGAGATAGCCGGCAGACCATCTGTCCGCTTCCCAGGCCATCGCGACCGGAAGGTCGTAATTCCACAGCTCGTCCATGAGCGGGATGAGCACGCGGGTCATCCGGCCCGGACGGATGGACAGGAGCGACAGGTGCGCGCCGACACACAGCAGCATCGCCAGCGCAGCGCACAGCAGCACCATGAGCGGCTGCCTGCCACACTGCCGCCAGAGTCCCACGATCAGCGCCGCCGCGCACACGGCTGACAGCAGCGCTATGGTGCTCTCGCTTCCCGTCTCAGAGAAAACGCCTCTTACAAAGAGGAAAAATGCCAGCGAAAGGATCAGAAGGAGCACGGCGCGCAGCGCTTTGCCGGGCTGCAGCTCCATCAGCGCCCGGATCGGCTCTCTCATGAAAGCAGAAGGCTGCTCCCTGCGGTTCATCCCTTCACCTCCCTTATTTTCTCATCTTCGGAAACGCTTTTGGCCAGCGCCGCAGCCGTTATAAGCACCGCCGCACCCTGCAGAAGCGCCGCATAGCGCAGCTCCACCAGCGCACCGCCCGGCAGCCCGCCCGTATAGCAGATGTAGGAGGCAAAGCCGAACAGCAGCGGCAGCACGAAGAGCTTCGGGCAGTACGCCGCAGCCACGACCGAGAGCACGTCCGCACCGAAGGTATAGCGCTCATGCATCTTGGGCAGGAAGTACGGGATCGCCGAAAGCGACAGCAGCGCAAAGAGCACGACGCTCCTGCCGCTGAGGTGCTCCCTGTGCAGGCAGACAAACGCGCACATCGCCATCAGCACGGCAAAAGCCATCAGCATAGCCATGGTGGAAAAGAACTGGAATTTGGTGTCAGCCGGCAACGCGGAAGGCAGAAGCTGCCAGATGTTCGTGCCGTTCATCGTCATGAAGTTGTACTGCCCCGCCTGCTGCAGATAGCAGGTGAGCACGTGGTGCAGCGATTTTCCGCCCCACAGCGCAGGGATCATCATGAACATGTAAGCCGCGGGGATAAGCGGCAGGTAGCGGAGCTTCAGATCCCGGCGGAGCCACAGCGGCAGCATGACGGGCAGGAAGAAGACCGTCTGCAGCTTGAAGGACAGCGCCACGCCGAAGAGGAACAGGCTGCCCGCGCTGCGCCTTTCCATCCCCAGATACAGCGCCGTAAGGCAGATGCTGACGTAAATGGCGTCGCACTGGCCCCAGTATGCGCCGTTGAAGACCACCGTCGGCAGCATGGAGGTGATGTGCCAGATGACAAGCAGCGCGCCGTCCCTTTTGAGCTGCAGAGAAGCGAGCTTGCACACGGCCGTGCACAGCAGCACCTCAAAGGCCACAGACCAGGCCTTGACCAGATACTGCCACGGATAATCTCGCACGCGGGAGATGATCTGCAGCAGGTACAGATACGGCGGCGTGTAGTCGCTCTCCAGGTACCGTCCCAGTCCTTCCCGGATGCCGTACCTGGAATAGTTGTAGATCCAGTTGGACAGGAAGATCTGGTAGTCGTCGCTCTGGTAATCCAGCAGCGAAATCTTGGCCAGCAGCACGCAGCCGGTGATCACCGCGGCAAGGATAAGGCCGTAGAGCGGCAGCTTTTTAAACAGGCGCAGCTGCATCGCAAGGGACAGCGCGAAGATGGCCGTGTATACGCGCGCGGTAAGCTGCTGCAGCGGCACCGGGTCTCCGCTGTAGATCTCGTCGATCATCGCATACCGGGCCCGGCACGCAAACAGGTAGAAGACGAAGGCTGAGAGCACGAGCAGGACCAGCCGCGCGGCAAGCCCCGTCTGTCTCTTCAAGAGGTCTCTCAGGCCGTCATCCATCCGGTCCAGTGATCTTGTCATGTCTCCTCCTCATTTCTTCCCCGGCGGCCCCGCTCCGCCGCCTCCAGGATCCGCTGCCAGGTGATCTCCGTCACCGGGATCCCCTCCTTCAGGTTGCGCCTGCGCGTCTCCTGCAGGTTCTCGCCGGGAACGTGCACGCCGTGCACCCCGTCTGCGGGCGGCAGGCTGTGCAGGAAATCGATCATGGCCTCCGTTTTGTCAGCCACTTCGTCCAGGTTGTCCGCGATATCCGCGCGGACCGCGATGTACACCTGGCTCATCCGCGTCTCCCCTCTGGACGGCGGCCCGATCTGAAGGGAACTTCTGCCGCCGGAGAGCGTCATCGCCGCGAGATCCAGCATGATGGACAGCGCGTTGCCCTTCCACATCGCCATGGGCATCATCAGCCCGCTTTCGCAGATCTTGCCCGGGTCACAGGTTTCGTTGCCCTCCAGGTCATAGCCGATCGGCTGCGGCAGCATTTTGCCCTCCTGCGCCATGATCTCCAGCTTGCCGTATGCGTACTGGCTGACGGCCATATCCATGAGCAGGCTCCCCTTTGCCCTCGGCAGCGCCAGGCAGAAGGGGTTGTTGCCCAGAGAGGGCGCTTTCGTCCCCCAGGCCGTCAGGTTCTGGCAGGTATTGGTAAAGCAGAGGCCTACCAGCCCGGCATCCGCGATCATGAGGCCGTAGCGCCCGGCCCGCAGCCAGTGGCTGTTGTTGCGCAGCGCGCAGCATCCGATGCCGTGCTCCCGCGCCAGTTCGATGACGCGCTGCGCCATCTGCTCCGCGATGAGCGGACCGACGCCGCCCGCGGCATCCCAGATTTCCAGGGCGCCGAAGCCGGAAACGCGCGTCGCGCGGGTCACCCGCGCATCGCAAAGCCCGGTCTCCATGTCGGAAAGATACCGCGCATAGCGGTTCATGCCGTGGGAGTGCACACCGTCCAGCGAGTTGCCGGCGAAGATGCCGGCAAAATGCCGCGCATCCTCCTTTGCCAGGTAAGGCAGCAGCCCTTCCGTCATCCGGAGAACCGCCTCGTCATAAACGATCCGCAGCATTTTTCCATCCTTTCCCCGCCGGCCGCTTCACAGCACCCTGGCGGTCAGCGTATATCCGCAAAGGAATACCGCGAGCAGCAGGCCCGATACCGCAAGACAGGCCGCGTGCTTTCCCCTGCCTTCAAAGGCCAGCGCCTGCAGCAGGGGCAGCGAAATGAGACCGTAGAGATAGCGCGCGCCGGACAGTAGCCAGGTCGGCGCAAAGACGACCGCCACATACACGAAGCTGTATGCCTGAAGCGCATAGGGCAGCCTGCCCGCAACAAAGGCGAGCAGGGCGTAGGCGTAAAACAGGGCGAAGAGCTGGAACCCCCAGGTCCACAGCCAGTCCCCCTCCCCGCGGGTGACGAAGAAATAGTGCACGGTGTTGGCCGTCGAATCCCAGAAGGTGCCCGGCTGCTGATACCAGTTTTCCCGCTGGTAGATGAGATACTGAAACGGATTGCCTGTCACATGTGCGTTGAGCGCCCAGTAGGCAAACAGGCCGCCGAAGACCAGCAGCATCTGTGCAAGGCCGCAAAGCGCGTCCCGGGGACGCAGGCTCCGCTTCCCCGCGCGCTCCAGCAGCGCGATAAGGGGCAGCCCCGCGATGATGACGCCGGGCATCCGCGTCAGGGCGCTCATAAAGCCGCAGAGTGCAGCGGCCCAGGGCCTGCCCCGGAAATGGAACAGCGCCGCTGCCAGCGTAAGGCAGAGAAACAGCGCTTCCGTATAGGCGCAGCCGAGAAAGACGCTCATCGGGTTTGCCGCAAAGTAGCTGACGGCCAGCGCCGCCCTTCTTTCGCCCGCGATTCCTTCCGCCAGCGCGTAGAGCAGCGCTGCCGCAACGCAGGCGCACAGCAGCGACACAAGCGTGCCCGAAAGCAGCAGATCGCCGCCTGCAAGCGGCGCAAACGCGCGCATCAGCCACGGATACAGCGGGAAAAACACCAGGCGCAGCCGCGCATCGCCGGCTGCCGGATACCCTTCCTTCGCTATCCCCTCATAATGGCGCACATCCCAGTGCCTCCACAGGGCGCCGAAGCTCTCTGCAAACGACTCGTCCCCTGCCCCCGTCAGCCGGTAGAGCGCATATGCGGCGGCAAACAGGAGAAGGCGGCTTGCCAGCATGGCGGCGGCGCTTTTTGCCATACCGGAAAGCGGCAGCCTTCCAGGTTTCCTGCCGCCCCACGCCGTCTCACGGCCAGACAGCAGCCGTCCGAGGCCGCAAGACAGCCGGAAGGCGCATATCCCCATCAGAAGGATCGAAGCGGCCCCCGCCGCAGTCTCCAAAAGGCGCAGCGGTGTCATCCCCTGCGCCTGCGTCTTGCCGCCGGCTTTTCGGCATCCGCTTCCGTTTCGTCCGCCCGGCTGCCCTGCGCGGCTTCGTATTCCGCCATCTGCCGCTCGTATTCGGCGAGGTCGCGCTCGTACTGCGCGCGCTCCCGCTCATACTGTTCCAGCTGTCTCTCGTATTCCTCCCGGGCAGGATCCGTTTCCGCTTCCTGCGCGCTGCCCACCGCGCCGTAGCGCTGGGTCTCCTCCGGCGGCAGCGCGTCAAAGCGCCGGGTCTCTCCCTCCGTCCCTGCATAGCGCATGCCCGGATAGCTGCCCAGTTCTTCGTCGCTTACGCTGTCCGCGCGTTCCAGGATCTCCTGCTGCTCTTCCTCTCCGATCGCAGGCGGCGTAAGCGGCAGCCAGGCTTCCTGCATCTGCTCCGGTGTGAGCTCCGGCGTTTTCGCGCGCACGCCGGTCTGCCGCCCGGTCTTCTCCTCAAGGCCCAGCCGTTTGCGGATGCGCAGCGCCAGCAGGTGGTACGGACGCCAGCGGATGACCCACACCAGCCAGTCGATGAGAAGGCCGGCCAGGATCATTACGGCGCAAAGCGGCACCCACCCTTTGGCAAACGTAGAGAGAAGCAGTGGGCTTTCTCCCTCCAGCAGGCGCCAGAGAGACTGCACAAGGCCCCTTGTCCAGCCCAGCAGCAGCCCAAAGAGCGAATTCATAAACGATCCCATCGGAATCCTCCGCGATGTCAAAACCCCGGTCGCCTGCGCGGCCGGGAAAGAATGCCTTTACTTATCCCGGATGGTCGCCGTCACTTCCGTCGCCCCCAGCGCGCAGCTGAAGTCCGACGCATTGTCGATGCGCACCCGGACGGGCACGGTATGGCGCCCCTCTTCCAGATCCGATACGTCCACGTACAGCTGAACGTCGTCCGCACTGAGGCCGGAGATGAAGCCGTAAGCCCCGGAGAGCAGCGCCGTGGTCCTGCCGGGGGACAGTGTGACCTGCCGCTCGTCCGCTGCTCCTTCTGCGGTGATCGGAACGCTGCGGAAAGTGCGCTCCAGCGTCTTCTCCTGCAGCACGGCCGTCACCGCCATCTGCGACGGTATCCGGTTGCGGATCCCGGTGGGCGTCTTCAGGCGGATGATCCCCCGCACCGTTCCGCTCTGCCCGGTGATGTCCAGCGGCTCCTCCACCGAGATCACCTCCAGGGCATCCAGGATCTCCCGGTCCGCAGCAACGGTCAGGTGCTCCTCCGCCGCCCAGGCGTCGGAGAGCTCATACCCTTCCGCAGGCTTGCCTGTCACCAGAGCATCCTCGTCGATGGCCACCTGCTTCTGCGGCACCAGTGTGACATCGACCATCACGGCCGACTGCACGACGGACTGGTTGGTCACGCTGATCCGCTCGGCGGAAACGGCCTGTCCGTCCGCATCCTGCAGCTCAAATCCCAGCGACATCCGGTCGCTCATCCGCTCCGCGCTCAGCTTCGAGAGATCCAGCCGAACCGCGATGCGCGCCACGCGCGAAACGGCGGACTGTGGGCCCGACACCACAAGCGTCGCCGGGTCCGCCTCATAGGAAAGGAGATAGAGTTCTTCCTCCATCTGTCCCTCCGGCATGACGACCACAGGCACGCGGCGCGTGATGTAGCGCTCCACCTGCACCTTGACGGAGGCCGGATTGCAGGAGACCACCTGCCCGTAGATCTGGGAGGTGAAGACGACCGTCAGCTCGTTCTCCCCTTCGCCCGTGACCTGGGAGAGCTCCAGATGCGGGTTATACGCAGAGGCCGAGGCGCGCTCGTAGTTGGCCTGCGTCACCTCCGTCACGAAGTCGACGGAGGGGATCACTTCGGCAAATTTGCTCGTCACGACATAGCCGCGGGAAAGCAGCGCCGACTCCCCGGTCACGCTGACGGGGATGCGCGCAAACGTCTTCTGGCGCGTCAGCGTACCGTCCGAGGCGACAAAGACGCACCAGACGGTAACGGCAAAGACGACCGAGAATACGCGCAGAAAGATCTTGTTGCCGAATAGGTCGTCCAGGAAGCGGCGGATTCTGGCATAGGGGCCGCGGGCCGGATGCTTTCTCGGCCTCTTATCGTCCATCATGGGCGTTGCGCCTCCTTTGCCCCAGATGCAGCAGCGACAGCGCGCCGCTCTCCGTCTTCTTCTTGTCGTAGATGCCGTGCAGCAGCTGCCGCAGCGAGTTTTCATCCTGGTGGCGGGTGAGATGGCCGCCTTCCGCCAGGGAGATGACGCCCGTCTCTTCGGAGACGATCAGCACCTTGGCGTCGCTGCGCTCGCTCATGCCGAGGCCTGCGCGGTGCCGCGTGCCCAGATCGCGCCCCACGCCCGTCGCATCGGACAGCGGAAGCAGGCAGGCGGCGGAGACGACCCTGTCCCCTCGTACGACCACCGCGCCGTCATGCAGCGGTGTGTTGGGTTCAAAGATGTTTTCCAGCAGCGGCTGCGTCAGGCGGCCGTCCACCTCCGTACCGGTGGCGATGATGTCGTTGAGCCGGGTCTTCTGCTCGATGACGATGAGCGCGCCGACATGCCGCCTTGACATGTTCTGCAGGGCGAGGATCAGCTCGTCGATCACCGTCTCGGTCTCGATGTCCTCGCCGCCCCGGCCTGCCGGATCGAACATGCCGCTGTTGCCCAGCTCCTCCAGGATGCGGCGCACCTCGGACTGGAAGAGGACGATGAGCAGCACCGGCCCCGCGTTGATCAGCCAGGACAGCAGCGCATGGATCGTACGCATGCCAAGCAGGCCGCTGATCCACGTCGCCGCCAGCAGGATCGCGATGCCCTTGAAGGTCTGCGAGATCCTGGTCTGACGTACGTGGATGAGCAGCTCATAGACGATGACAGCCAACAGAACGATGTCCACCAGGTCGATGATTCTCGGCCTGTTGAACACGTTCCATAGGATCGCCGAAATCTGTCCCCTGATCCCGTTCACGCTCTTGCCCCCGTTTATCCGTACTTCGTTGCCGTTATTATTTTATTATACACCATCGTGCCCCTTTCCGAACAGGGGGCGCTTCCGGTTTTCACAAAACTTCGGTTTCAAATCTCCATGGACAGCAGTTCCTTCACGCCGTCCGGTCCGGCCACGCCGAGCCAGATGTCCTCCCCCGGGATACAGCCCGCGCTCTCCAGCATCCGGCTGACCGCAGAGAGCGCCATTTCCGGCAGGTTGTTCTCCTGGGAAAGGTGCGCGAGGTAGGCGCCCTGCGTCCCGGCCTGCGATAGCCGGACCAGCGCCCTGCCGCAGTCCTCGTTGCACAGGTGCCCCTTTCTGGAGAGGATGCGCTGCTTGAGATGCGCCGGATACGGTCCGCTTCTCACCATTTCAACGTCGTGGTTTGCTTCCAGCACCAGCCCTTGGCAGCCCTCCAGCTCCGTGAGCCAGCTCTCGGAAAGGTGGCCCAGGTCGGTCGCTACCCCCAGCTTGCCCTGTCCGCACGAAAACGTGTAGCCGACCGGGTCCGCCGCGTCATGCGGAATGGCGAAGGGGCGCACGCAGACCGGGCCGATGAAAAAGTCCTCTCCCGTCGTAAACACCCTGCGCCGTTCTTCAGGGATGTCTTTGCACTTGGCCAGGATGCCCTGCCACGTACCGCCGTTGGCGTAGATGCTGACCCCGCTCCGCCGGCACAGCACCTCGATGCCTTTGATGTGATCGGCGTGCTCGTGCGTGATGAGGACGGCATCCAGGCTGCAGACGTCCACGCCGATCGCTGCCAGGCCCTTTTTGATCCGCGCGGCGGAAATGCCCGCATCCACCAGGATGCGCGCGCCGCCCAGGCTGACATAGACGGCATTTCCGGTGGAACCGGAAGCCAGTGGGTACAGGATCATCCGCATGCTTTACAAAAACCTCTCTATCCGCTACAATACGCTCGTTTATTTCCTGCCGCAAAGGAGTACCGCAATGGAGAGCTATCGCCTGTGGGGGCGCATCATCCGCCATCACCGCATTGCCAAATCCGAAACCGTTCCCGTTGAAGACGGGGATTTTGAAGCCGCCCTGCTGGAGATCTGCCGCCGCTTCGACGTGCAGCGCCCGCTCCAACTGCCCAAGCACGAGCGGGATCTGAAGGCCTTCGGGCGCACCTTCTACAGCCGCGAGCACTTCACGGAGCCGATCGACTTCCAGAAGCTGGAAATCGAGATCCTGCTTCCGGACGGGGAAAAGCGGAGCGCAGCCGGCGCGCGCAATCCCCTCACCGACGCATGATCACCGGAAGGTTCGCGCCCTCCCCCAGCGGCTATCTGCACCCGGGGAACCTGCTCTGCGCGCTGCTTGCCTGGCTTTCCTGCCGCAGCCGCGGCGGAAGGTTCCTCGTGCGCATCGAGGATCTGGATCCGAACCGGTGCCCGCGCAGGCTTTCGCTGCAGGCGCTTCAGGATCTCCGCTGGCTGGGTCTCACCTGGGATGAGGAGCCTCTGTGGCAGAGCGACCGCACGGAGGTTTACCGCGGGGCGCTGGATAGGCTCTCCGGCGCCGCCAGGGTCTACCCCTGCTTCTGCACCCGCGCAGAACTCCATGCTTCCTTCGCGCCCAACCTGGGCGACGTAAACCCCGTTTACAGCGGCAAATGCCGCTGTCTCACCCCGGAGGAGATCAGGGAGCGCAGCCGGCTGCGCCGCCCCTCGCTCCGCCTGCAGGTACCGGATGAAACCATCGCTTTCAGCGACGCCCTTCAGGGCGGTTATGCGGCGAACCTCGCCGAAACATGCGGCGATTTTATCCTGCGCAGGTCCGACGGGATCTTCGCCTACCAGCTGGCCGTCGTCTGCGACGACGCGGCAAGCGGCGTCACCGAGGTCGTCCGCGGGCGGGACATCCTGCCTTCCACGCCGATGCAAATCCACCTCTGTCGGCTCCTCGGCTTTCCGCAGCCCGCGTACGCGCACATCCCGCTGCTCACCGATTCGCAAGGGCGCCGCCTGTCCAAGCGGGACGGCGACATCTCCCTGTCTGCGCTCAGCCGCCGCTTCACCCGCGATGAGATCGTGGGCATGCTGGGCTTCGCTGCGGGCCTGCTTCCGGAGGTGCGCCCCGCAAGCCCGGAGGCGCTGCTCCCACTCTTCTCCTGGGAAAAGATCCCGAAAGACGAGGTGCGTCTTCCCTTCGATCTCGCCGGCTGATCACTCGACGACGCGCACGTTTTCGCGCCCGAACATCTCAAAAACACGGTTCAGGTTTTCCTGGGCCTTTTTTTTTGCCGCTTCTTCGGCAGCCGGATCGGGCACCGCGTCCGCCGTCACGGCGCGGAAACGGCAGGGGCTGCCCGCCGCCTCCGTCAGCGCGGCCGCGATCTCGGCGCTGCGTGCTTCATCGTTGAGCATGTTCACATTGATGGCGCCTGTCTTCTTGTCAAACGCGACGGTGTACAGCCCGTCCTCGGCCGAGTGGAAGCGGCCGTTCATCGCCAGGCCGTAAATCATGGGGTTTTTGCGCAGAGTCAGCAGCGCCGCCTTCCACACGGCCTCTCCGGAGGCCTTCGGCGCCGCCGGTGCCGCCGCTTTGGCTGCCGGTGCGGCCACAGACTGCTGCGGCTTTGCCTCCTTCTTTGCGGGTCCTGCCGGTGCCGCCTGCTGCGCCGGTTTCACCGTGACACCCTCCGCCACCTTCTTCTCCAGCTCGGCCAGCCGTGCGGAGAGCGCGGAAAGCTGCAGTTCCGGCTCCGGCAGGCAGGCGCGCAGCGCGGCTGTTTCCAGCGCAAACCTCGGCTGTTGCGCCCATCTGGCGTCCGATTCCGCCTTGAGGAACAGGTCGGAGAGGTTCATCAGGCGCTCGCCGGAAACGGAAGCGGCCTGCCTGCAGTATTCCGCCGCGTCCTCGTCGGTCACCTCCAGCGCGTTCGGCGTATCCGCACCGCAGACCGAGGCCACCAGCAGGGAGCGCACGTGGCGGCAGATATCCCTGAGGAACACCTGCACCTCGCGCCCGCCGCGCATCGCCTCGTCGATCTGCCGGATGACCGATGCCGTATCACCGGCGATGATGCTGTCCATAAATCGGAAGAGGAAGTCGTTGTCCGCCGCGCCCAGGACTTCCCGCACCAGGCCGTCTGTCAGGCCGTTCTCCGCTTCCTGCGCGTAGCCCAGGCACATATCCGCGATGGACCACGCGTCGCGCATGCCGCCCTCCGCGGCCCTGGCGATCCTCGCGAGCGCCTGCGGCTCCGCCGCGATGCCGTTCTCTTCCATCGCCTCCGCCAGCCGCCCCGCGATCAGCCCCGCGGGAATGCGCCCGAAGTTGAAGCGCTGACAGCGGGAGAGGATCGTCGCGGGGAGCTTCTGCGGCTCCGTCGTGGCCAGGATGAACTTTGCGTGCGCCGGCGGTTCCTCCAGCGTCTTCAGCAGCGCGTTGAAGGCGCCGGTGCTCAGCATGTGCACCTCGTCGATGATGTACACGCGGAAACGCCCCGTCTGCGGCGGGTATTTGATGTTCTCCCGCAGCTCGCGGATCTCATCCACACCGTTGTTGCTGGCGGCATCGATCTCGAGGATATCCAGGTTCGATTCCATCGCCAGCGCGCGGCAGGTGGCGCATTCAAAGCAGGGGTCCCCGCCTACCGGGTGCTCACAGTTGATCGCGCGGGCAAACACCTTTGCCGCGCTGGTCTTGCCCGTCCCGCGCGTGCCGCAGAACAGATAGGCATGCGCAATACGGCCGCTCATCACCTGCGCCCTAAGCGTGCGGATGATGGGTTCCTGTCCGATAAAGTCTGAAAACCGCTGCGGCCGGTACCGCCGGTACAATGCCTGATATGCCATGCTCTTCTCTCCTGTTCCTGATGCGCTTCTTAACAGGATACCACAAACGGCGGCACTTTACAACTTTCCCCGCGCGCTGTACAATAGGCGGTATTCCAGATTGAAGGAGTGATTTCAATGCGCGCAGCAGAGCGCCTTTTGGATTATGTCACCTATCACACCACCTCCGACGCGGCCTCCACGGCCGTGCCCAGCACGCCGCGGCAGTTCCGCCTGGCCAATCACCTCGCCGATGAGATGACGCGCCTGGGGCTCACGGATGTGGGCGTCGACGAGTGCTGCTGTGTCTACGGCTTCCTGCCCGCCACCGAGGGCCTGGAGGACGTTCCCACCCTCGGCTTCATCGCGCACATGGATACCGCGCCGGATGCCTCCGGGGAGAACGTTCAGCCCCAGATCACGGAGCACTATGACGGCGGCAACGTCGTCCTCGCGGCCACAGGCGACATCCTCAGCCCCGAGGCCTTCCCGACGCTGGCCGGCCTCAAGGGGATGACCCTCATCACCACGGACGGCTCCACCCTGCTGGGCGCGGATGACAAGGCCGGCATCGCCGAGATCCTGACCGCCTGTGAAGCCGTCATCGCCTCCGGCGCGCCGCACGGCAGGATCGCCGTCGCCTTCACCCCGGACGAGGAGGTGGGCCGCGGGGTCGACCACTTCGATCTTGAGCGCTTCGGCGCCGCAGCGGCCTACACCGTGGACGGCGGGCGCGAGGGCGAGATCTCCTATGAAACCTTCAACGCCGCTTCCGCCGTCGTGCGCTTTGCCGGCCTCAGCGTGCACCCCGGCTCCGCGAAGGACACGATGATCAACGCCGCGCTGGTCGCCATGGAGTTCAACGCGCTGCTGCCCGCGGCGCAGATCCCGCGCTGCACGGAGGGATACGAGGGCTTCTTCCACCTCACCGCGATGAGCGGCTCCTGCGAGGAGGCCGAGCTCCGCTACATCATCCGCGACCACGACCGCGCCACCTTTGAGGCGCGCAAGCGCACCTTGCAGCACGCGGCAAAGGTGCTGAACGAGAAATACGGGCGCGAGGTCGTCTCCCTCACGGTTGAAGACAGTTACTACAACATGGCTGAAAAGATGGAAGGCCATATGGCCCTCGTGGACAACGCCATGGAAGCCGCGCGGCAGGCGGGCATGGAGCCCTTTATCGAAGCCGTCCGCGGCGGGACCGACGGCTGCCGCCTCTCCTTCATGGGCCTGCCGACGCCCAACCTGTGCACCGGCGGCTTCGCCTATCACGGCCGCTTCGAGCACATCGCGATGGAAAGCATGGACCGCTGTGCAAAGATGGTGGAGCTGCTGATGACCGCCGTGCGCTGATCCCAAGCACAAAAGAACCGGCCTGCAGGCCTCCCTTTATCGGGAAGCTGCAGCCCGGTTCTTTTTACTTGTCGGTTCTGTCCTGCGCGGCCGTCTGCCGCTTACCGGAAACGGTCCAGCAGCCCCGTGCAGGTCCACGCGCCGCAGGCGACCAGCCTTTCGCCGTCCACCGTCATCTGCAGCAGCAGCCCGCTCTGCAGTCGGATGGTCAGCGTCCTGCTCCCGGGTTCCGCATCCGCAGCCGCGAGCCTGGCCCCGTCCAGCAGCGCATCGGCTGCCGCCTGGGCTTCGTCCCCCGTCAGCGTTTCTGCGCCGGAGAGGCTCATCTCCTTCACCTTGCCGCGGATATCCAGCGTATCCTCCAGGCGCAGCCCGGCCGCGCCGGTTCCCGCATAACTCACGCGCTGGAAGAGGCGCAGCACGCCGCCTGCCTCACAGGCGACCGCCGTCCCCGCCGAAAGCCCGCGGACTGCGCGGATCGCCGCCCCCTCGGCGCAGCAGTTGGACAGGCCGCCCTGCAGCGCCTCGCGCGAGGCCAGAGAGGGATGCTCCGTCGTCTCGCTCACGGTGCCCACTTCATCCCCCGCCAGCGCGCCGGAGAGCACCGCCGGTTCGCGCAGCATCCGGTATACGGCGCCGTTCACCGCAACGACGGGGATCTCCGGATCTCCTTCCTCAAACAGCGTC
>JAFUTW010000015.1 GCA_017484085.1 Clostridia bacterium
GCGTGTTCAGGAGAAGTGCGGTTTTCATTATCATCATACGGCCTATAATGTGCCCTGTGCCATAGAGGGCGTTCTCCGAACGGAACACATAACATGCCTTTCCAAAGAGGAATGGCAGTCTGTCAGATAACTTCCAGCTTGCCGATATGTTCCTTCTTGAGCATTCTGTGGAGACGGTACTATTGATTTCAAGGGAAGAAACATAAGGTTTGAAAAAGCGCCGTATTTGCTGGCTTTTCGGGCACTTTGCCGTCAGCGGCAGAGAGCAGATCAGACCGTAAAATCGCTCTGTCAGAGCAGATCAATCGCTCCGTTCGGAGGGCTGAGCAGGCCATTTGGATGTCAGAGGGTTGAGTTAGTGATTTGGATAACGGCAGATTGTGACTGTAACTTGGTTGTCTGCGTGACAACTCGGGATTTGGGAAGGAGATAATCATATGCTTGATGCATCGAAAAAAGACAACGTAAAGACCATTACGCTCATCGGAATGGCTGCAATGATCATCGCAGTCGCAGTTAAAGCAGCAACGTCCTCCGTGATTGCCGCCGCTTTGGTCCACATCGCGGGACTGGCGTGTTTCTTCATCATAGAGGGCATTGAAAAAACGCCTGATTCTGAATCCGGTCTTAGTTTTAAGCGTTTCTTTTCCGACCTGAAGAAGCCGGGTGTTATTCCCCTGATCCTTTTCATGCTTGTTTTGTCTCCTGCAGAAATGCTTCTGAGCAGGGCTGTGTTCGGCCGCGCCTTCATAGATCATGTACTCGGACGGATAAATGTGCCGGGTCTTGATCAGCTTCCGCTGCTGCTGTTTACTCAGACTGTTTCAGCTCTCGGGGAAGAGATCGAATTCCGTGCGTTCTTTGTGGGAAAGGGCATGAAGCACTTTCCGTTCTGGCCGTTGGCTGTAGCCGGCGCTGTACTCTTTGCCGCAGCGCATTTTGTCACGGGTGCGGCGGGGATCGTTGCGTGGGATATGGGCGGCATATTGATCGACGCGATCCTTTTTGCGATCCTATACCGCAAGACCGGAAACTGCCTGATCAGCTTCATTCCGCATTTCCTGAGTAATATGATTGGATTCTTCCTCGTGCCGATTCTTTTCGGGTAAAGAATCGATTATCAGTCAAGCCGAAATGGTCTCATTTGTAAGAGAAACGGTTTGATAAATACCGCTGTGCTGATTTTTCAAGATTCCATTGGGAAGGATCAGGGAAATGGTTTGCATTGATGCGAAGAAAGTCATAGAGACCCGTATTGCCGAGAGCATGGGGTTTGAAAAATATAAGCTGATCATGGAAATGGTCCGGAAGACGGACGTTTCCTCAGACCCGGATTTCCAGCGGAACTTCAATGCGTTTTACAGGGTACGCAGGAACGCCGAGTGGCGGAAAGCGTACTATGACCTGTTTGAAAAAGTAAAGGGCAGCAGCCCTTCCTTTGAGTCCATTATCAGAACGATGTATGAAGCTACCGGTAATATCGAAGCATCGTTTTCAAGTAAGATGCTGGCGACCGTTAATGCTGATATGCCGATTTGGGATCGCTATGTCGTCCAGAATCTCTGCTTGGATATGAAGGAGAAGACAAAGGAGGATCAGCTGGAATGCGCAGTCGATCTCTATGATCGGATGGTCAGCTGGTATGACGGTTTTCTCCAGACCGAGAACGGCAGGGACTGCATCGAGGAATTTGACCGGACATTGCCGGGATATGTCTGGATGAGTGACGTGAAGAAGATAGACTTCTTCCTTTGGAGTATTCGTTTGCGGAGTGCAGGTTGAAACCATAGAAGACCCGTTAATGCAGAAAGTCCGCTGGCTGGATAAGCTGGCAGACGAATTGGCAAAGGGAAGACCGATGGAGAAGGTGCTGCGATGAGTGACGGGAAGCGATACGAATATGACACCGTTCTCCATGAGATGAAAGATAACGGCGGGGCTTACGTGGCCTTTCCGTGGGATATACGGGAAGAATTCGGAAAGGGCCGCGTGAAGGTCCATGCTCTGTTTGACGGCATCCCCTATGACGGCAGCATCGTCAATATGGGCGTGAGGAATGCAGACGGTTCCATCTGCTACATCATCGGCGTCCTGAAGGCGATCCGGACTGCATTGAAAAAACAGGACGGCGACAGGATCCACGTGGTGATTGAAGCGTAGGACAGTTTTCCGGGCCGGGTCGTTGTGATACGTGGTACGAAGTGCTATACTGCTTCTGTTAGTGGTAAACCGTCACAGAATCCGGGAAACGAAAGGGAGGAAGACAAATGTTCTGCACACAAAACGGACTGGAATACAAATATGATTTCAGGGAGAAGAAGTTCGCCCTGGCCTTTGAGTTCCTCAAACGGAAGGACCTGGCCGATCTCCCCGAGTGCTCGATCGAGCTGGGCGAGGGCGTCGTGGCGCACATTCAGCATTATGACTCGATCAAATGGGAAGACGGCCTGTTTGAGACGCATGAGAAGTATTTCGATGTGCAGTACGTCATTGAGGGCGCCGAGTACTGCGGCGTCTGCAGCAGGGCAGTGCTGGGCAAGGCCGTACAAGAGTACGATCCGCAGAAGGACATCACGTTCTATGAGGAGCCGGCATGCAGCGGAAAGGTATTGCTGTGCAGCGGAGACTATGTGGTCCTGGCACCGGAAGACGCGCACAAGCCCCGCTGCGAAGTGGGCGGCTGCAAACCGGTCAAGAAAGTGGTCATCAAGGTGCCCGTCTGAGGCGGGCGGTAGCAACAGAGCTGTCCGGCCGGGCAGCTTTTTTCTGATGCTTTCGGATATCATTGCAGAAGATTGGCGTTGAAAGTTGCAGGGTGAAGTGATAAGCTTAAGCAGGATCAAATGAAGCTGCAAACGGTAAGACGGAGGATTTATGCCGAACGATTTTCATCGGGAAATGCAGACGGAACGGGCTAAACGCCTGCGGGAACTCCAGGCGCAGCTGCCGCCCGTATGCGCCGATTATTTTATGGCGGTCGAGCAGGTGACCAGCCCGCTGACCCGCCTTTCCTATGCGCGGGATCTGGGCATCTTTTTTCAGTACCTCTGCGAGGAGGTGCCGGCCTGCCGCGGGAAGACGCCGCGTGATGTGACACCGGAGGACATCGGAAAGGTGACCAAGAAGGATCTGGAACGCTATGGGCGTTACCTGTCCTACTATGTGAAAAACGAGGAGACGGAGGACCCGGACGCCCCTGTGACGCGCGAGGTGACCAACAACGAGTACGGCATCAAGCGCAAGTTCGCCTCGCTGCGCTCCTTCTACAAATACCTGTATTCGGAAGGGCTGATCCCGGGGAATACCGCGGAGCTCGTCTCCCTGCCCAAGCTGCACGAGCGCGCCATCATCCGCCTGGACGTGGATGAGGTGGCCCGCATCCTGGACGAGGCGGAGACGGGGCGCGACCTGCCCAAGAGCAGCAAGCGCTTCCACAACGCCACGGGCAAGCGCGATCTGGCGCTGCTGTCCATCTTCCTGGGGACGGGCATCCGCATCAGCGAGTGCGTGGGCCTCAACATCGACGACTTCGATTTTGAGCAGAATGCCTTCGTGGTGACGCGCAAGGGCGGCAAGGACGTCATCCTCTATCTCTCCGACGAGGTAGCGGATGCCCTCAAGGCCTATCTGGAGGAGCGCAAACAGATCGAAGCGCTGCCCGGGCATGAGGACGCTTTCTTCCTTTCCCTGCAGCGCAGGCGCATCACGCAGCGCGCGGTGGAGAACATGGTAAAGAAGTACGCTGCCGTCGCGGCGCCCCTCAAGAAGAAGATCAGCCCGCACAAGCTGCGCAGCACCTTCGGCACCAACCTCTACCGGGAGACGGGGGATATCTACCTCGTGGCGGATGTGCTGGGCCACAGCGACGTCAACACGACGCGCCGGCATTACGCGGCCATTGCGGAGGATAACCGCAGGATCGCGGCGCAGAAAACCGTGCTGCGCGATGATTCGTAACGAAGGAGGCGGATGCCATGGCGCGCATGCGGCTGGATAAGCTGCTCTCCATGCTGGCGGTGTGCCCGCGCAGCGGAGTTCAGGCGCTCCTGCGCGCCGGCCGCGTTCAGGTGGACGGCGTAGCCGCAAGGAACACGGGCATGGCGGTCGATCCGGAGAAAAGCGCCGTGACCCTGGACGGGCAGGCGCTGGTGTGGAAGGCGCAGCGGACGGTGATGCTGAACAAACCGCGCGGCGTTTTGACGGCGGCGAGGGACCCAAAGCAGCCTACGGTGATGGACCTGCTGCCGCCGCTGTACCGCGCGATGAACTGCATGCCGGCCGGCAGGCTGGACAAGGATACGGAAGGATTGCTGATCCTGACCACGGACGGACAGCTGGCCCACCGGCTCATCTCGCCCAGGAAAGAAGTGGGCAAGCTCTATGAGGCGACGGTTGACGGCCCGCTGGACGAAAAAGACGTCTCCGCTTTTGCGGCGGGGCTGCAGATCGATGATGCGGACGGCGCCTTTCGGGCCAGGCCTGCGGCGCTGCGCATCCTCTCTTCCGCTCCGGAGGAGAGCACGGCGCAGGTGCGGGTGGCGGAGGGAAAGTATCATCAGGTGCGCCGGATGTTTGCCGCGAGAGGGCGAACGGTGACGGCGCTGCGGCGCCTGGCCATCGGCAGCCTGCGGCTGGATGCGGCATTGGCGCCGGGTGAATGGAGAGAACTGACGAAAGAAGAAGAGCGCCTGCTGGAGGAACCGGCAGCGCAGCCGGACGGCACCCCCGCGGGGGAGTGAGAGGGGTTTATGGCGGATCACTATTTTACGCAAAATCCGCAAAGCGCGCATGAGGACCGGCATTTTTCCTTTGAATTCGCCGGAAAAACGCTGCGCTTTCAGACAGACGCGGGCGTGTTTTCCAAGCAGCATGTCGATCCGGGCAGCGAGTTGCTGTGCCGCTGTCTGCCGGAAGATCTTTCGGGCGAGGTGCTGGATATGGGCTGCGGCTGGGGCGCGATGACGGCGATGACGCTGGCGGCGCACCCGTCCGTGCGCATGACGATGGCGGACGTGAACGAGCGCGCGCTGGAGCTGGCAAAGGCAAACCTCGCGCTGAACGGCATGGAGGCGGCCGCAGTGCTCTCCGACGGCTTCTCAGCCGTCAGCGGCAGCTTTGACGCGGTGATCACAAACCCGCCCATCCGCGCGGGCAAGCAGGTGGTATACGGCATTTTTGAAGGAGCCAAAGCGCACCTGAAAGCAGGCGGCGCGCTGTACACCGTCGTGCGCAAGCAGCAGGGCGCGCCCAGCGCGCTGGCCTTTCTGAAAGGACTGTACCGCGATGCGGAGGTCATCGAAAAGGACGGCGGGTACTGGATATTGAGAGCGAAGGCTTAAAAAAAGAAAAAGACTGGCCGGGCTCCCCTGAAAGGGGAGCTTTCACCGGAGGTGACTGAGGGGTTACGGAACCCTTCCACCATGCTGACGCATGGTCCCAATACGTCAACGGCAGAGCCGTTGATCCCGGCCCCGCCTGCGGGAGCAGACGGGGCCGGGATTGACTGCTTCGCAGTCAACCAATCCTCCCCTGTGAAGGAGAGGCAAGAGAAAGCGCAGCAAAGCTACTTAGCCTTGCTTCCCCCTATGGGGAAGGTGACACGGCGAAAGCCGTGACGGATGAGGATAAACGGCAGACGCTGATAAACAATGGATCAAGGATAAAGGAGAAGCAGGATGAACACATTTGACGAAGCCTATTTTGATGCGGGCATCAACCGCATCGGCACCAACTGCGCCAAGTGGGACGAGATGCGCAGGGAGACGGGCGACCCGGACATGATCCCCATGTGGGTGGCGGATATGGACTTCCCCTCTCCGCCGGCGGTGCAGCAGGCGCTCGCCGGTGCCGCGGCGCAGGGCACCTGGGGCTATACGCACCCGTGCGACGAGGACTTTGAGGCGCTGTGCGGCTACTGGGCCAGGCGGCATCAGACGGTGTTTGACCCGGAGGACGCGCTGCTGAGCCCCTGCGTGGTGACCAGCCTGCGCATCAGCGTGCGGGCCCTGACGGCCGAGGGAGACGGCCTGCTCATCAATCCGCCCATCTACGGCCCCTTCTTCGCTTCCATCAAGGAGAGCGGGCGCCGGGTGGTGGAAAGCCCGCTCGTTCAGGATGAGGACGGGCGCTGGAACCTGAATTTTGCGGAGATGGAAGAAAAGCTTGCATCCGGCGAGGCGAAGGCGGTCCTCTTCTGCTCCCCACACAACCCCTGCGGACGCGTGTGGACGAAGGAGGAGCTTTCGGCGCTGGCCGCGCTCTGCTCAAAGTATCATGCGCCGCTCATCTGCGATGAGATCCACGCGGATTTCGTCTATGCGCCGGCGGTGCATCACAGCATCCTGACGGTACCGGGCGCGGACAGCGCGGTGATGCTGTGCGCGGCGAGCAAGACCTTCAACATCGCCGGGCTGCAGCAGAGCGCCGTCGTCTGCAGGGATGCGGAAGTCCGCGGGAAAATCGGAAAGGAGATGATCGCCTGCGGGGCTGTCAGCGGCAACATCTTCGCCCTGGCGGCGACCCGCGCGGCTTACCGCGACTGCGATGCCTGGCTGGACGGCCTGCTAACCTATCTGAGGGGGAACCGGGAGACCGCAGCGGAGCATGCGGCGCAGAGGTGGCCGAAAGTCCGCGTGACGCCGCTGGACGCCACCTACCTCATGTGGCTCGACTGCCGTGCGCTGGGGCTTGGACAGGAAGAGCTGATGAACCGGATCCTGCAGGCTCACGTGAAGGTGAACGACGGCCTGTTCTTCGGGGAACGGGGCCGCGGGTTCATCCGGCTCAACATCGGCTGCCCGCGCGCGCAGCTGCGGGAGGCGCTGAAACGACTGGATGCCGTGCTGGGCTGAGCCGGATGGTTTGAAACATAAAAAAGGACTGCCTCATCACCGTTTCGTACGGCGTGAGGCAGCCTTTTTGCTGTGAATCTGATGATGCCGGAGGCGCTTATCCCTTTACCGCGCCTGCGATGAAGCTGTCCTGGATGCGCTTCGAGAGGAAGACGTAAACCAGCAGCGTGGGGATGGTGGCGATGGAGAGGGCGGCGCCGATGGGACCCCACTCCGTCGTATACTGCCCGGAGAGGGACTGGATGCCGACCGGCAGGGTCTTCAGCGCGTCCTTGCTGATGAAGACGTTGGCGAACATCAGCTCGTTCCAGCACTGCAGGAAGGTGTAGATGCCGACCGTCGCCACAGCCGGCGTCATGAGCGGCGCGATCACGCGGAAGAAGATGCCCCAGACGCCGCAGCCGTCGATGAAAGCCGCCTCATCCAGATCATAGGGGATATCTCCCATGAAACCGGTGCAGATGAGGATGGCCATCGCCAGGGAGAAGGCGGAGTAGGGGATGATCAGCGCCCAGTAGGAGTTCAGCATCTTCATGCGGGACAGCGTGGTATACAGCGGCACGATGGAAGCGTGGATCGGGATGGTGAGGCCCAGCATGAAGAACTTGTTCATGGTCTTGCGGCCCTTCCAGTGCAGCCGCGTCATCGCGTAGGTCGCCATGACGGCGGCGAGCAGGGTGATGAGGATCGTGGATACCGCCACGATGACGCTGTTGATGAAGTACCGGGGCATGTTGCCCGTGTTCATCGCGCGGGTGTAGTTTTCCCACACCCAGTACCGGGGCACGCCGATGACGTTCTCGCCGAAGATCTCCTGATTGTTTTTGAGGGAGAAGGTCAGCATCCAGTACACCGGGAAGATACTGATGATCGTCCACAGGATCATGATGACGGCGCCGGCGACGGAAGACGCGGTGACCTTCCTGGGCGCGTCAGGAGCGCGGTAAGCTTTTTGTTTCATCTTACTTTTCCTCCTTGAACGCCATATTGATCAGCAGCGCGAAGGCAAAGCACAGAACGATCAGCATCACGGCGATCGTGCTGCCCATGCCGTAGCGGTTGCGCAGGAAGAGCATGCTGATCATCAGCGTGCTGGGCACCTCGGTCGCATGGTTCGGACCGCCGTTGGTCAGCACGTAGATGAGGTCGAAGGATTTAAGGGAGCCGGTGACGGCGAAGATCACGCTGACCCTGAGGATCGGCCGGATGTACGGGATGATGATATAGCGGTTGACCTGGCCTTCCGTGCAACCGTCCAGCATGGCCGCCTCGTTGAGCTCCGGCGGCACGCCCTTGATGCCCGCGTACATGAGCAGCATGTGATAGCCCACATACTGCCACAGGATGGGCACGAAGCAGGCGCCCAGGGCGGTCGCTTTGTTGCCCAGCCAGATCCGGGTCCAGCTTTCCAGGCCCAGCCCCCGCAGCACCATGTTCAGCACGCCGTAATCGGGGTTGTAGATCTTGAGCCACAGCTGGCCGATAACCACCGTGGAGATCAGCACGGGCATGAAGAAGACGGACAGGAACACCCGCTCCCCGCGGATGTGCTTGGAGAGCTTGAGGGCGAGCCACAGGGCAAAGGGCAGCTGGATGAAGCAGGAAAAAACGGCGAGCAGCATGGCGTTCTTCAGCGCCCGCATGATGTTGATGGACTTGCTGCTGAACAGCTCCCTGTAGTTGGCAAGGCCGATAAACACGGGCGTCTTGAGGCCGTTCCACTCGGTAAGGCTGTAATAGCCGGACAGGATGATTGGCGCGATCAATACCCCGATAAACAGAATCAGCGCAGGCAACAGAAACAGAAAGATATTCAGCTTGTAGCTAAACGGTCTTTTCATCGTTTCGGCTCCTTTACCGCAAAAGAGAGGGAAGGCCCTTGCGGGTTACCCCCGGCCAAGGGCCATCCTCTCATTTACATGAGATTAACGGATCAACTCGGTGCGATGATTATTTGAGGTCAGCGTCGAGGCCCTCGGCATACTCTTCGGGGGTGACTTCCAGAGCATAGGCGAGGCCGATGTAATCGAGGTAGGTGTTGGCAGCGTCGGCGCTCAGGAAGTTGTCGCCGAACAGAACCATGTTGTCGGCCTTGGCAGCCATGTCAGCAGCGGAGACGATGAGCGGACCAACCTCAGCCTTGGGGTCGGCAGCCCAGCAGGGCAGGTTCGCGCCGCTCTTGTAGTCGGCGTCGGAGAAGTACTTCGCGAGGTAGAAGGCGGCCTCGATGGCTTCTTCCTTATGCTCGCAGGTCTCGGTCACGGCCAGGGTGTTGTTCGGGCCGCCGATCATCTGATACAGGGTGACGTCGGGGTTCAGGACCGGGAAGGTGCCGGCCTGGACAGCGAACTTGGCCTGCTCGCCGATGTCCTTGTTGTTCCAGGAGCCGTTCTGATAGAAAGCGTACTTGCCGGCGATGAAGTTGTTCTTCACTTCGTCGTTGCCCAGAGCAGCGGCGCTGGGATCGAAGTATTCCTTGGTGACCATCTCCTGGAAGGCCGCGATGGCTTTGATGACGCCCTCGTCGTTCCAGGAAGCGACGCCGTTGTACATGTCGCGCAGTTTGTCGCCGCCGACGGACTTGATGACCAGCGGCTCAACATACTCGGAGAGGCACCAGAGTTCCTTGCCGGAGACGCCGAAGGGGATGATGCCCGCGCCCTTCAGGGCTTCGCAGCACGCCTGCATCTCTTCGTATGAAGCGGGGATGTGATCGTAGCCGACCTGGGCCAGCAGGTCCATGTTGGCATACAGGGTGACCAGGGACATGGTGTAAGGCACGCCGTACATCTTGTTGTCATAGCGTACGTTCACGGTCATGGCCTCGGGCAGCTCGTCAGCATAGGCGGGATAGTAGTCGTCCAGGCAGACAACGCGGCCGGCGTCCACAAACTCGCCCAGGAAGCCCATGCCCCAGGTAAAGAAAATGTCGGGGAGCTCGGTCCCGCTGGACATCGCGGCTTTGATCTTGGTCTTGTAAGCTTCGTTCTCGGTGGGGCTGTGCTCGATCTTGATGTCGGGATGCTCAGCCTCGAATGCGGCGATAGCGTCGACGAACGCCTGATGGCTGGAGTCGCTCTCGGTCGCGATGGACCACAGCTGCAGGGTGATCGGCTCCGCCAGCGCGAGGGAAGCTGCGCACAGCATCGTCAGCGCAAGCGCCAGTGCAAGGATCTTCTTCATAATGGTTCCTCCTTATAAGATTTTCGTTCTTCAGGCCAGTGTTTTGAAAGAGAGTTATGAAACACTGGTTCATCTGGGAATAGAATAGCACATTCTTTTTCGCTTGGCAAGCCCCTTTTTAGATATTCTTTTCAGAATCCCGTCAAAAAAATTGAAGCAAAAACGATTTCGGTTATATAGCGCCCACTGCTCATGCAGAGTAAACTGCGCATTCTGTCCAGTTTTGAGAAGCCTCCTTTGGCGGCAAATGACGTGAAAATGCAGCCGGATCGCACAGGAGCCGGCTGCAGCTTTGATTTGATTACAGAGTATCGTAAGACAGTTTTATTCTTCCGCCGCACCGATTTGCGCGCACAGGCGGTCAAAGGATGAGCAGCGTCACAAGGGAGCGGGCCGGCAGGGTGATTTCCGCAAGCTCGCCGCCGAGGCTGACTGCCGCCTTGCGCCGGGCGCCGCGGTTCAGGAGCACCAGCGCGACGGCG
Source organism: Clostridia bacterium (assembly GCA_017484085.1). GTDB lineage: Bacteria > Bacillota > Clostridia > Christensenellales > Aristaeellaceae > Ventricola. Next base: position 10,517 of record JAFUTW010000015.1, read on the forward strand.
CCGTCCGGGCGGGCAAAGGCCGTGGTCTCCACCTCGCTGGTAAAGCTGCTCGTGAGGATCCTGCGGGAGCCGGGGACGATAAACCTTGCGAAGTGCCACAGCGAGTCGTAGGTGCTCTGGCGGCGCAGGACACCTTCCGATTCATTGTAGAGCAGGGGGGCATGGCAGTAGTTCTTCACGTAATTGGGGCCGCCCCGGCTGTCGAGCACCATGTTCCAGTCGAAGAAGGCATTCGTCCCGCACTCCAGGTCTCCCAGGATCTCATGGGCGATGGCGTTCCGCGGCAGGACGGGATCCTTCAGGTCGAACTTGCTGTATTCGATGCAGTTCTCGCTGAGCAGCAGCTTCTTTTCCGGGAAAAGCGCATGCGTGCGGCGCAGGGCATCGAAGTGGTCGCCGCTGTACCAGTGGAAGGCGATGCCGTCCGCCGCCCTGCGGCCCTCATCGTCCAGCACTTCCAGCGCGCGCTCCAGCACCCGTTCCTTGTTGTGATCCCAGATATACACCTGCACACCGGAAAAACCGTTTCGGACGAGAGCGGGCTTCATGGCGCCGACGAGGAAAGCGCGCTCCTCCTCCGCGGTCCAGAGGCAGCTGTCCCAGGTCTGCGAGGCATGCGGCTCGTTCTGCAGGGAGATGCGGCTGACAGGGAAACCCCTGTCTTCGAATTCCCGGATGTAGCGGCAGATGTATTCGGCCCAGGCTGCGTAGTGCTCCGGTTTGCATTTGCCGCCGCCGTGCCGCTTTCCGTTGGTCTTGAAGCATTTGGGCGGCGACCAGGGGGAGAGCATCAGCGTGATGCCCGGCGCCCGCTTCCGGATGGCCTCCAGCATGGGCAGGATGTAGCGCAGGGGCCGCTCCATATCGAAGCGGTCCGGGTCGCCGTCCGGCGCGGCTTCATATTGCTCAAGGGAGAAGTCGCAGCTGTCGATGGGCACGCGCAGCAGCGTGTAGCCCAGGCCGTCCGCGCCGAAATACGCGTCCAGCAGCTCCTGCTGCTGCTCCGGCTGCATGAGGGAAAAGACGTAGGCCGCGCTGTCGGTCACCGCGCCGCCGAAGCCCTCCCAGACCTGGTCGGTCTGAGAAGGATAGAGGCGGATGAGGCCGTTTTCCCGCTCTGTGCTGTCAGGACGGAAAACGCCGCCGGATTGGGCTTCTCCGTTGATGAAAAGATGATACTGGCGCATGATGCCTCCCGATAACCTCATCAAGCCCTCTCTGCGGTGCATGGCCGCGCACATCCCGTCAGGGAGAGGCAAGGCTGTCAGAACACAGGCTCTGCCTTGATGAGGTTTAAAAAGTCCATTTATTTGGCCGTTTTAAGAAAGTCAGAACACGATCTCGCCTGCGCAGTGCTCCAGCGGGCCGGGTGTCGGCTCTTCGCTGCGCGCGGCGCCGGCAAGGTCTCGGTCCATGACGATGGGGCTGCCGTCCGGGTTTTCAAAGGCCTGTTCCGGCTCGAAAGCGGGCGCCAGCGTGCCGGTGGTGCACAGCGCGGTCTTTGCGCGGGGGAGATCCTCATACAGGTCGGTCTTCACGACAAAGTGCCCGTCCCGCTCCTCCAGGCGGATCGCCGGTACGCGCGCGCCGCAGGCGAAGTCCTGCTCCTTTTTGGAGGGACGCGCGCTGCCCAGGAAGACGTTGCCGCCCGTCCAGACGGGCAGGGGGCTGTAATAGCGGTCGCTCTTTTCGCTGCCCATGCCGCAGTAGCCTTCGAACTGGCGCTCCCACTCCTCCTGCGTCGGGTAATCGTCGTAGGGGAAGGTGCCGGGGGTGAGGTTCAGGTCGTTCCACTCGTCCTCCTCGGGCGGCAGGGAGACGTCCTTCCAGCCGGCGCGGAGCGCGCGGCCTGCGAAGATGTTGTTGTAAAAGCGCATATCGCCGTGCAGGATGGTCATAAAGCCCGCGACCTCGGTGCGGTGCGGCATGTGATAGGGCGTATAGCGCGGGGAGGGGTAGAGGATGGAGTTGTTGTTCACGCCCCGGCCGACGGCGTTGATCGCCCCGGCGATCAGGTTGTGGCACACGGCCACGCCCTGCGTGGGCAGCTTCAGCGCGCGGTCGCTCAGCAGCACGTTGTGGTCCACCAGCGTGGGCCCGTGGCTGATCTCGATGAAGATGTCCTCGCCGATGCCGACCAGCGCTTCCCGGCACAGCAGATGATCGTGCGGCAGCGTGTTGTCAAAGAAGAGGTTGCCCGTGACGCGCGTGCCCTGCGCCTGCCAGTCCAGCCAGAGGCCGCGGGTGCAGTGGTGGAACACGTTGCCCCGGATGATGACGTCGATGGCTGCGTGCATCTTGATGCCGCCGATCTCCGCCCCGGCCAGGTTCTGCCGGATGTTGATGTGATGGATGCGGTTCCCCTCGATGAGGGAGAAGATGCCGCCCAGGTGGCCTACGATGCCCGTCTGGCCGCAGTCGTGGATGTCGCAGCCGCGGATGACGTGGCTGCCGATGCGCTCCTTCGTCCAGCCCTCGGCCTGCGCCTGGCAGATGCACTCGCGCTCCGTCTGGGTGCCGTCCTTGTACTTCGTCTTCAGCCACTTGTTGTCGTTTTCGGGCTGCAGGTACTTGCCCAGCGAAATGCCGGAGCACTTGGCGTCGAAGACCTCGCAGTCCTCGATGATCCAGCCGCGCGACCAGTGCGGGCCGATCATGCCCTCCTGGTAAGCGGTGGGCGGGGCCCACTGGCAGGCCGCCCGGCAGACCTTAAAGCCGGAGAGCGTGATATAGCCGACGCCCTCCGCCTTCGGGTAGAAGCAGGCTTCCCGAACACTCATCTCCACCGTTTCCCGGTTTGGGTCCGCCGTCCCGAAGTTGCACAGCAGCACCGTCTCGTCCGTCTCCTCGTCCTGGGAAGCGTACCAGGTGAGAAGGGAGTCGTCCGGGTTCCAGGAGATCTTCGACGGCACGGGGGCATAGACGCCCTCCGGAGAGGTCACCTCATAGAGCGTGCGGTCGTTCAGGTAAACCTCTCCCAGGTGGGCCGGGAAGTAGGCGTTGAACCAGTCGCCGCTGACCTTCGTCGTGTAGGGGTTGCGGCCTGTAAAGAGCGCGTTGGGCACGCGGGCTTCCCAGCAGCCCGGATGGCCCTGAACCGGCACCCAGCCCGTCACGGGCTCTGCGCCGGTGATGACGGCCGCGCGCGGCTCGGCGGAGCGGTAGGTGATACGCGCCTCTTCGGTGCCGGCGTTGGCCGGGCTTACCCATTCCCGGTAGATGCCGGGCAGGACGAGCACCTCGTCGCCGGGGCGGGCGATGGCCGCGGCCTCGCTGATGGTCCTGAAGGGCAGCTGCTTGCTGCCGTCGCCGCCGGGGGCGGCTTTGCAGTCGACAATATATTGCATATGTACCTCCTGACCCGGGCGTCTGCGCCGGATGGTGATGATTCCAGAGCTATTGTAGCGGGAACAGAAACCGTTTTCAAGTGGCGCGGCACACTCCGGCAAAGCAACGTTGCAAAATCAATCCCTCCGGCTGTCCGGAGGGATTGCTATAGCATTTTCAGCAGTACCGCAGGGAGACGGGCTTGCCCAGCTTTTCCAGGCAATCGGCTATGTCCTTGACCAGCCTCAGCTTGATGGAGAGGGAGATGGGCATGTCCGGATTCTGGTGGGCGGGGTTGAGCGCGCGGCCCACGAGGAAGCGCACGGAGGTGCATTCCTCCACGAGCATGGCAGCCAGCAGGGAGGCGCCGCTGCTGTCGCAGTGCAGTACGGCGGGGTCCTGCGCGGCGCTGTAGCGCTCCAGCAGCTCCAGCACCTTGCCGATGGTGACGACGCCCTCCGTAATGAGGTCCACGCCCTCCATGTGGGCGATGGGCGGCACATCCGGAGAGATGTAGTCGAGGTCGATCGTGACCTCGCGCCCCAGGTAGGCGGAGACGATCTGCGAGGTGGTGCCGCCGCAGATGACACGCCGCCCTTCGCAGCTCATCAGGTCGTTAACGACGCTCTCGTCGTCTGCGGGGCTGACGGGCGGGCCGACCATCACGCAGCACGGCACAGGCCGGATGACGTGCAGGGCGGCGACGGTGCAGTCGTCCCCGGGCTCCCCGTCGTAGAGCTCAAAGGTCTTTTCCAGCAGGCGGTGCTGCACGTCGGCGGCACGGGAGAGAGAGCTCCAGTTTGCCTCCAGATAGTCGATGACGTTCTCCTGCTGCCAGCCCATGTCGATCTTGTGGCCGATGCCCGCGTGGATGATGCCGTCCGAGAAGGTGACGGCCATATCCCCGAGGCTGAGCTTCATGCGGGCCTCGCGGATCTGCTTGCCCGCGATGTCCAGATTGTGCCAGGGCAGGCCGATGTGCCGCCCTTCGCGCAGCAGGATGAGGGAAGGGTTGTCGAATTCCACGAAGTAGGCGTTGCCCTCGCCGTCCACCTGCATGAGGGTGAAGGTGGAGTAGGCGACGCCGCGCTCCCTGTCCACGGGCAGGGTGGAGGCCACCGTCTCGATGACGTCGCGGATGTCGGTGCCCGCGGCGACCATGGTGGAGAGGATCTTGCAGGTGAGGGTGGCCAGGATGTTGGCTTTGACGCCGCTGCCCAGGCCGTCGGAGAGCACCAGCAGGATGCCGTTTTCATCCTGCTTGACGATCTCCACCTTGTCGCCGCAGAGCTCCTCGCCCACGTGGTTGAGGCTGGCCCAGCTGGTTTCCATGAAGTAGCTCACAGGCGTTCACCGCCGTTCAGGCTGGCCTTGAGGTGCAGCAGCGCGGCCTTGGTCTCGCCGGTCGTCTCGCCCAGCAGGCTGGCGATCTCCTGCGCGACGCGCATCTGCTTGTCGATGACGGCCTGCGCGGTCTCCAGCGTCTCCCGGCGCATCTTCTCCATGGCCTGCAGGCTCTCCTCCTCGACGGAGATGTCCTTGACGATGACGAGATACTCGTGGTTGGGCATGGGGATGATGCTCTGCTCCACCATGAGATCGTAGATGGCGGTGCGGCAGCGCTCGTTCATCACGTTTTCACCGGTCTCAAGGATCGTGGAGAGCTTGTCCATGTTGAGGAAGAGGGAAGCCTCCATGCCGATGCAGTCGTGGTTCAGGTTGAACAGGCGGACGGCGGAGGGGTTGAAGTCCAGGATGCGCAGATCGTGATCCAGGCTGATCAGCGCATTGGGCGTGTTGTCCAGGATGGAGTTGGCCGTGGATTCCGCGCGCTGGCGCATATAGGGCAGGCACATGCGCACGTTGGCCTTGCCGCGGTAGACGGCGATGGCCTTTTCCCGGCAGGTGTCGTAGCCGCAGCCGCCGCAGTTCAGCATATCGGAAGGGCTGACCTTGCCGATGGAGCGCAGGATGGCCGCGATCTCCTCCTCGGTGGGCATGGGCTCCTCGCTGTGCAGCGAAGGATACTCCACCCTCATGGGAACGTGCAGCGGCTCGCTCTCGGGCTCCGCGCCCGTCTCCGTGCGGCGGGAGAAGCCGTACACGGCTTCCTTGCTGAGCAGGAAGGAGGGCGCGCGGTCGTACTCGTGCATGGCAGGGCCGCCCACACAAGAATCCACGCAGGAGGAGAGTTCCAGCAGGTAGCCGGAAATGCGGCTGTCGCGGATGTCCTGCAGCACGCGGATGCAGCGGTCGAGCCCGTCGATGGCGATGGCGGTATAGCCGGTGCGCTGCTCCGGCGGGATGGTCTTGATGATGCCGCCGGGCACGGGGTAGAGGCGGCTGATCGTGCGGTGCATGGGGCGGGCGTCTTTGCCGGACTGGCGCTCCACGTCGATGCCCTCGCGGCGGAGCCAGTCGTGCAGCTCGCCGAACATCAGCACGGCGTCGATCTCGCCGGAATCCTTCGCTTCCTGTTTTTTCGAGATGCAGGGCCCGATGAAGCAGACCTTCACGTCCTTCCCGTACGCCTCGCGCAGCAGCCTTGCGTGCGCGACGGCCGGAGAGGCGACGTGCGCCAGCTGGGGCAGCAGCTCGGGGAAGTACTTCTGCACCAGGCGCACGACGGTCGGGCAGCAGGTGGTGATGAGATTGTCCTGCGTGTGGTTCTGCAGGATCTCGGCGTACGCTTCCGATACGCGGGTGGCGCCGATGGCCGTCTCCTCCACGGCGGCAAAGCCGAGGCGCCCCAGCGCGCCGGAAACCTGCTCGAAGGTGCAGCCGGGGAAGGCGGCGATGAAGGAAGGAGCGAGGGAGACGACGACGCGCTCCCGGCGCTCCAGCATCGCGCGGACGCTGTCCAGATCGGAGGCGATCTGCTTGGCGTTCTGCGGGCAGATCAGGGTGCACTTGCCGCACAGCACGCACTCCTCCTCGAGGATGCGCGCCTGATCGTCGTGAAAGGTGATGGATTTGACGGGGCAGCTGCGGATGCACTTATAGCAGTTCCGGCAGTCTGCCTCCTTCAGCTGGATGATGCTCATCGCCGCCTCCGTCACGCGCGCGTCAGGGGCACGATCTCCTCAGCGATGAGGGAAGGGACCCGCTCGGCGTCCACGTGGTGGAAGAGGGTGTCGTTGACCTTGGCGCATGGGCCGTCCTTGCAGTTGCCCATGCAGAAGCTGGCCGTGAGGTGGACCTTGTCCGCGATGCCGGCCTTCTCCAGCTCCTCGCGGAACAGCTTGGTGGTGGCGTAGGCGCCTTTCATGTGGCAGGCGGAGCCGACGCAGATGCTGACATTGACCATGATAATCCTCCCTTATATTCCGCAGGCAGCCGCTTATTCGGCCGGCATGCCCAAGAGTTCACAGATGTAGAGCGAGTCTTCGATGCTCTTTTCCAGCGCCAGCCGGCCGTACTTGTCCACGTTGCTGGCTTCCTTCGCGCCGTGCGTCAGGCAGCCCGGGCCGCCGATGCAGCCCTGCTCGCAGGCCATGCCTTCGATGAAGTTCTCCGGCAGCTTGCCCAGCTGGGCCTTGAGCAGCGCCGTCTTGCACTCCTCCAGGCCGCTGCAGGCGACGGGGTTCAGATGGAATTCCTCGTCGGTCACCTTCTGCTCCTTCAGCGCTTCCGCCACGGCGTCGCGCAGGCCGCCGCTGCGGGCGAAGATGCGCCCGAAGTAGGAGGCGTTGTCCAGCACGCCCTCCTCCATGGCCGCGGGGTCGATCTCATAGGCGTCGAACAGCGCCTGGAGCTCTTCGAAGGTCATGGCCGCGTCGATGATGTCCCGCACCCGCTCCTGCTTGATCTCGCCCTTCTTGGCGACACAGGGCCCGATGAACACGATGGAAGCGTTCGGATGGGCCTTCTTGATCAGCTGGCCGATAGCGGCCATCGGGGAGAGGTTGGAGGAAATGTGCTCCGCCATCTTGGGGTAGAACTTGCGGATGTAGCTGACGAAGGCGGGGCAGCAGCTGGAGGTGAGGAAGCCCTTCTCCTTCAGCTCCTTCGCCTCGCGGTAGGCGACGATGTCCGCGCCCAGCGCGGCCTCGATGACGTCCGAGAAGCCGAGGGCCTTGAGGGCGTTCACGATCTGCCCGGTCTTGACGCCGCCGAACTGGCCGGCGATGGACGGGGCGATGACCGCATACAGCGGGCCGGCGCCTTCGCTGGCGGCTTCCTTCAGCAGGCGCACGACGGAGAGGATGTAGCTCTTGTCCACGATGGCGCCGAAGGGGCACTGGTAGACGCAGGCGCCGCAGCTGACGCACTTCTCCTCGTCGATCTCCGCCTTGTGGTTTTCATCCATATGGATGGCGCCCGGCTTGCAGGCGCGCTCGCAGGGACGCACGTTTTTGGTGATGGCGCCGTAGGGGCAGGCGCTGGCGCACTTGCCGCAGGCGATGCACTTCTTGGGGTCGATGACGGCGGTATGGTGGGGATGGGAGATCGCGTCCTTGGGACACACGTGCTCGCAGCGCCTCGCGATGCAGCCGCGGCAGGCGTCGCCCACCGTCATGCGGCTGACGGGGCACTCGTCGCAGGCGATGGTCAGCACCTCGACCTCGTTTTTCTTCTCCGGATGGCCGCCCAGCGCCATCTGGATGCGCTGGCCGATGATGGCGCGCTCCTTGTAAATGCAGCAGCGGGTCGTGGGCTCCGGGCCGGGGATGATGGTCTCCGGGATGGAGAGCAGGTTTTCCTGCAGCCGGTCCTCCTTGGCCAGGCGGGCCACTTCTTTCAGGACCTTGTATTTCAGTTCCTGTACACTGGTATCGAATTTCGGCAAACGTTACACCCTTTCTGAATGGTTTCTTCATCACAGTGGAAGCGTACAGAGACAGATCGTCTGCACACATCCCCTTTCAGTGTAACGCTGCAGCACAAATTTGTCAATTAATTAACAGAAATTAGCCATGTAAAACCCGTCAGAAGTCTGGATGCGTATTTGACACGGATGACAGAGGGATTTATAATATCCGGAACGGCATCGGCCGTTTCAAAGCGTCCAGAGAGAGCGCAGGAGCCAAGGCTCCGGAAAGCGAGGCATATATGGCCAAAAAGAGTTGTCCTTATAAGGATATCGGCGGACAGGCCGTCATGGAGGGCGTGATGATGCAGAGCCCCGGCGACGAGAGCATCGCGATCGCGGTGCGCCGGCCGGACGGCAAGATCTACGTCACCTGCGACCACAGGGAGCCGATTTCGAAGAAACACCCGTGGATGGGCAAGCCCATCATCCGCGGCTGCGTCAACATGGTGCTCATGCTCAAGATGGGCATGGAGACCCTGGACAAGAGCACGAAGATGCTGGGCATCATGGAGGAGGAGCCCAGCCGCTTCGAAAAATGGCTGGCGAAGAAGTTCGGCGCGGACATCGACAAGGTCGTGATGGCGGTCGCCATGGTTCTGGCCGTCGTGATGAGCCTCGGGCTGTTCATGGCGATCCCTTCCGCGGTCGCCACGGCGCTGTCTCACGTCATCGCAAGCCGCCTGCTGGTCAACCTCGTGGCCGGCATTGTGCGCATCGGCATCCTCGTGGGGTACATGGTGGCGATCTCCTTCGTGCCGGACATCAAGCGCGTGTTCCAGTACCACGGCGCGGAGCACAAGACGGTTTACTGCAACGAGGCGGATCTCCCACTGACGCCGGCAAACGCCCGGACCTTCTCCAGGCTGCACCCGCGCTGCGGTACGGCGTTCCTGTTCCTCGTCATGTTCATCTCCATCCTCATCGGGTCCGTGGCCGATCAGCTGCTGTTCCTCCTCTTCGGTATCGAGCGGCTGACCTTCCTGGGGAGGCTGCTGCGCAGCCTGCTCATCCTGCCGGTCATCTCGGGCGTCTCCTACGAGGTGCTCAAGGGGCTGGCCCACGCGGGCGACGCGTGGTATGTGCGGGCGCTGCGCTGGCCGGGCCTCATGATGCAGTACCTCACGACGAGGGAACCGGAAGACGAGATGCTGGAGGTGGCCATCGCCTCCATGAAGGCCGCCAAGGCCGGCCCGCTCGCCTACGCGGAGCAGCTGGATGACGGCGTCGTCAAATGGGAGGGTGAGGACGCCGCCCCCGCCGAGGCCGCACAGGAAAAGGTCTGATCCAACTGAATACAAACGGGTCTGTCACGATAACCAGAAACTGAACAGTTGCAGGAAAGCAGTTTCCTATAGCTCTCGGCTCCCCTTCACAGGGGAGCTGCCGAGCAAAGCGAGGCTGAGGGGTTTCCCGTTCACCGGGAGGAACCCTTCCACCGCCTAACGGCGGTCCCCCTCCCCTATTCAGGGGAGGCAAGGCTTAAAGAAGCAGCTTTGTTTTCATCTTGCCTTCCCCTTTAGGGTTGATCCCGTTCTGAAAGAACGAGGATGCCTCCCGGCGAGGGGAAGGTGGCTCGCGAAGCGAGACGGATGAGGTTAATATAAGGCATTTGTCCGCTATGCCTTCAATTGCTGGTTATTTAGACAGACCCGCTTTTTTATTTTTGGTACGACTTGGAGAGATCCATCACGATGGGCTTTGCGGTCTTCTCCGGGCTTTTCGCGGCGTGCTCCGCAAGCAGGGCGGCGTAGCGCTTGCCGTCGATGGGCAGGGAAACGGTCTCGCCCGTCCACGCGGAGAGCACCATGCCGTTGGCCAGCTGCAGGGAGGCCATGCCCTCGCGCCCGTCGGCGATGAGCGGAGCGCCGCGCAGGATATGCGCGGTGAAGGCGCGGATGACGCCGCCGTGCATCTCCGGCTTTCCGGTGACGGCGATCTCCTCCGTTTCCGCCTCCGGCTGGCCGTATCCGGAGGGATAATTGCGGATGAAGTCCGTGCAGCCCCGGCTGAGGCGGGTGACGCTCAGCCGGCCGTTCTCGGCCAGGATGCGCCCGCCGTCCAGCGCGATCTCCATGCGGTTCGTGCCCGGGGTTTCGCCGGTCGTCGAGATGAAGGTGCCCGTCGCGCCGTTTGCGTACTCCATGTAGCAGGTGACGTCGTCCTCTACCTCTATGTCGTGCCAGCGGCCGAACCCGCAGAATGCGCGCAGGCGCACGGGCATGCCGCAGATCCACTGGAAGATGTCCAGGCTGTGGGGTGCCTGGTTGAGCAGCACGCCGCCGCCGTCCCGCTTCCACGTCGCGCGCCAGGCTGCGGAATCGTAGTAGCTCTGCGCGCGGAACCAGTCGGTGACGATGTAGCTCGTGCGGCGCACTTCGCCCAGCTCGCCGGAGGAGACGATGCGCTTCACCTCGCGCCACAGGGGATAGGTGCGCACGTTGAACATGACGGCGTAGGTGAGGCCGGTGCGCTCCGCCTCCGCTGCGATGGCCTCCGCTTCCAGGGTGGTGACGCCCACGGGCTTCTCCAGCAGCACGTGCAGCCCCGCGCGGAAGGCCGCTATGGCCTGGGCTGCGTGCAGGCGGTGCACGGAGGAGATGATCACCGCATCCGCGGCGCCGGAGGCGAAAAGCTCCTCTGCGGTGGAAAAGACGCGCACGTCCCCGCCGCCGGGCATGGCGCGGAGGTTGGCGACGGCGTCCTCGTGGGCCGTTACGACGGCGGAGAGCCGGGCTTCCGGCACCTCGGTCAGGATGGTGCGCGCGTGGCCCTGACCCATCGCGCCGAAGCCGATGATGGCGATGCGGAGTCTGTCCATGGCTGTCTCCTTTGAATCTGTCGGTTTGTTATCTGAATGAGAGAATTATAAAGCATGGATCCCTTTGAGCGCAATGCGGCGGGGATTTGTTTGTTTTTTCGCTTGTTTTCTCCGGGAAAAGGATTATACTGTTTCTGTTTTGTGATCCTAACACCTGCCGGTCACCGGTTTCAGGACGGCGGCAGGCAAGCGCGGTTTAATGGATAAAAAGGAGTTTCATCGGCAATGAAGTACAGCGGTATGCCCGCAGGCATGTGGCTCCTGTTCGGGCGGTCTTTTCGAAGCAATCTCACGGCCGTGCTGCGTCTTGATCCCGCGGCGGCGCGGCAGACGGCAGCGCGGGCCAAAGCAAAGTACACGGAGATCATCGCCGCGCTCCCTGTATTTGAAAAAGGCGACCGCTTCCGGATGAACATCGTGAGCTGCGCTTTGTTTTCTGCTTTCCTTCTCAGCCTGCCGGAAAAGCCGGGCGTGGAGCAGGCGACAGAATACTACCGCGGCGCGATGATGACAAAGCCGATGCTCCTGTTTTGCCGCCTTAGCGGGAAACGGAAGTTCACGGACGGAGATCTTGAGGGGATGCGGCAGACAGCGGCATTCCGCGCCGCCGACCGCAACTCGTATTCCTGGAACATGGATTTCCTGCCGTATGCCGACGGCAGCGGGTACGAGGCGCGGTTCACGAAGTGCGGGATCTGCACGCTGATGCGGGAGCTGGGGCTTTACGATCTGGTCCCGGCGATGTGCAGGCTGGATTACACAATGAGCGAGGCCGGCGGGGTCAGCGATTTTGTGCGGCAGTACACTTTGGCCTCCGGCGGGCCCTACTGCGACTGCGGATACAAGCGCAAGGGACGGGGCGCGGCGTAACGCCTGCAGCAGGGGGAGAAAACAGGAGACGACCAGGGGAACGAAGCATGAAATACAGAGGAATCTACTGGGCGGTGTTTGCGCCCATCATAAAGAAAAGCATTGCCGCGCGGTTTGGCAAAGAGCTGGCCGCGCAGTCTATCCGGCAAGGAAAAGCGGAGTACCGGCGGCTCCTTGCCCGGGCGGATGACCTGGGGCCCGGCAATCCGATGGCGATGAATGCTTATTTTGCCTTCGTCTTTGCCGCCGCGTGGCTGGGCAGCGGAAAGAAGATCACGCCGGACGGGATGGCGCAGGTCATGACGGACGTACTGGAAAGCAGGCTGCTTCGCACCGTTTTCGGCCTTACCGATCTCAACCGGACCCCGAAAAAGTGGGAACGGTCCATGCGGCGCTATGAAGCGTGGTATACGAAGAACGGCGCCGCCTATCCGGTCAACTGGGTGGTGCAGTTTGATGAAGACAAACACCGGGACGGGAGCTATTACTGCTTTACCCGCTGCCCGATCTGCGAGTTTTGCCGGCGAGAGGGGATCGACGAGCTGATGCCGGCGCTCTGCTCAACAGACGAGGTCATGTTCCGGCTGCAGCACGGGCGGCTTTTCCGGGAGCACACCCTTGCCAGAGGGGAAGGTATGTGCGATTACTGGATCGTTGGGGACAGAGTGAAGGATCCGCGGTGAAGGGCGGATCCCGGTACTGTGCATATAAAAACGGCCCGCCTGACAGGGATGCTGTCAGGCGGGCTATTTGTTATTCTCATGTTTTTTTTGTTTTTCAGGGACAAGACCTAAGAGGTAATCAGCAGAGACTTTATAGTACCGGCAGAGAGTGACCAAGTGGTGGATCGGCATTTCATTTGCGCCGCGCTCGTAGCGGGCGTACATGGTTTGAGAGGTGCCGAGTACATCCGCAACCTGCTGCTGGGTGAGATCGGCATCTTCACGAAGATCCCGCATGATTTTGCAGTAGTCCATGCCGATCGCCCCCTTTCGGGGACATTATATAAAGTACAGATGTTTACTATTGAAATAAGTAAATATCTGTACTAAATTGTGCTTTAATAATATGGCATGAGGAGAAAGGCTGATATATGAGACTTTGTTTATAATCTGTTAGCTATAGAGTACATTACAGGATTAAAAATGAAGTACACTTATACGACAATTAGAAGATTAAGATAGAATTAAATATCGTTGCATTCAATACCATACGTAGTTATAATTAATAAGAATAATACGAAGAAAGGGGAATACGATATGAAAATCAGAATACTTGCTTTGTTGCTGTTGGTATTTACGGCAATGTCTTTCAATACACTTGCAGAGATCAATCTCGATTTTTCGACTGCAACAGATGATGAACTGGTACAGGCATTGGATGCCATAAAAGCAGAGCAACGCTCCAGACTGAAGACAAAAATCGTCCTGAGTGAAACTGAAATTCTGCTGGCAAAAGGAAAAACTAAGAAGCTGTCACCTTCTGTCATTGATATGGAAGAAGGGGTTAAAGCTGGCAAGTTTACATGGAGTACTTCTGACAAGACAATTGCAAGCTGTTCAAATGGAACTGTTACCGCTGTGAAACCGGGAACGGCAGTGATAACCTGCTTTGTGACGCTTTCGGATGGGACAGAACTGGAAGAGGATTGCACAGTAGAAGTATATGTACCGGTAGCCTCTGTAAAAATGAGTACCAAACGATACAAGTTAAAAGCAGGTGATGCAATCACACCGGAGTTCACAATTAGCCCGAAGGATGCGACAAACCCTGAACTGGAGATGACCAGTAAGAATCCTGAAATTGCTTATATCGATAGTGACGGGGATGTCGTGGCACTTGGTGCAGGCGAAACTACCATAACAGCGATGACGATAGACGGCAGTGAAAAAAGCGTGAGCTTTACTGTTGTCGTTGAAACTGCCGATGAACAAATGGCTGCAGCATCGAGTAATACAAAAAAAGAAGCGATCTCTAAAAAACTGCGGGATGGAAAGTATATCATCGGAAAAGACATACCTGCAGGAAAGTATTTGATTACCTGCCTTGAAACAGAAGGAGAGCGAATTGGCGGTGCGTATAGTTCACTGGGAAGCGCATATGACGCTCTGGATGACAGCTCGGACGGGAACTGGTCTTCCTTGTTTTCTTCATTAGGAAATATGATGGGAGATCTGAGTGAAATGGAAGTTGAGATATTGGGTGACTATGGAGATGTTCTGCGCTCGGTTTCGATGAAGGCTGGCGACACTGTAGAATTGAAACTGGAGGAAAAAACTGCTCTCCAGATTTCTGAAGGTTCTTGCACGATTGAATCCATTGATTAAATATAAAGGTGATGACAAAGATGAACAATAAGTATGGGTATTCCGGAGAACCACAATTCAAGCCGATTTCTTCATGGGGATATTTTTGGTATACCGTGCTGTTCTGTATTCCTGTAATCGGTTTTTTAATGCTGATTATATTTGCCCTCAGTAAAAAGAATATCAATCGAAGAAACTTTGCACGCTCTTTCTTTTGCGCGTTGCTGATGTGCATCATCGTTTTTGCTGCGACCATGGTTCTTGGCACAGTAAACAACGGAAAGCTGCTTAAAGATTTTTTTGCAAGCGGAAATCCGGTTATCTCACAGATCAATTCAATCGTTGATAACGTGATTCCTGGCAGAGGAACAAGGGTTCTGACAGATTGGGCTGCAGGTGAAACAGTAACAGTGGAACTTGGCGGGAAAAGTGTTGTTGTTCACCAGCAATTCAAGAAAACAATGGATGAGTATAAGTCTGCCTATGATGAATACATTAAGGTAATAGAGAATCCGAGTTCAGCGCAGTATCTTAAGGTGCTCGCACGCTTTAACTCGGTATCCCAATCTATTGATGCAATAGATGAGAGCAAGTTGACCGATGGAGACTATGCATACTATGTATATATTATGAGCCAAATAAACCATAATCTCATTCAAGCTGCGGGAAAATGATAGAATAGCTTCAGTACTGAAAAAAGAAGCATCAGAGTTTGTTCGGAAAGGTGCTGTTATAGCAGACCCGGGCTGCCCCACATTTGTGAGACAGCCCGGTTTTATTCTGCCTGTGAGATCATTCTTCCAGTTGCGGCAGGATGCTTTCGTAGGAGCTTTCGTAGGCGTGCGCCTTTTCGGAAAGCTTTTTCACCTTTTCGACTTCCTGCGCGGCTTTCGGGATCAGCTCCACCGTGCCCGCGATGACGATGCACCCGCCGGGGCAGGCCATGCCTTCCAGCAGTTTTTTATTGTCACGGGATTCTAAAATAGAAAAAGCGAAAAAATAACAAAAATCTATTATAAGACACTTGAAATTATTCCGGAATTTGCTATTCTATAATAGAAAAAGCGTAAAATATACAAAAATCTATTATAAGGGGATTGTCATGGAAATCAAGCGGGATCAATATCTGAATCAATTGATTGCAAGACAGAATAACGGCCTTGTCAAAGTGATCACGGGGATCAGGAGATGCGGTAAATCCTATCTGCTGAATACCCTCTTTTATCGGTATCTGCTGAACTGCGGTGTAGCGGAAGACCATATCATCCGTTTTGCATTTGACTCAGCTGATGATTTGTCACTGATTGGCGAAAACCTTCTGGTAGCACAGAAAAAAGGCGGTGCGGATCCCGAATACTTTGTGAAGTACATTCGCAGCAGGGTCACAGATCAGGAAATGTATTATCTGCTGCTGGATGAAGTTCAGCTGCTGGATTCCTTTGAAACGGTTCTGAACGGTTACATGCGCAGAGACAATATGGATGTGTATGTGACCGGGAGCAACGCAAAATTCCTGTCCAGCGATATTATTACGGAGTTTGCCGGAAGAGGCGATGAAATCCGTATGTATCCGCTCAGTTTCTCTGAATTCATGACGGTTTATACTGGTGATAAATATGAAGGCCTGACACAGTATATGCTTTATGGCGGCATCCCGATGGTTGTGCTCCGCGATCACGCAGAGGATAAGGCGAGAACGCTGGAAGGATTGTTCAGAGAGATTTATATCAGCGATATTGTCATGAGACACCGGATCCGGAAACCGGGTGAACTGGAAGATCTGTTAAATGTGCTCTCCTCTTCGATTGGCTCGTTAACGAACCCGGAAAAACTGAAAAACACATTCCGAAGCGTAAAGAATTCAAAAATCACGGCACCGACCATAAAGAGATATCTGGATTATTTTGAGGATTCTTTCCTGCTGGAAAGCGCGGTGCGTTATGATATTAAAGGCAAGGCTTATATTGAAACGCCGAAGAAATACTATTTCACGGATCTGGGACTTCGTAATGCCCGGCTTGGTTTCCGGCAGTTTGAACAGACGCACACCTTGGAAAATGTTATCTACAATGAACTGCGTAGGCGCGGCTATCATGTTGATGTCGGTATTGTGCCAACCTTGGAAAAGGGAGACGATGGCAGGCTGGTACACAAGCAGCTGGAAATAGATTTCGTCTGCAATCTCGGATCGCAGAAGATTTATATCCAATCCGCTTATTCACTGCCGGATGAGCAAAAAAGAAGGCAGGAAACCCGGCCTTTTAAAAAGATCGACGATTCATTCAAAAGAATAGTCATTACGCGCGACATCGTGCCGACGTTTTATGATGATGACGGAATCCTGACTATGAGTGCTTATGAATTTCTGCTGGATCCGGAATCGCTGGAAGCAAAGGCCATCTGAGTGATGCGTTTTTCAGTGTTAGGATAGAAAAAGCGTAAAAATTACAAAAATCTATTATAGATGGCCGAGGGCTGCTGCAGAGTTTCTGCAGCAGCCCCTATCGTCTGGATGTAGGCAGCCCTGTTTTATTCTGCCTGTGAGATCATTCTTCCAGCTGCGGCAGGATGCTCTCGTAGGAGCTTTCGTAGGCGTGCGCCTTTTCGGAAAGCTTTTTCACCTTTTCGACTTCCTGCGCCGCTTTCGGGATCAGCTCCACCGTGCCCGCGCCGCCGATGCACCCGCCGGGGCAGGCCATGCCTTCCAGCAGGTAGCCATTCAGCTTGCCGGCCTTGGCCCGCATCAGCATCTTGCGGCACTCGTCCAGCCCTTCCGCGTGCTCGACCAGCACCTCGCGCTCCGGTGCCAGCTCCCGGATGCAGTTGACGACGGCCTGCGCGACGCCGCCGCTGACGGAGAAGCCGCGCCCGTCCGCGCTGGCGGAGCTGGGCACCTGCATCGCTTCCAGCGCGGTGAAGTCGACCTCCCGCGCCTCGAACATGCCCATCACGTCCTCGAAGGTGAGCACGAAATCGACGTCGCTGCGGATGGTGCGGCGGCTGGCTTCCAGCTTCTTGGCCGCACAGGGGCCGATGAAGGCGACCTTGCAGCCGGGGTGCTCCTTTTTGATGAGGCGGCCGGTGAGCACCATGGGCGTCAGCGCCATGCTGATGCACTCGGCGTGCTTGGGGAATTCCCGCTTGGCCATGACGGACCATGCGGGGCAGCAGGAGGTGCCCATGAAGGGCAGCTTTTCCGGGACCTCCGAGAGGAAGTCCTTGGCTTCCTCCAGGGTGCAGAGGTCGGCGCCGATGGCGACCTCCACCACGTCCTTGAAGCCCAGCGCCATGAAGGCGGCGCGCATCTTCTCCGGGCTGAGGTCGCGGCCGAACTGGCCGGCGATGGCGGGGGCAATGGCGGCGTAGACGGGCGTATCGCTGCGCAGCGCCTGGATGCACTGGAAGATCTGCGCCTTGTCGGCGATGGCGCCGAAGGGGCAGTTGGCCAGGCACATGCCGCAGCTGACGCACTTCTCCTGGTCGATGTCGGCCCGGCCGTACTCGTCGCTGCGGATGGCTTTCATGCCGCAGGCGACGGCGCACGGGCGCTGCATGCGAAGGATGACGCCGTACTGGCAGACGCTCATGCACTTGCCGCACTTCACGCACTTGTCCGGGTCGATGTGCGCCTGCCCGCGCTTTATGTAGATGGCGTCCTTCGGGCAGACCTGCCGGCACGGCTGGGCGAGACAGCCCTGGCACTGGTCGGTGATGACGACCTGGTTGTCCGGGCAGGCGTGGCACGCAAACTTGATGATGTTGATGAGGGGCGGCTGATAGTACTTTTCGGGGTGCACGCACTCCTCGGCGCCGGTCGATACGGGCGCGTGCTCCGTTACGTCGCGCAGCGGCAGGCCCATGGCCAGGCGCATGCGCTCCTTGACGATGGCGCGCTCCAGGAAGACGCTCTCCCGGTAGGTGGACACCTCGCCGGGGATGATGCGGTAGGGGATGCGCTCCATTTCGGAGAGATCGCCTTCTTTATAATTGTAGGAGAGACGCGCAACTTCGGCGAAGACCTTTTTGCGGATATCGTTGATCGAGGTGTGGATGCCTCTCATGCCCATACAGTCCAGCTCCTTTTCAAAGAGTAATAATATAGTTTTCGATATGCCGGGGCCGAACTCCTTTTTCCGGCGCTGCAAAAGCGCTTGCCCTCCCTCCCCAAATAGCGTACAATAAGGCGCAAAGAGTCTGACAGGAGGGAAAAATCATGAGCTTTACCGCAAATGAAAAACTGGATGCCGCGCTTCGCGCGCTGGAGCCGGATATGATCGAGACGCTGCAGCGCTGGATCCGCGTGCCCAGCGTCCGGGCAGAGGCGCAGGAAGGCGCGCCGTTCGGCGCGGACGTGCGCCGCGCGCTGGATACGGCCCTTGCGGATGTGCGCCGCCTGGGGATGAATCCCCGGGACATCGACGGCTACTGCATGGATGCCGAGATCGGCGAGGGGGAGGAGACCATCGCCGTGCTGGCGCATCTGGACGTGGTGCCGGAAGGCGACGGATGGGATCACGACCCGTACGGCGCCGAGATCGTGGACGGACGCCTGATCGGCCGCGGCACGGCGGACGACAAGGGCCCCGGCGTGGCCGCGCTGTTTGCCATGAAGGCGATCGTGGACGCGGGCATCCCGCTGCGCCGCAAGTGCCGCCTCATCCTCGGGTGCGACGAGGAGTGCGGCATGGAGGACCTGACCTATTACGAGAAGAAGATCGGCCTGCCCGCCATGGGCTTTTCGCCGGATGCCAACTTCCCGCTGATCAACACGGAAAAGGGCATCACCGCGATGGAGCTCGTGGCGCCGGTGCAGGATGCGCGCCTTATGGAGCTCGTCTCCGGCACGCGCTGCAATGTGGTGCCCGGCAGGGCCTCGGCGCTGGTCGCGGGGGACGTGCGCGCGGAGGCCGCGGAGGTCTTCCGTCCGCTGTCCGACGACTGCGAGATCGAGACCTCGCTGGAGGACGGCAACACGCGCATCGTCGTCACCGGCGTGCCGGCGCACGCCTCCATGCCTGAAAAGGGCTGCAATGCGGCCAAGATGCTGCTCTGCGTCCTGCATGAGCTGGAGATCGGCGGCGCTCAGGTGGATCTGCTGGTCGAGGCTTCCTGCGAGGGCGACCGCGGCGTGAACCTCGGCATCTCCGGCGAGGACGCCGTCTCCGGCCCGCTGACCATCAACCTGGGGCTGCTGAGCCTGTCAGGCGGAAAGCTGAGTGTGACCTACGACTGCCGCTATCCCGTGATGTTCGACGGCGAGACGGTGCGCAGGACGGTGGCCAAGCGTCTGGCGCCCGCGGGCTACGTGCTGCAGCCGGGCCGCAACAGCGTGCCGCACCACGTCGCGGAGAGCTCCGAACTCGTGCAGAAGCTGATGGCGGTGTACAACGGCATCTGCGGCGTGGAGGAAAAGCCCTTTGCCATCGGCGGCGGCACCTACGCGCGGCATCTGGAAGAGGGCGTGGCCTTCGGCATGCTCTTCCCGGGCGAGCCGGAGCTGGAGCACCAGGCCAACGAGAGCATCGACATCGAAAACTTCAAGCGCGCCGCCCGGATCTACGCTTACGCGATCCTCGCGATGTGCGGCTGAAACGATTCGGACAAGTAAAGAACCAGGGCCACGACTGGCACAACCCGCTGTGGCGGGATAAGGATGGTACGGTCGCAGAGTGGTGAGGGTGCGGCTGCTGCAGTGGGATGGCTGCACAGATATTTTGTAGGATGAACAACGGCAAAGAGACTGGAACACGCTGCCCGGTTTGTGATACAATCAGTCATCATACGTATGACGGGTGGGAAAGCAATGGCAACGACGATTCAACTGGACGCAATGCGGGAGACAGGGCGCTCGCTGCTCGCGGAGCAAGTGGCGGAACGCATCAATCAGTACATCCTGGATCATAACCTCGCCTCGGGCGATAAGCTGCCCAACGAATTCGAACTGTGCGAACAGCTGGGAGTCGGGCGGGGAACCATACGCGAAGCAGAGAAGATCCTCGTCGCCAGAAACATCCTTTCCGTGCAGCGGGGGCGGGGCACCTTCGTGGCGGAAAAGACGGGGGAGATCGACGATCCGCTGGGCCTTTCGTACCGTCACGATCATGCGGCGCTGGCCAGAGATCTGCTGGAGATCCGCATCCAGATGGAGCCCTGGATCGCCTCGCTGGCTGCGCAGCGCGCGGATGAAGCGGACCTGGAGCGGATGATGGCGCAGTGCATGAAGGTGGAAGAGCTCATCCGCCGGGGGATCGATCACCTGGAAGAGGATAAAAAATTCCATCAGTGCATCGCGGAATGCACGCACAATGCGGTGGTGCCCAAGCTGATCCCCATCATCACTTTCAGCGTGACGCTGTTTGGAAGACTGAGCCGCAACAGCCTCGTGGATGAAACCGTGCGGCAGCACCGCAGGATCGCCGAGGCGATCTGTGCCGGAAATGCGGAAGGGGCGCGTGCCGCGATGCTGGAACATCTGTACGCCAACAAAGCGCGTATTGAGGCCATGAAGGACGAAAAGTAAGGATAGCTGTACAAAACGATTGAAAGCCGTGCCGGAGGCACGGCTTTCAATTATAAATGATATATAAATTGCATACAATATAAATATAAAAACCGACGAAACAAAATTCATCCCATTGACAAACCCATAATAAGATGTAAAATGAGCACATAAAACATCATACGTATTACGTATTATGATAAAAGCAGAGAGGGGAGCACAGATGAAGACGAACGGCTTACGCATCCGCTGGTTCAACGACGCATGCTATGAGATCCACCTGCCCGGAGGGAAGGGGATCCTCGTCGATCCGTACATCGACGAAAGCCGCTACAGTACGCTGTCCTACAGCGACGTCGAAAAAGCGGATTACATCCTGATCTCCCATACGCACTTTGACCACGTGCTCGGCCTCTCCCGGGTCTCGGAGCGCTTTGATTCCAAAATCTTTGCGGGAGAGGTGTCCGGGATCGAGCTGGCCTCCTGCTGCGATATCCCCGGCTACCGCCTTTTCCTCACGGCTCCGGGAGACGTGATCGAAAACGAAGACTTCCGGTTGACCTGCTACCGCGGCAAACACACGAAGCTCGGTGATTTTGACAGACCTTCCCGCTGGCCGGAAAACATCAGAAAGGAAGGGCTCGTGCCTGAAACGCAGCGGCTCAACATGCTGGGCAGCTACGAGTACATGATCTATCTGCTGGAGCTTCCGGATCACACACGGCTGCTCATCTGGGGCGGCGGCGCAACGGAGGAGGCGATCCGCCAGGCGGCGCTCTTCCGCCCGCATGTGACGATCGCGCAGCTCCCGCGTGAAAGCACGGATGATATTGCAAGGCTGTATGCGGCCATCGGCGGCCAGTTCATCTTCCCGCACCACCATGACTTCTTCACGGAGCAGGGGGAAGAGGGAATGAAGGTCATCCGGGAAACGGTGGAAAAGACGGCCGCCCTTGCGCCGCAGACCGCTGTGGTCTGCCCGCAGAAGGGGAAATGGTACACGGTTCAAACCAGCGTCCAGCTGGAAGATGAATAAAACAAAAGGAGAGAAAACCATGAAGAAGATTCTCGTCGCGCTCCTCGCTCTGGCTCTGCTGAGCCTCGCTGCCTGCAGCCTCGCGGAAGTGAACTGGCCGACAGGCACCGTAACCTTTAAAGTCGCCGCAAACGCCGGCGGCGGAACGGATAACTTTGCCCGTATCCTGACTGCGTGCCTGCAGAAGGCTACGGGTGAGGCCTTCACCGTCGTCAACGACTCCACCGGCAACGGCACCGTTGCCTTCGAATCCGTACGCAACGCCCAGCCGGACGGCAACACCCTGCTCTTCTACCACAGCACCATGGGCATCCAGTACTACCAGGGTGCATATGACTTTAACCCGGCGGACGAGGCCAACTTCACGGTCATCGCTAACGTCCCCAACGGCGGCACCGGCGACGTGCTGTGTGTGCCTGCAAAGGCGCCTTATAAGACACTGGATGAGTTCGTAGCTTACTGCAAGGAGCATCCCGGCGTATTCTTCGGCAACCAGAACGGTGGCTTCGGCCAGCTGGAGTTCCTGCTGTTCAATGAGCGCGCCGAGCTGAATGCCCGCTTTGTGGATGCCGGCGGCCAGGCGGACACCATCATCTCTCTGCTGGGCGGCAACATCGATGCCTGCTTCATTGGTGCGGACGCGGCAGCTCAGTACGCTGAATCCGGCGACATGATCTGCCTGGCGCTGTGCGACAGCGAGCGCAGCAGCTTTGTGCCCGACGTTCCCACCTTCACCGAGCTCGGCTACGACGTCGTCTTCAAGCCCACGATGATCGTCCTTGGGCCTGCGGGCATGGATCCCGAACTCGTGACGAAGGTCAACGAAGTATTCGGAAAGATCGCCGAGGATCAGGAGACCCTCGATGCGCTGGCCAAGATGAACATGGGCTATACGCATTACAATGCTGAGGAAGCAAAGGAAATCTGGGTCAATCACTGCGCGACCATCAAGGAAGTCTGCGGCCTCGCCGGATACGACGTGGAGAACCGCTGAGCAAAGTAAGTCAACTGATCGGGGTGCTGGTGCACAGCACCCCCTTCTTTCAAAGAGGGAGAAAGCATGAGCAAGGATAGGATTATCGGCCTCGTATCGCTCGTCCTGGGGGCGCTTACGCTGGTTGGAACATTTTACATCAAGGTTGCAAAAATGGCAGTCTCCATGGGCGACCCGGGTCCGCGCGTCTTTCCGGCTGTCGCCGGCGGCCTGCTCGTGCTGTGCGGGCTGGGTCTGCTTCTGAAGAAGGATGAGCCCCAGGAGCTGTTTATGACGAAGCAGCAGTGGATGCGGGTGCTCCGGCTGTTTTTGGCCTTTGTCGGCTATGTACTGCTGCTTTACCTGTTCGGTTTCGTGGTGGCTACCCCCGTTCTTCTCTTTGTCATGATGACGATGTTTTCCGGGGAGAATCCTGTTTCCATCCCCGTGCGGGTGATTTATGCCGTTGCGGTCACTGCGGTCGTCTACGTTCTGTTTGCCGTGATGCTCAAGACCAACGTGCCCAAGGGCATCCTGCTGTAAGGGAGGAGACTGTTTATGAATTACGTTCTCGGCGCACTCGCGTCCCTGGCGTCGCCGCTGTGCATGGCGCTGATGTTCGCGGGCGTCATCTCCGGCATCATCTTCGGTGCGATCCCCGGGCTCGGCGGCGGCATCCTCACGGTGCTCGTGCTGCCGCTGACCTACAAGCTGGATCCCGTCATCTCCATCGCCTTCCTGTGCGCGATTTACATCGGCGGCACGTCGGGCTCCTATATCGGCTCCGTACTCATGGGCATACCGGGCGATGTCGCTTCGGTTTCCACCGTCTATGACGGCTATGAGTTCACCAAGAAGGGCGATCCCGTCCGGGCGCTTTCCGCCTGTACGGTCGCCAACTTCATCGGAACGGTCCCGTCCATGCTGGTGTGCATGGTGGCCTGCCCGGTCATCTCTGCCATCGCCATCAAGATGGGCCCCTGGGAATTCTTCGCGCTCAGCTTCTGTGCGATTTCCCTCATTGTCGCCCTGTCCAGGGAAAACATCTTCAAGGGCCTCATGGCAGCCGGCATCGCGCTGCTTATCAAGTGCATGGGCCTGGCGCCCGTGTGCGGCACGCCGCGCTTCACCTTCGGCAGTTATTATCTGTCCGGCGGCATCCCGCTGACCAGCATGTTCCTCGGCGTCTTCGCGGGCAGCACCATCCTGCTGGAGTACGGCAAAAACGCGAAGGCGGATACCTCCAAGATCGTGAAGGTCAGCCGCTTCCGCTGGCCGGGCAAGGATCTGGCCGGCAATGTCTTCAACATCATCCGCTCCTGGGCGATCGGCCTTCTCATCGGCATCCTCCCCGGCATGGGCTCCGGTCTTTCCAACGTCGTGGCTTACGCAGCGGCCAAGAGTTCGTCCAAGCATCCGGAGGAGTTCGGCAAGGGCTGTATTGACGGCGTCATTGCGCCTGAGGTCGCCAACAATGCTTCCGTCGGCGGCGCGCTGATCCCCTTCATCTCCCTGGGCATCCCGGGTGACGGCTCCACGGCGCTGCTCCTCGGCGCGCTGACGGTGCAGGGCGTCATCACGGGCCCGCTGATGATCCGCAATTATCCGTCCGTCGTTTACATGATCTACCTGGCGTGCATGGTCGGTGCGCTGATGGTGCTGATCTTTGAAGTCATCGGCATGCCGATCTTCCCCAGCATCCTGAAAATCCCGTATCATTATCTGTATCCGATCATCACGGTTCTGGTCTTCCTGGGCGCCTATGTCAGCTCCGGCAACCTGTTTGCGATCATCCTGACCCTCGCGATGATGGGCATCGGTGTGTTTATGGCCTGGGCGGGCCTGCCGACGACGCCGTTCATCCTGACATACGTGCTGGGTGAGCTGCTGGAGACGAACTTCCGCCGCGCTATGAGCTATTCACGGAACGGCTTTGCGAGCTTCTTTACCAGGCCGGCTTCCTGCGTACTGCTGGTGGTGGCGTTTGCCTTCATCTTCTATAACCTGTTCGGCGGAAAGATCAAAGCGGCGCTGGGCAAAAAGAAAGGATAAGGAGAGTTGACGATGCTTCCGAGTCAGAAACTGAGAGAGCTTGCCCCCGAGGTCGATCCGCTGCGGATCGGAACGGGGTGGAAGCCGGAGGACCTTGGCAAGGTGCAGGTGATGATCGAGAGCACCTTCGGCGACAGCCATCCGGGCTCCGGCCATCTGGACAAACTGGTGGAACAGGCCCGCCGCGGCGTGGCGGATGCAGGCGGATTCGGTGCGCGGTACTTCTGCACGGATATCTGCGACGGCGAGAGCCAGGGCCACGACGGCATCAACTTCTCGCTGGCAAGCCGCGAGATGATCGCGAACATGATCGAGATCCACGGCAACGCGACGCCGTTTGACGCGGGCGTCTTCATCGCCAGCTGCGACAAGGGCATGCCGGGCAACCTGATCGGCCTGGCGCGCCTTAACATGCCTTCCGTCGTCATGACGGGCGGCACGATGGCGGCCGGCCCCGATCTGCTGACGCTGGAGCAGCTGGGCATGTACAGCGCCCAGTATGAGCGCGGCGAGATCGGCAAGGACAAGCTGGAATGGGCCAAGCACAACGCCTGTCCCTCCTGCGGCGCCTGCAGCTTCATCGGCACGGCGTCGACCATGCAGATCATGGCGGAGGCGCTGGGCCTGGCGCTGCCGGGCAGCGCGCTGCTGCCGGCAAACAGCCCGGACCTCATGGAGTACGCGTACCGCGCGGGGCAGCAGGCTGTGCGCCTGGCCCGGATGGAGCACATGTCCCCCAGGGACATCGTAACGCGGGAGAGCTTCGAAAACGCCATCCTCGTGCATGCCGCGATCTCCGGCTCCAGCAACGCGCTGCTGCACATCCCCGCCATCGCGCGCGAATTCGGCATCGAGATCACGGGCGAGACCTTCGACCGCCTGCACAGGGGCGCGCACTACCTCCTGGACGTGCGCCCGGCAGGGCGCTGGCCGGCGGAGTTCTTCTACTACGCGGGCGGTGTTCCGGCGATCATGGAGGAGATCCGGCCGCATCTGCATCTGGACGCCATGACGGTGACGGGCAAAACGCTGGGCGAGAACCTGGACGAGCTGAAAAAGAACGGCTTTTACGAGCGCTGCGCGGGCTGGCTGGAGGCGGCAAACCGCCGCTGTGGCACGCACATCACCCGGGAGGACGTCATCCGCCCTTATGACAGGGCCATCGGCACGGAGGGCTCCATCGCGGTGCTGCGCGGGAACCTCGCGCCGGAGGGGGCGGTCATCAAGCACACCGCCTGTCCGAAGGAGATGTTTGAGGCCGTGCTGCGCGCCCGCCCCTTCGACAGCGAGGAGGCGTGCATCGATGCGGTGCTGCATCACAGGGTGCAGCCGGGGGACGCGGTCTTCATCCGCTACGAGGGCCCGAAGGGCAGCGGCATGCCGGAGATGTTCTACACCTCCGAGGCGATCTCTTCGGACAAGGAGCTGGGGCGGAGCATCGCGCTCATCACGGACGGCCGGTTCTCCGGCGCTTCCACGGGGCCTGTGATTGGGCACTGCAGCCCGGAAGCCCAGGCCGGAGGACCCATCGCGCTGGTGGAGGAGGGGGACCTCATCTACCTGAACGTGCGGGAGCGGAAGCTGGAGATCGTCGGCATCCGTGGCGAAAGAAAGACGCCGGAGGAGGTCGCTGCCGTGCTGGCAGAGCGCCGTAAGGCATGGAAGCCGAAGCCGCCCAAGTATACGCGGGGCGTGCTGGGGCTGTTCACCCGGCTGGCGGCTTCCCCGATGAAGGGCGCCTACCTCGAAACGGATTAAACAGGATTCAATAAAAACAGGCTGTCTCTTAACCGATAGGCAGCATAATTCAGAGAAAGACGCACAGCGTCAACCTCATCCGGCCCGCTTCGCGAGCCACCTTCCCCTAAAGGGGAAGGCAAGATTTCCTTGTAAGCCTTGGCTTCCCCTTTACACCCTCAGGGCGTCCCTTGGGAGGGGAAGCTGTCAGGGCGGAAGCCCTGACTGATGAGGTTTACTCGGAATGAATTGTGCTTTCTATGGGTTGTGAGACAGCCTTATCGTTTTGAGGTGAAAACTTAAAAGTTAATGCGTATGCCCCATCACGTGGTTTGCGTCCTCTTCATTGGCGAGGATCGCGCCGATCGCGGCTTCGATGCCGCGCACGATGTCCTCGGTGGAGAGGCTGGGCGTGTTGGGCCTGGCCATCACCTGCTCGTGCAGGAAGGGCACGTGCATGAAGCCGCCCCGCGTGCCGGGGAAGGACTTGGCGATGTGGTAGAGCACGCCGTACATCAGGTGGTTGCACACAAAGGTGCCGGCCGTGTAGGAAAGGCTGGAGGGCACGCCGGCCTCGCGGATGGCGGCGACCATGGCCTTGACGGGCAGGCTGGTGAAGTAAGCCGGGGCGCCGTCCTCAAAGATCGGTTTGTCCAGCGGCTGGTTGCCCTCGTTGTCGGGGATGCGCGCGTCGTCGATGTTGATAGCCACGCGCTCCGGGGT
The DNA here is from genome assembly GCA_017484085.1 of Clostridia bacterium. Lineage (GTDB taxonomy): Bacteria > Bacillota > Clostridia > Christensenellales > Aristaeellaceae > Ventricola. The sequence goes on from JAFUTW010000015.1 coordinate 37,671, forward strand.
GAGGCCGAAGCGGCCGCCGGCCTGGCCGATGCACAGAACGACATCCGGGCGCTCGGCTTCCATCGTCCGGCGGACGACCTCAACGGACTTTCCGAAGACGACGGGCACGGAGAGCTTGACGATCTCGGCGTCGCCGATTTGGTCCGCTACCTGGGCCACGGCCTCCTGGGCGGGGTTGATCGCGTCGCCGCCGAAGGGCTCAAAGGCGGTAAGCAGGATTTTCATGGTATTCCTCCTGTATAAATGCCCGCCTCCGCAGGGGAGACGGGCAGGGGTGAATGCGGGATCAGAAAGCGAAGAAGTACATGAGCGCGATGTGGATGACCAGCATGATGATGGCCACCGGCAGCTGGCTCTTGATGATGGCGTACTTGTTCTTCACTTCCAGCAGAGCGGCCGGCATGATGTTGAAGTTGGCCGCCATGGGCGTGCACAGCGTGCCGCAGTAGCCCGCGGTGAGGCCCAGCGCGCCGACGACCACGGGGTTGGCACCCTGCGCGATGAGGAAGGGGATGCCGATGCCCACGGTGATGACGGAGAAGGCCGCGAAGCCGTTGCCCATGATGATGGTGAACAGCGCCATGGCGATGCAGTAGACGGCGCAGGCGATGAGCTTGCTGCCCTCGGGGATGATGGCGCTGACGCCGTTGGCGATGACCGTGCCGACGCCGGCGGCGGTGAACAGAGCACCCAGAGCAGAGAGCAGCTGCGGCAGGATGCCGATGGGGCCGACGTTGTCCATGAGGCGCGTTCCGTCCTTGACGGCATAGGCGGGATTCGCCTTGAAGAGGATGATCGCCACGATGAGGGCGATGACGCCGGAAACGCCGATGGCGTTGTTGGCGGTCAGCCAGTTGAGGCTGGGAACGGAGCCGCCCAGGGTAGCCGCCACGACGGCGACGAGCGCCAGGCACAGCGCCGGGATGAAGACCTTGTAGCCCAGCTTGTCAGCGGAAGCGCGGACAGCCTTGGGATCGGGCACGTCGTTCGCGCTCTGGCGGACGCCGTTGATCGCGGTCAGCACAGCCAGGGCGATGACGCACAGGCCGGTGATCCACTTGGGCAGGTAGTTGCCCAGGATGAAGGTGAAGGCCAGCACGAACCAGAAGGCCGCGGTGGTTTCCTTCTTCTGCGCGCCGGGATCGCGGAGGGCCTTGACGCCCACAAGCACGAAGACCAGGCCGATGAGGGTATAGAAGAATTCAGCAACAATCTGTGCAGGTGTCATACTCATTTGCCTCCCTTCGCCATTTTTTCAAGCTTCGCATCCAGCGTCAGGTTGCGCCAGGCGCCGACGATCACGCTGATGACAGCGATCGGGATGGACCACTGCGCGATCTGCAGCGCGGTGACATCCAGGCCCTGCTGGGTCAGGGTGGAGACGATCAGCAGGGTGCCGGAAGCGCCCATGAAGCAGTTCTGCGCGTAGAAGTTGCCGTAGTTCTCGGCAGCCGCGCTCGCGCCGCGGATGACGTCGCTGGTGGCGTCGTCGATCTCGCCGTACTTGGCCATGGCAGCGCCCTCAGCCATGGGCACCACGACAGGACGGACGAACTGCGGATGGCCGCCCAGGCGGACGGAGAAGGCCGCAGCCAGCGTACGGATGGCCTGGTAGATGAGAATGACACGGCCGGTCGTCGCGTTCTTGATGGAACGGATGAAGTCGATCGCCTTCTCCTTGAGGCCGAAGCGTTCGCAGATACCGATGCAGGGCAGCGTCAGCACGAACAGCGTCGCCGTGCGGTTGGTAATAAAGGATGCGCCGAGGGTTTCCAGGATGGCCAGCGGCGTCATGCCGGCGACGAGACCGGTAACCACGCCCGCAACGACCACCGTCGCGATCGTGTCAAGCTTCAGCGCGAAGCCGATGACGACGATCAGGACGCCGATGAGTTTCAGGATTTCCATATCTTTCCCTCCTCATGATATTTGATTCAAACCTGCTTTACGCAGGATGGATCCACGACAAATGCGCTCTCCAGCACGCGCGTCATGATGCGGCGGGTCTCCTTCTCGTCCTTGCCCGTCATGCGCATCAGCTCTTCCAGCGTCCACTGGGGCTGTTTCGCCAGCTTCGGCGGGTAGACGCGCAGCTCGCGCAGCAGCTGCAGGGGGAGCAGGACCAGCAGGATCAGCGGGATGCTGACGAGGACGCGCCAGAGATCGAAGTAGACGCCGAACACGCCGCCTTTGAAGCACAGGATGATGAGGATCGCCGCGAGCAGGACGCTGGCGAGCATCGTGTAGAACATGATGTCCAGTCCGTTCGCCTTGGGGCGGACGATGCGGATGGGCGAGCTGAAATCATATTCTGCAGGCTTGCGCATGGGTCTTCCCCCTCCATTGGCGATAGTGCCCAAATTCTAGCACGATTGTGCAAAACCGTCAAGTTATGCGGCAATTGTTGAATTTAACGCAGAGTTAGCATATAATAACCGTCATGGAAGGGGCGCATGCATATGGATATACAGACAGGGGTTTCCATCATCCTGAACCGGTGGCTGGGCGTCAAACGGGACGACCTCATCCTGCTGATCACCGACGAGACCCATTTGCGGGAGGCGGAAGCCTTCGAGCGCTGGGCCCTGGGGGCGGACGCGGTGCTGAAGACGGTGATGCTGCCGCATGGCGCCGTGCAGAACGGCGCGGTCATCGAGGAGCAGGCGCCGCTGATGAAGCGGGCCAACGCCATCATCGGGGCGACGGATTACTCCTTTATCACCACGCGCGCGGTGACGGACGCCGTGCACGCCGGCGCGCGCTTTGTCTCGCTGCCGCTCTCCTGCTCGGACGGGACCAGCCTGCTGGAGAACGAGTTCATCGGCATGGACCCGGCGTGGACGAGGCACACGGGCGCACGCATCCTGCGCGTGCTGAATCCGGCGCAGGAGATCCGCGTTACGACGCAGCTGGGCACGGACCTGCTCTTCCGCAAGCGGGGCAGGACGGGCGGCTGCTACTGCGGCCAGGCGGAGCGCCGCGGCTTCGTCAGCTCCGCGAGCTTCGAGGTCTACATCCCCATCGAGGAGCATGAGACGGAGGGCCGGCTGGTGCTCGACGGTTCGCTGGGTTACCTGGGGCTCGTGTCCCGGCCGGTTGACATCACCTTTTCGGGCGGGCGCCTGCAGGCGGACGTGTACTCGCCGGACGGCAGGATGCTGATGGACTACATCGAGAGCTTTGAAAGCGGCAACATGTATTACGCGGCGGAATTCGGCATCGGGCTCAACACGATTTCCCGCTGCCGCGGCGTTTCCTATATCGAAGAC
>JAFUTW010000016.1 GCA_017484085.1 Clostridia bacterium
ATGATTGCGGACGAAGCCGATGAAGAAGGAGTCCTGGTTGATGATGACGGCTACGCTATTCTTGGAGAATGGATTTATAAGGAGGTATAAACAATGTTGAGTAGAAAATTCTCTGACTATCTGGAAACGCTTACCTGTGAAGATACAGGTATGCTCCTGTACTATGACGGGAACGGAGTGAAGCGCATTTCTATTGAAACCCTCAAGAGTGACCTGCGGGCAACGGAAGCCGCCCTGGATAAAATTCTGACGGCAATTTCCTTCCCCGGTGCGGGAGCGCATAACGGTATCTATCGTGGCAAGAACCTGGGTACGTCCGTGACTGCTGAACAGTGGGCGGCTATCAATGCGGGTACTTTTGATGACCTGTACATTGGTGACTACTGGGTGATTAACGGTGTGAACTGGCGCATTGCTGCGTTTGATTACTACCTTAATACGGGTGACACCAACTGCACCACTCACCATGTGGTCATTGTCCCGGACACCTGCCTGGGTGAGAACAAGCAGATGAACACCAGTAACGTGACCACTGACGGCTACACTGGTTCTGCCATGTACAAGACCAACCTTGCTGACGCAAAGACCATTATCAACAATGCGTTTGGGTCTGGACACATTCTGAACCATAGGCAGTATCTTACTACCACGGTTGCGAATGGTAGACCGTCTGCGGGTTCCTGGTTCGACAGCACTGTAGAACTGATGAATGAGCAGAATGTGTACGGCGGTAAGTTCTTTGCGCCTACTTCTGACGGTTCTACCGTGCCTGCACTGTACACCATTGATAAGAGTCAGTTCCCGTTGTTCGCACTGGAACCGTCCCGTATCACGAACAGGGCTAATTACTGGTTAAGGGACGTAGTGTCCGCTGCCGGTTTCGCCCTTGTCTTCTACAACGGTTTTGCGGACTACTACGTCGCTTCTAACTCTTTTGGGGTGCGTCCCGCTTTCTCTATTAAATCCTAAATCTTAAATCTGCACCCCCTTGTGGGGTGCAGGGGAGGTATCAAGTATGTCTGTTCTGAAAAGCAAACGGAAAGCGTCACAGTTTGAGGTTTTCCACCAACTGACAAAGTTGAGGAAGGACATTACCGACTTGCTACTGCGGGATTTCGGTTACAGCTATGAAAAGTGTGACAAGAAACTGCAAAAGGCTTTCGGCGGCAGGACGTATGACCAGTTGACCGAAGCTGAACGCCTGCGGTATGACCGTATGAAACAGAAATGGGAAGCGTTTGACGATTGGTTCATCTATGACCAGAGACAGGTCATTGTGGACTGTCTGCGAGAGATTACGAAGGAAGTCTATGTGGCAAACAGTATCTACCCTACCTGTATGGAAGAACTGATTGAGCGCAGGCTTCACCAGGACAATGCCATTGGACAGTGCTACAGACTGGTACAGGAACTTCAATACGCCATAGAAACGCTGCCTGTAGACGTGAACACCTTTACCCAGTTTGGTAATGCAATTCAGACGGAGATTAACTTGATTAAGGGTTGGAGAAAGGCTGACAACAAATTCAAAGGGGCAATCTCTACGTCCGCTGCCAATTTCGCCAATGTCAACAACAACGGTAATGCGAACTACAACAACGCTTCTAACTCTAATGGGGTGCGTCCCGATTTCGATAACCCGGTTTAATAGCCACTTGAGCGTTCCGGGTATAGAGAAAGGAGAGATTGTCCTTCCTTATGGTAAATACTAAACACGACACTACTTCTTACGAGAACTGTAGTTATAAGCGTGAAAGGGGCAAGGTGAGACATATAACAGGCGAACAGATACGGGACAGGGTAGCCAAACACGCACTGTGTGACGAGATATTGAGTCCCGCCGTAAGGAAGTACCTAATATATGACAATGGTGCAAGTCTCAAGGGCAAGGGTATTGATTTCACCCGGAGAAGGTTGCTGACTCACCTGCGGAAGTTCTACCAGAAGAACCGTTCTAATGACGGGTACATACTGCTGATGGACTTTTCAAAATACTATGACAATATACGCCATGACGTATTGATGGAACAGTTCAGAAAGTATGTGAATGATGAAGTGGCACTGAACTATCTTGCACAGGTGATAGACCGCTCCAAAGTGGACGTTTCGTACATGACGGACGAAGAATACGCAGGGTGCATGGAGGAAGTCTTTAATTCTCTGGAATATGAGAAGGTGGACAGACGGCTTCTCACAGGTGAGAAGTTCATGTACAAGCACCTAAACATTGGTGACCAGGTGGCGCAGGTTGCGGGTATCATGTACCCCATACCGATTGACAACTATATCAAGATTGTCAGAAGCGTCAAGTTCTACGGACGGTATATGGATGACTCCTACGTTATCCACGAAAGCAAAGAGTTTCTTGAGGACTTGCTTCAAGAGATTATCCGTATCGCAAAGAACATTGGTATCACCGTGAACACCCGTAAGACCCGGATATGTAAACTCTCAAGTATGTGGCGGTTCCTTCAAATACAGTATTCTCTTACCGACACAGGAAGGGTGATACAGAAAATCAACCCAAAGCGTTTGACCTGTATGAGAAGAAAGATGAAGAAACTTGTCCACAAGCTATCCGAAAAGCAGTTTGAGGACTGGTATCAATCCTGGTTCTGCAATCATTACCGTGTTATGAGCAACCAACAGAGGGACAATCTCAATGCCCTCTACAAAGAACTAAAGGAGGTAAATTATCATGTACACACTAAAACTGGCTGACGGTACGCAGATTAAAAATCTGGGTATGAACGGCAACAACCTTGTCAGTAAAAACAAGGTGGATGAAAGTTTGTTTGAGGACAATCTTTCCACCGTGACCATTACTGGTGAGGGAGAAACTACCGTCCTGCACAACGCTATGTTCACAGGACAGCAGGAGTTTGATGACGGGTGGTATTTCAGCTTTACGGAAATTCCCCCGCAGGAGCAGGTAAACATTGCTGTCAACGGCAAGATTGAGTACCTTGCCATGATGACAGACGTAGACTTGGAGGAGGTATAAGACAATGGCTGAACTTACTCATAGCAAGAAGTTTGATACTGTCAAACGCTACTACCATGCAGGAGTCTGGACAAAGAAGATGGTCTGGAACGCAGTAGGCAGATGGATTACCGCAGAGGAATACCAGGAGATTACCGGGGAGCCGTATGTGGTGGAGGACGAAGTAACGGAGGGTTAAGACAATGGTAATAGATGTCCCTATTCTCATTTCTGCATTGTCTTTGTTGGTTGCTATCATAGTGGCTATCACAAGCATACGCAGTAGGAACGCTTCTACCGATAAGCAGGAAGCGTCCCAGATAACAACCCTCATAGTCAAGTTGGAGAATATCGCAGACGGCGTAAATGAGATTAAGTCTGATATGCGTAATGTAAAGAACGATGTTCAAGACTTGAGGGACAGGCTTATCATTGTGGAACAGTCTACGAAGTCCGCACACCATAGGTTGGATGGTCTGGAAGGAAAACGAGTAGACGATTAAGTAACAACATAAACCGCAGAGGTAAAGACCTTTGCAAGTCCAATGGGGCTATGGCGCACTGCGCTGTAGCCCCTTCATTTTTAAGGAGGTAAAGAAAATGATTAACTGGAAAGTCCGTATTAAGAACAAGAATTTTTGGGTTGCCCTTATTCCCGCTCTGCTACTTCTGGTACAGGTAGTAGCTGCTGTCTTTGGCTTTGTGATTGACCTGGGTGACCTGGGTAACAAACTGCTTGCCGTGGTAAACGCTGTGTTTGCCGTACTGTCCATTCTGGGTATCGTTACTGACCCCACTACCCAGGGTGTTGCTGACTCCAACCTGGCACTGACCTATGAGGAACCGAAGAAGAAAGGAGAGTAACCGTCATGGATGATAAGAGAGTTTTTGATGACATTGAGATTGGTGAGGGTGAAGTTTTCACCGAAGAAACCGTTGACGAACTGACAAACGGGAAAGGAGAAGATGAATAATGGCTTATACTAATAGCCCTATGGTGGCATATACAAAGTTGAGTCCTAACCATTCTGGACAGCGGACACATAGCATTGACCGTATCACCCCGCACTGCGTGGTGGGTCAGTGCAGTGTGGAAACCCTGGGTAATATCTTCTATCCTACGTCCAAACAGGCTTCTTGTCAGTACGGCATTGGTGCTGATGGACGTGTGGGTATGTACGTGGAGGAAAAGAACCGTTCTTGGTGTACTTCCTCCAAAGAGAATGACCAGAGGGCAATTACCATTGAGTGCGCTTCTGACACTACCAGTCCCTACGCTTTCAAGGATATTGTCTACCAGACTCTTATTAAGCTGTGCGTGGATATTTGCAAGCGTAACGGGAAGAACAAGCTACTGTGGCTTGGGGACAAGAGCAAGACCCTGGCTTATGAACCGAAGGAAGGGGAAATGGTACTTACCGTCCATAGATGGTATGCCAACAAGTCTTGTCCCGGTGATTGGATGCACGCCCGCATGGGTGACCTTGCAGCGAAGGTTACCGCACAGCTTGGCGGCACTACCACCACAACCCCGGAGCCTGTGAAAGAGGAAACCCAGACCGTCACTCCCGTTGCTACTTCTACCAGTGACAACGAAAAGACAATCTGGGACTTCCTCAAGGGTAAGGGTCTGAATGATTTTGCTGTGGCAGGTATCATGGGTAACCTGTATGCTGAAAGCGGTCTGCGTCCTAACAACTTACAGAATACCTATGAAAAGAAACTGGGTATGACCGATGACCAGTACACGGCGGCGGTTGACAAGGGAACCTATGGGAACTTTGTCAAGGACAGTGCCGGGTATGGTCTGGCACAGTGGACATATTGGAGCCGTAAGCAGGCACTTCTTGAGTTTGCAAAGGCGGCAGGTAAATCCATTGGTGACCTGGCTATGCAGCTTGACTTCCTGTGGAAAGAGTTGCAGACCTACACAGGTACTATGAAACTGCTGAAAGCTGCGGAGTCTGTCAAGGCTGCGTCCAACGCTATTCTGACTGGCTATGAAAAACCTGCTGACCAGGGAACGTCTGTTCAGAATAAGCGGGCGGGGTATGGTGTAACCTACTATGATAAATACGCAGGAAAAACTACCACAACCCTTTCCGCTTCTGGTACACTGTACAGGGTACAGGTAGGTGCTTTTTCCAAAAAGGAAAACGCTGATAAGCAGCTTGCCGCAGTACAGGCGAAGGGCTTTGACTCCTTTATCACGAAGGTAGGCAATCTGTACAAGGTACAGGTAGGAGCCTACAGTGTGAAGTCCAATGCGGACGCACAGTTGAACCGTCTGAAAGCTGCCGGGTTCTCTGACGCTTTCATTACCACGGCGGGAGCAGGAACAGTGGTAGCCACTACTCCTGCCGCCACAAAGACCGTGGAGGAACTTGCCCGTGAGGTTATCGCAGGTAAGTGGGGCAACGGTGATGACCGCAAGAAAGCACTGACAGACGCAGGATATGACTACTCTGCCGTACAGCAGGCAGTCAATAGTATTCTGGCGTAAACTTGCGCCATTGGTGGGGCTTAAACTCCCGGTGAATGGTGTGAACCACTACACAACCGTGGATTGTCGGATTTGTCCCCACAACTGGTGGGGGACCATGCCGATGTGCGTCTATACATTCCTGGAGCACTACGACCTGACAGGCAAGAAGATCGTGCCCTTCTGCACCAACGAAGGCAGCGGCCTGGGCGGGAGCGAGCGGGAACTGAAGAAGATCTGCAAGGGCGCGACGGTGGCCCCCGGCCTGTCCATCCACGGCGCGGAAGCGGCGCAGAGCGAAAGCAAAGTAGCTGCCTGGGCGAAGAAAAACGCATAATGAAGAATGCGGGTGAAAACTGCAAAAAGGGCCTGCCGCGATCCGCGGCAGACCCTTTGATATTGAACAGGGAGAGGGTTTTCAGTAGCCGAAGGCCAGGGCGCCGCCGTCCACGGCGAAGTCCTGCCCGGTGATGTAGGAGGCGCCGGGCCCCAGCAGGAAGCGGGCCATCTCACCCAGATCGCGGGTGTCACCGTAGGCGTGCATGGGCATGCGCGCCAGGATCTTGGCCTCCCGCGCCTCGTCGACGATCTGCTGGTTCATCTTGCTGCGGAACCAGCCGGGGGCAATGCTGTTGACCGTGATATTATCGTCTGCCCACTCCACGGCCAGCGCCCGCGTCATAGCCAGGACTGCACCTTTGCTGGTGCAGTAGGGGACGACCAGGGAGAAGCCCAGGTGCGCGCTCATGCTGGTGATGTTGAGGATGCGGCCTTTGCCGGGACTCTTGCGGAGATAGGGGTAGCAGACGCGGCTCATCGTAAAGACATGGCGCACATTGGTCTGCAGGATGCGGTCGAACTCCTCCATCGGGAAATCCTCGGCGCGGCATTTGTAGCTGACGCCAGCGTTGTTGATGAGAAAATCCAGATGCCCGCCGTGCGCTTCGGCCACCTCTTTACAGAGCGCTTTCATGGCGGCCTCGTCTCCGATGTCCCCTTTCACATGGACGACACCCGGACGGCTCTCGCCGACCCCTTCTTTGGGGCGCCCGGTGCGGGAGACGACGGTGACCTCGGCGCCGGCATCCGCCAGCACGTTGGCGATGGCAAAACCGATACCGCTGCTGCCGCCGGTGAGGATACCCGCGCGGCCATCCAGTTCCTTCATAGATTTCACTCCTTCTTTGCTGATGCGAAACGGTATTACAGTTCAAGCACGCGGTGACTCTTGCAGCTGCGGGCGATCAGATCCCAGTCCAGCTCCGCGCCGACGCCGGGCGCATCAGGCACGTGGATGATGCCGTTTTCGTCGATGGGGAGACGGCCCTTCATGGGGAGGGTGTAATCCTCCTCCGGGACGAAGTACTCAAAGAACTCGCAGTTCTTGATGGCGCAGCTCACATGCAGGTTGACGAGGTCCATGTAATTCATGGTCGTCGTGTGGATCTCGCAGTTGAGGCCGAAGGCTTCCGCCAGATGCGCGATCTTCAGCGTGCCGGTGATGCCGTCCTTCCAGCTAACATCGGCGCGCACGATATCCGCGGCGCGCTGGGCGATGACCTGCGCCACGCCCCAGTGGCACCCCCGGGTGGTTTCCGTCGCGGCGATGGGGATGTCCAGCGTGCGGCACAGCTCGGTGTACTTCCAGAGCTCGAAATCGCGGAAGGGCTCTTCAAACCAGCGGTACCCAAGGCGCTCCAGCTGGCGGCCGACGCGCACGGCCTCGTCCAGTGTGTAGTCGCCGACGGGATCGCTCATCAGCATGTAATCGTCCCCGACGGCGCGGCGAACGGCTTCGTGCACCTCCAGGTCGAAGGCGACCGGCCCGCCCGGATGCGCTTTATAGCCCTGAATACCCAGCGCCTTGTAGTGCAGCGCTTCGTCCACATAATCCTTTACGGTGGGGTGGAAGTTGCCGCTGGCATAGGCGGGCAGGGAATCCCGGTAAGCGCCGATGTACTTGTACAGCGGCAGGCCTGCTTCCTTGGCGCAGATATCCCACAGGGCCACATCCACCGGGCCGGGCAGGAAGACGGGGAAGAAGGCTTCGTGCCTGTCGACGACCCAGAGCTGCTGGAAGATGGCTTCACGGTCGTGCGGATCGCGCCCGAGGACGACCGGGCCGATGCTCTCCTGCAGGTATGCTTCGCTGAGCGCTCCGCTGCGCGCGGCCATGCAGGTGGCGATGCCTTCGATGCCGGTATCCGTCGTCAGCTTCACAACCAGAACATCCCAGCCCATCTTGGCGCCGCCCTGGCGTTTTTCATCAAAGAGGCAGCGGCCGCGTTCCACCCACCAGGTTTCGAATTTTGTGATGATCAAAGCGATTCCTCCTGTCTTGGTCGATTTACTGTCGTCTGAGGTGATGCGGTGTGGTATAATGAGAGGGTAATGAAGATGCATCCGAAGGATGCGGAAAGCGAGGGAGATTCAATGGCACTTTGGAAAGACTACCATGAAATGCTGCAGCAGATGAAGGAGAAGCTCTATACCCCGGTCGTCGGGGATATACTGGATGCTATGGGGTATAAGCACCAGTTTCTCCCGGCCCAGATCCGCCCACTGGCCTGCCAGGTGCCTGCGGAAGTGATCGCTCCGATGGGAGAGCGGGAAAACCGCCTGAAGGTGGCCGGCTTTGCCTGCACGGTGCTGGAGAACGACGTTTTCGGCGTGCCGAAGAAGCCCTTCGGCTACCTGACGGAGGCGCTGGACCAGCTGCAGCCGGACGAGATCTACGTGGCGACCGGCGCGCACAACAGCGCCCTGTGGGGCGAACTGCTGACGGCGACGGCCAAGAGCCGCGGTGCGGCCGGCGCTGTGCTGGACGGCTACAGCCGGGATACGCCGCAGGTGCTGGAACAGAACTTCCCGGTCTTCTGCAGCGGCGTGTGGGCGCAGGACTCCTCCGTGCGCACCTATGTGTTCGACTTCCGCTGCGATATCGAGATCGGCCAGGTCACCATCCACGACGGCGACATCGTCTTCGGCGATGTGGACGGCGTGCTGATCATCCCGAAGGAGGTCGCGCCGGAGGTGATCGAAAAGGCGCTGGAGAAAGCCTCCAAGGAAAAGACGATGCGCAAGGCAATCGAGGGAGGCATGAGCAGTACGGAGGCTTTTAGGACCTTCGGCGTCCTCTGAGCACTCCCCCAAAGAAAGCGGGCAGCCGCTTTCTTTTTTTATAGCTGCTCAGCGCAGGGACTGCATGAGCGCGATCATCGAGGTGTTGATGTGTGCGGTGATGCTGGCGCGGATCTGCTCCCTGTCCTCGCTGAGCAGCGCGCGCAGGATGCGCTCATGCTCCGTGCCGTTTTCGGTGCGCTGCGTCTTGCCGCGCATGGCGGCGTAGATGGCGAGCCGGTACTGGTGCCACATCAGATCGGTAAAGATGGCGGTGAGCCGCCGGTTGTTCGCGGCTGAAACCAGATAGGTGTGAAAATCGATGTCCAGCGAATAGAAGGCGGCATCGCTCTCCTCCATCGCGCGGCGGAGACCGTCCCGGTAAGAGAGAAGCTTCGCCTTGGAGTAAAGGGGACAGTAGGCAGCAGCGACCGCGGGCTCGATCAGCTTGCGCGTCTGATAAAGGTTGGAGACCAGCTCTTCGGAAAAGGGAGAGATCCGCATACCGCGCCGCGGGTAGATCTCAACCAGTTCTTCCTTCTGCAGCTGCAGGAGCGTCTCCCGGATCGGCGTCCTTCCGAAAGGCAGCTCCTCATATAGCTGCTTTTCGGAGATTTCCTGTCCGGGCAGGTAGCGGCAGTTGTAAATAGCGTCCTTGAGGAAGGCATAAACCTGCTGCGTCTGTGTTCTGCTGTCTGACATATCAGAATTTCTCCTCTGATCATTATATAATTTAATCGCTAAGCAGCATTATAAATCAAAGTAAGAGAAAATACAACCAAAATACACGCTAAAAGTTGCATTCTGATATATCAGAAATGAATGAGGGTGAATTTCACGAGCTGATTATACTACAGATTTCACTAACGGAAAAGATGGAACCCATAAAAATTTAAAATAATTGGAATTAAATATTGCAGGAAGTACAAAAAGATGATAGAATGTGCCTGACATATCAGAAATGAGATGATTAGGCGCTGACTGTGACACGGTGAAGAACGGAGGGAAATACCATGGAAGCTGCAAGAATCAAGGATCTGCGCATCTACAGCGCGCTGTCCAGCATCACGAAACCCATTGCGGACTCCACACACGATATCTCCAAGATCGCCTTTTACGTCCTGGAGGTTGAGACGGAGAGCGGCGTTGTGGGACAGAGCAATCTGCTCTCCTTCCACTACAGCCCGAAAGCCATCGAAGGCGCGCTGAAGGATCTGGCTGCGTTTGTGCTGCCCCGCGGATACGCCGTCAATGAGACGCGCCGCATCCAGAAGGAAGTGGAGATGGAGCACGAGTACTTCGGCATCGTCGGCCTGCAGCGCTGGGCGCTGGCCGCGCTGAACACCGCGTGCTGGGACGCATGGGCGCGTCTGCTCCACCAGCCGGTTTGGAAGGTGCTGGGCGGCAGCATGCAGAAGATCCCAGTATACGGCAGCGGCGGATGGATCAGCTATTCCGACGAGGAGCTGCTGGAAGAGGTGCTGGACTACAAGTCCCGCGGCTTCACGGCGGTGAAGATCAAGGTCGGCTCGCCCGACATGGAGCGCGATATCCGCAGGCTGAACAAGTGCCGCGAGGCGCTGGGCAGCGGCGTCAAGATCATGATGGACGCCAACCAGGGCATGGATGTGCCCAGCTCCGTGGCGCTCATCCATGCGGTGGAGCACCTGGGCATCTTCTGGTTCGAGGAGCCGGTGCGCAATGACGATTTTGAAGGATACGCGACCATCCACAGCAAGACGAAGGTTTCCCTGGCGATGGGCGAGCGCGAGTATTCCACGGTGGCCCTGCGCGAACTGATCGGCCGCCGTGCGCTGGATCTCTGGCAGCCCGATCTCATCCGCCTGGGCGGTGTGGATGCCTGGCGTGATTCCGCTGCCCTGGCGGAGGCGTACAACATCCCGGTGCTGCCCCATTATTACAAGGACTACGACGTGCCGCTGCTGTGCACCATCAAAAAGCCGTTCGGCGCGGAGTCCTTCGACTGGATCGACGGCATCATCGACAACACGATGCGCATCGAAAACGGCTTTGCCTATCCGCGCGAGGGCGAGGGCTGGGGCTTCCGCTTCAAGCCGGAAGCGCTGCAGGAGGTAAAGTAAAATGCGTGCGGTATGGATGCCGGAACCCTGGCATGTTGAGGTCCGTGAGACCGAAAAGCCCGTCCGCAAGGACGGCGAGACGCTGCTCCGCCTGAGAATGGGCGGCATCTGCGGCAGCGACCTGGGCAGCTACCGCGGCAAGAGCGCTTACATGAAGTACCCGAACATCATCGGACATGAGTTCGCCGCGGAGGTCGTGGAGACGGATTCTCCCGACCTGCATTCCGGCCAGCTGGTGACGGTCAATCCCTACTTCAACTGCGGGAAGTGCTACGCCTGCCGGCGCGGCTTCGTCCACTGCTGCATCAACAATCAGACGATGGGCGTGCAGCGGGAAGGCGCGTTTGCGGAGTACATCACGGTGCCGACCGTCCGCGTTTACGACGGAACGGGGATTGATCCCAGGGAGCTGGCGCTGGTGGAGCCCTTCTGCATCAGCCATCACGGCGTTTCGCGCGCGGAGATCAAGCCGGGCGAGCGCGTGCTGGTGATGGGCGGCGGCGCTATCGGCATCCTGGCGGCGCTGACGGCGCACCTGCAGGGTGCGAAGGTATACCTCTGCGACATCGCGAAAGAAAAGCTGGACTTCATCGGCGCGAACTTCCCCGTGGACGGCGTCGTGCTGAACGAAGGGCCGGAAGCGCTGGAGGCGGAAGGCATGCGCCTCACGGACGGGGACGGATTTGACGTGACGGTGGAGGCGGCCGGCGTACCGGAGTCCTTTGTGGACTGCGTGAAGCTCGCGGCCAGCCGCGGCCGCCTCATCCAGATCGGCGTCAGCGCCCGGAATGCGGACTTCCCCTTCCTGCTGCTGCAGAAGAAGGAGCTTACGGCGATGGGCTCCCGCGCGGCGACGAAGGGCGATTTCATGAAGACGATGGACTATGTACGCAGGGGAGAGGCGCCGCTTTCCCGGCTGATCTCGAAGACCTACCCGATGGCGGACGCCGCCCAGGCCTTCCGGGATCTTGATGAGCACGCGGGCTCCTACATCAAAATGGAGCTTGAGTTTTAAAAGGAAACCCACGGACATGTCAGAAAAGAAAGGATGGTAGTCACATGAAGAAACTGCTGACCCTGGCCCTCGCGCTGGCCCTCATGCTCACCTGCTGCCTCGCGCTGGCGGATGACGTGCTGGAAATCAACATCGGCTTCGAAAACACCCTGGAAGAGCCGATCGGACAGGCCCTCGTCAAATGGCAGGAGCTGCTCGATGAGCAGTCCGGCGGAACGATGCACATCAACCTCTTCCCGAACAGCTCTCTGGGCTCCAAGGTCGAGCTGATCGACCAGATGGTGATGGGCGAGAACATCATCACCATCGCGGACGGCGCCTTCTATGCGGATTACGGCGTGCCGGATCTCGGCATCCTTTACGGGCCCTTCTTCTTCGGCACCTGGGATGAGGTCTGGACGCTGCTGGATTCCGACTGGTATGCCGAGCAGCATGCGAAGCTGGCGGAAAAAGGCATCTACGTCATCTCTTCCAACTGGGTATACGGCGAGCGCGAGCTCATGACCAAGACCAAGGTCGTCATGCCTGAGGATGTCAAGGGCATGAAGATCCGCCTGGCCAACTCCAAGATCTACCTGGAAGGCTTCAACGCGCTGGGCGCGACCGCGATCGGCATGGCGCTGGGCGATGTCTACCAGGCGCTGCAGACCGGCACCATCGACGGCGTTGAGAACCCGCTGTCCACCCTGTGGGGCCAGAGCTTCCAGGAGGTCAACAAGTTCATCCTAATGACCGGCCACATCAAGAACTTCACCACTTGGTGCGCGGGCACCGACTGGTTCACCAGCCTCACCGAAGAGCAGCAGGCGCTGCTGATCAAGACCGGCAACGAGGCGGGCCTCTACAACAACGAGCTGCAGGAAGCGGCGATCGACGGCTACAAGCAGAAGATGATCGACGCGGGCGTCGAGATCACCGACCTGACCCCCGAGCAGATGGCTGCCTGGCAGGAAGCTGCGGTCAGCTTCTACGATCTGGGCGACGAATTCGGCTGGACGCCGGGCCTCTACGACACCGTGAAGGCCGCCATGACCAAAGCGGAGTAAAAGCCTGAACCGATATCCGTTACACCCCGCCGCCGCTAATACGGCGGCGGGCTTTGAAACGGGATGATTCCGAGGTGATGCAACAATGAAAAAGAAAGACCTCCTGCTGAAGATCCTGGGCAATGCAGAGGCTGCCGTAGCCGGCGTCGTCATGGTCGCGCTGGTGCTGGCAACCTTCCTCGGTGTATTTGCCCGGTACATCTTCAACAAACCGTTCAACTGGCTTGAGGAGATGCAGATGGCTGCGATGGTGTGGGTCAGCTTCCTCATGGCAGGCGTCTGCTTTCGCAGGGGCAGCCACGTGGCCATCGAGATCGTCGTGGATTCGCTGCCGGAAAAGGTGCAGCGCGTCATCGAGATCCTCATCGCCGTTGTGGTCTACTTCGTGCTGATCTATTTCTTCCGGTCCTCTATGAAGTACATTCAGCTGTTTGTGAAAACGGGGCGCAAAACGCCGATCCTGCAGATCCCGTACAGTTACGTCTACGGTATCGGGCCGGTCGGTTCCATACTGATGATGATTTCCTATACCGTGATGCTGGTGCAGAAGATCGCGGGCTGGCGCAACGGAGGGAAGGGGGCTGAAGCATGAGCGCTGCAGTTATCGTCATGGTCATCCTCCTGCTCGTCTTCCTCTTCATGAAGGTTCCTGTGTTTATCGCGGTTTTCGGGGCGTCGGCTGCGTACTTCATCATGACGCCGAAGACCAACATCATGGTGTTTGCCCAGCAGGCGATCACGGGCACGGAGGGGATCTCCCTGCTGGCGATCCCGTTCTTCGTCGCTGCCGGTGCGCTGATGAACTATACGGGCGTGACCCGCAGGATCATGAACTTCTGCAAGGTTGTTACGGGGCGGATGCACGGCGGCCTGGCACAGGTCAACGTGCTGCTGTCCACCCTCATGGGCGGCCTGTCCGGCTCCGCGCTTGCGGATGCGGCGATGGAAGCCAAAATGCTCGTGCCCGAGATGGAGCGCGGCGGTTTCTCCAAGCCCTTTTCTGCGGTGGTAACGGCGGCCTCCTCTATGATCACGCCGCTGATCCCGCCCGGAATCTGCCTGATCCTCTACGGCTGCATCGCCAATATTTCCATCGGCAAGCTGTTTGTGGCCGGCGTCGGACCGGGCGTGCTGCTCTGCGTATCCATGATGCTGCTGGTGTCCAGGATCTCCAAAAAGCGCGGGTACGGCTCCATCCGCAAGGAGAAGATGACCGGCAAGATGTTCTTCGGCTCGCTGAAGCCGGCATTTCTGCCGCTCATGCTGCCGATCATCATCATCGGCGGTATCCGCATCGGCGTCTTTACCGCGACGGAAGCGGGTTCTGTGGCGATCATGTATGCGCTGCTGCTGGGCATCCTGTACCGGGAGCTCAGCTGGAAGGACTTCCTCAAGGCGGTTCAGGAGACGCTCATCACCACCTCATCCATCCTGCTCATCGTCGCGGCGGCAAGCACCTTCTCCTGGGTGCTGACCAAGGAGCAGCTGCCGCAGCGGCTCACGGCCTGGATGATCGAGCACATCCACAACAAGTGGGTCTTCCTGGTGGCGGTGGATGTCTTCCTCATCATCGTGGGCATGTTCATCGAGGGCAACGCCTCCATGATCATCCTGGTGCCGCTGTTTGCGCCGGTGGCTGCTGCCTACGGCATCGACCCGATCCACTTCGCCGTGATGTTCATCTTCGCGAACATGATCGGCGCCTTCACTCCGCCGATGGGAACGCTGATGTTCGTCGTGTGTTCGGTGACAAAATGCGGTACGAAGGACTTCATCAAAGAAGCGGTCCCCTTCTATCTGCTCTGCGCGCTGGATCTTGCGTTTTTGACCTTTGTGCCGTTCTATTCGACCTTCCTGGTCAGGCTGATCTTCGGAGCATGACCCGGAGAGGCCGGAAGTCCCGGCAAACCGGTTCACCGTTTTCGCCCTTCCGCAACGGAAGGGCGTTTTCTCTTGGCGCAAAAGGGCGGCAAAGCGCCCGAGGCTTGACAGATAAAACACGTACGGTTAAAATGTCATTTGGATATCTATATGGATTTTAGCCCGAAGGGAGGAGGCTCCATACCGGAGCCTGTGGGGGATATGATGAAGCGCTTGTTCTGTATACTCCTCACGATCAGCCTGCTGTTTGCCATCGGGGCCGCCGCGGAATCGGACGACGTCATCCGCGTGTCCTCCCGCAGCGAGCCGCAGTCGGTCATCTCCGAGCAGGACGTGTCTGTCACCATCAAGGTGTACAACACGGGTTCGGAGGATGTTGAGGGGAGCATCACGCTTTTTAATTCCGACGGTCAGTCCGTGGAGAAGTACAACGGGCTGAAGGCCGGACAGACGGTGACCTATACCGGCCCCTGGCATGTGACGAGCGATCAGATTTCCAAGGGAAAGATCAGTTACTATATCCGCTATCCCGCCAAAGAGGAAGGGGCGGAGCCGCTGCTGCGCACCATCCCCATCACCATCCAGACGGAGGCGCCTGCCCCGCAGCTGACGGTGACCTATACCGTAAGCCCGACGAGCGCGAGGACGGGACAGCAGATAACGGCGACCTATACGCTTTCCAACACCGGCAATATCGAGCTGCGCAACATCGCAATCGACAATGCGGCGTTCAGCGAGAAGAAGCTGACGGCGGCCTCCCTGTCCGTAGGGGAGCGGATCGTCCTTACAGATACCGTGGCGATGGGCGAGGAGAACCTCATCTGCGAGCCGCAGGTCACCTACCGCTCGGCGGATTCCGACAAAGAGCTCACGGTGGAGGATCTCGGCCGGCGCACGGTAGCGCTGACGCAGAACGGCCTTTCTGCGGAGCTTGCCTCCGACGATGCCGAGAACGTCTATCCCGGCGCGGATATCGGGCTCACGCTGAAGCTGAAGAATACGGGCGAAACGGCCCTGCAGAACATCACGGCGGCGCTTGATGACGGAACGACACTGCTCAGCCTGGCGGAACTGGCTGCCGGCGGCTCCTATGAAAGCAAGGCGGACTATGCGCCCGCCGGTGACGGCACCCTCAGCGCGACGGTTACGGGCAGCACGCCCGGCGGCGAAACGGTGACGGTGCAGACCAACGAGATCACCGTCGCGATGCAGGATGCCTCCACCGCGCTCATCCTGGAGGTGAACGCCGCGGCGGAGAATGAGACGATCTATTCGGAGCCGGCGGTAGTCCGCTTCGGCGTTGAAGTCAAAAATACCGGTGAAACGGATGCCGCGACGCTGACGGTGACCGAGTCCGGCAAGACGGTCGGAACGATTTCCTCCCTGCCTTCCGGCGAAGCGCGCTCCCTCGTCTTTGACGCGGAGCTCAGCATGGCAGGCCAGGTGCAGTTTGCCGTCTCCGGCAAGGATGCGCTGGGCAACGAGCGGACGTACCGCTCCAACATCATCGAGATGGTCTATGTCGCG
Organism: Clostridia bacterium; assembly: GCA_017484085.1. Taxonomy (GTDB): domain Bacteria; phylum Bacillota; class Clostridia; order Christensenellales; family Aristaeellaceae; genus Ventricola. The sequence continues at coordinate 16,157 of JAFUTW010000016.1, forward strand.
CCGACGCCCGCGCCGACCGCGGCGCCGACCCCGACGCCCGTTCCGCCGACCCCGAGCCCCGTGCCCACGGCGACGCCTGCGCCTACGCTGATGGAGCAGATCAGCGAGCATGTCGACCCCATGATCCTGGCGATTGCGGGCGGCGTGCTGCTGGCGCTCATCCTCCTTGCCGTCATCCTGCGGGCGGTGAGAAGCGCAAAACAGCAAAAGCGCATGAAGGATGCCGTCGACACCATGACGATGGAGACGGACGTGCGGGATTCCTTCGGACACAGGAAGGGGCGCAGGCGTACGGCAAAGCCGTCAAAGCAGGAGCGCAGCCAGATCGTCTCCACCACGGAGCTGACCGAAGAGGATACAAAGGCCCCTGCGGCGCAGGAGACAAAAGAGGAGGCGGAGGACAGCCGCCGAAGGCGTCCGGCGCATGAAACTGCAGAGGTTTCGGATGCCAAGACGCTGAGGGTATCCCCTGCCGACGAGAGGCCCGAATATGTGGAGAATCCGAAGGTGACCGACTCGCAGACGAAGGTCTTCAGCCGCGTGACCCCGCCGGACGGGCCGGCCAAAGAGGGCGAGACGATCCGCCTGGACCGTGCCGCTATCGCAAGGAGCGTTTCCGAGGCCGAAAAGGAAGCCGCTGCCGCCGAGCCGGAAGCGCCGCAGAAAAAGCGCGGACTTTTCTCCAGGCTGGGGAAGAGGGACCAGCAGGCGGAGCAGACGGCGGACGATGACGATCTCTATGAATAATCAGCAATAATATGAAACGGGCCTGTTGCAGGGACGCGGTTTATGCAACTGCTGTCCCTGTAGCAGGCCCGGTTTCTGTGCCGCAAGGAGACTCGGGATGTTTCAGGGGTTTTCTCAGGAAGCGCTGGATTTTTTGACAGGGATCCGGCTCAACAACAATCAGGGCTACTTTGATGCCAACCGGGAAAAGTACGAACGGTTCGTGAAAGCGCCGCTCCGTGCGCTGTGCGAGGAGCTGACGCCGGTCGTGCAGCTGATCGATCCGGCGCTGGATACGCGGCCCGGCAGCGTGATGTCCCGCATCCGCAGGGATACGCGCTTCACCCGGGATAAATCCCCCTTCCGGGATCATGTGTGGCTGGGCTGGCGCTATCCGGGAGAGCGGCGGAGCGAGGGCTTCCACATGTACTGGGGCTTCGGGCCGGACTGGCTCGGCTGGGGCTGCGGGAGCTACGGCCCGGACAAGCCGCTGATGGACGCGCTGCGTGCACGCATCCGGCTGCAGCCGGAGGAGGTCCGATCGGCGCTGGCCCCGCTTGAGCTGTGCGGCGAACGGCGGAAAAACGGGCGCTTTACGCTCTACGGGGAGCCTTTCAAGCGGATGGCTGTGCCCGCCGGCGTGCCGGAGGACCTGCGGGAGTTGTACGGCATGAAGTATTTCGGCGCGGAATCCGTGCCGGAAACGGAAGCCTGGGAGCAGCTGCACAGCCACGCGATCGCGGAGAGGCTGACGGGGGAACTGGAGCGCATGGCCCCAATCCTGCGGCTGATGAAGGAACTGCGCGCCCAGGCGGGCGCGCCGGAGCTGCCGCAGAACGCCCCGGACAGGCAGGGGGGCGGGGCGCCGTCGGCCAAAGGGCTGGCGATCCGCACTGAGGAAGAATTTGAGTTTTAAGGCTGTCCGGCGCAAGCCGGGCCCTGCAAAGGAGATTGATCCATGATACTGGATATGCTGAAAGCGATCCTCTTCGGGATCGTGGAAGGGGTTACCGAGTGGCTGCCCGTCAGTTCCACGACGCACCTGAGGCTGCTGAACCTGCTGATACCGATCGCTGCGCCGGAGTCGTTCATGGCGCTGTTCGAGGTGGTCATCCAGCTGGGCGCGATCCTTGCGGTGGTGGTGCTGTACTGGCAGAGGCTGTGGCTCTTTGTGAAGCCGGGCAGGGGCTCCGGCCCCGCGGGGGTGCTGCGGATGGACGCGGTTCACCTCTGGCTGATGGTCCTCATTGCCATCGTGCCCAGCGCGCTGGTGGGCATCCCGCTGGATGACTGGATCGATGCCCGGCTGGACCGCTGGGGCGTCATCGCCGTCATGCTGATCCTCTACGGCATCGCTTTTATCGTGGTGGACAGGCCGGAGCGCAGCGGTGGGATCGACAGGGCGGAGGGGATCGGCATCCGCACCGCGCTGCTCATCGGCCTTGCGCAGACGCTGGCGCTCATCCCCGGCACCAGCCGCTCGGGCGCTACGATCATGGGCGGCGTGCTGGCGGGCTGTGCCCGTTCGGCCGCCGTGGAGTTCAGCTTCTTCATGGCCATCCCCACGATGGCGGGCGCCAGCCTCATCAAGCTGATCAAGCTCGGGGGCGGGCTGACGGCAAAGGAGTGCTTCATCCTGGCTGCGGGGCTGCTCTCCGCCTTCATCGTCTCCCTGTTCTGCATCAGCAGCCTGGTCAGCTACCTGAAGCGCCGCAGCTTCGCGATTTACGGCTGGTACCGGATCGCGCTGGGGCTTGTGCTGTTCCTGTTCATGATACTGAAAAAACTGCCGGCGTAACGCTTACGCCGGCAATTCTTTTATAGGTGATTTCTTATTTGAGGAAGCCGTTGATGATCTGCTCCTCGGCTTCCTGCTCGGTGAGACCCAGGGTCATCAGCTTGATGATCTGGTCGCCCGCGATCTTGCCGATGGCGGCTTCGTGCACCAGCGCCGCATCCACGTCGTTGGCTTCCAGGCCCGGGACAGCCAGGATGCGGCCCTTGTCCATGATGATGGAGTCGCATTCCGTGTGCCCGCTGCAGGCGGCATTGCCGACGAGCTTGGCATCGAACTTCTGATAGGAATCGTCTCTGGCGACGGAGCGGGAGACCACATCCGCGCTGGCGCCTTCACCGTTCAGGCTGACCACGTAGGTGGAAATGGCCCGCTGGCTGCCGTGCGTCATCAGGCGCTCGCGCACGACGAGCTTCGCGCCCTTGGCCAGCTCGGCGGTGGTGGTGCGGTTGGTGTCATCCACGCCCTTGATCTGCACCATTTCCATCTCGACGCTGCTGCCCTCCTCCTGGTAGACCTCCGTACCGGGGTTCAGGATGCGCTTGCCCGTGCCGCTGCCGGAGCCGTAGTGCTTTTCCACGTAGCGGATGCGGGCATTTTTGCCGACGTAGAAACGGTGGATGCCGTCATGCTCGGAATCCTTGGGGCCGCAGTTGTCGATGCCGCATCCGGCCACGATGGTGACGTCCGCGCCTTCTCCGATGTAAAAATCGTTGTAAACGAGCTCCGTGAGGCCGCTCTGGGTCATGACCACGGGGATGTGCACGCTTTCGTTCTTCGTGCCGGGCTTGATGCGGATATCCAGACCGCTCACGTCCGTTTTCGGCGTGATTTCGATGTTGGCCGTCGACTGCCGCCCCGCGGACTGGCTGTTCGAACGGATGTTGTAGGCGCCTTCCGGCACCTTGTGCAGATCGGCCACCTCGCGCAGCAGCCTCATTTGTATTTCGTCCAGCTTCAGCATACGGCGACCTCGTCTTTCTTCACGATGGTTTTGCGGCATTCCGGCACGGCGGACTGTGTGCCGATGAGCCCGGGCAGGATCTCGTCCCTCGGGCCGTGGGCGGCGACGCGCCCTTCCCTCAGCACGACGATCTCATCCGCGATGGACAGGATGCGCTCCTGATGGGAGATGATGAGGATGGAGCTGCCCCGGATGTTTTGCCGCATCCCTTCAAAGACCTGGATGAGGTTCTGGAAGCTCCACAGGTCGATGCCGGCCTCGGGCTCGTCAAAGATGGACAGGCTGGGCGCCTTGGCCAGGACGGTCGCGATCTCGATGCGCTTGAGTTCGCCGCCGGACAGGCTGGCGTTGACTTCCCGGTCGATGTAGTCGCGCGCGCAGAGGCCGACCTGCACCAGATAGTTGCAGGCATCCGCCGCGGTGATCTGTTTGCCGGCGGCGATGCGCAGCAGGTCCAGCACCTGGATGCCCTTGAAGCGGACGGGCTGCTGGAAGGCGAAGCCGATGCCCTTCTTCGCCCTGTCCGTGATGGAGAGGCTTGTGATGTCCTCCCCGTTATAGAGGATGCGGCCGGAAGAAGGCTGTTCCACTCCGGCGATGAGGCGGGCCAGCGTGGACTTTCCGCCGCCGTTGGGGCCTGTGATGACGACGAGACGCCCGTCCCCGATGGTGAGGCTGACGTCGCGCAGGATTTCCTTTTCCTGGCTCTCCGAGTCCACGGCAAAGGATACGTTTTGAAGTTCGATCATGAAGATATACCTCCGGGTTTCCAGTTTGGCATTGATTCAGAGACAGAAAGCTGCGCGCCTTGCATGACGCTCAGAAGATCCAGGGCGGGATGAGGCGCAGGCCGCGCACAAGGACGAGCAGGATGAGGTGAAGGGGCGCAGCGGCGTAAAATGCGCAGGTGAGCGCGCGGCCATGCGGCCCCTGCCTGCCGCTGTACAGAAAGACGGGCAGCGCCGAAAGCGGCGCGGCGAGGCTGGCGCGCACCCAGGAGGGATCGACGCCGGCCAGCGCGAGAAAAAGTGAATACAGCAGCGGGAGGGCAAAAGCGGCCAGCGCGGCACGCCGCCTGCTTACTCTTGCGCGGTAAAAGGCGAAGACGAGCGCAGGGCCCAGCCAGCCGTACGAAAGGCGCAGCAGCATGGAAAGCAGACAGGCCGCGGCCGGCACGAGAAACCGTCGCGCGCCGGATTGGCCCTGCAGCACCGTCAGCATCCCGAGGCAGAGCAGCAGCGAGAAGGCGGCGTTCTGCTCCGCAGCGGAGAAGAAAACGCCGAAGTGCAGCAGGTCAAAGGGGATCTCGCAGGCGAGAGCGACAAACAAAAGCCGCAGCGCATAATGCCCGCGGCTGTGGGTGTGCAGGAAGCCCTGAACCAGCAGAAAGCAGTACAGCGGAAAAGCCAGCGCGCCCGGCATCCGCAGGGCGGCGCCGGAAGGGAGCAGCGCCAGCGCGGCGTGGTCAAAGAGCATGCACAGCAGCGCGGAAAGACGCACGGCAAACGAGGACATGCAGGCGCTCCCTTCATCATGACGATGACGAAATTTTACCGCAACTGTCAGGTGCTGTCAAGAAAAAGGGCTTGACACAGGAAAACAATTCCGATAAAATAAGCAGGCTGTCAAGGTTTTATACTTTACGGAGGGCGCCGTGGAAGACCGACTGGAAACGGGATGGCTCTTTGATTTTTACGGGCCGCTGCTGACAGACAGGCAGCGGCAGATCCTCACGCTGTGGTGTGAGGACGATCTTTCCCTGTCTGAGATCGCCTCCCAGGAGGGCATATCGCGCCAGGGGGCGTACGATACGGTACGGACTGCCCAGCAGCGGCTGCGGGGACTGGAAGAGCGCCTGGGGCTGCTCGCCCGTTACCGGCGGCTGACCGGCGGGCTTCGCGCGTGCCTGGCCGAGGTGCGGGGGATCCCCGGCGACAGGGCCAGGAAGGCGGAAGCGCTGCTTGCGCAGCTGCTGGCTGAAGAGGAGGAAGAAGATGGCGTTTGAAGGACTGACAGGCCGGCTGCAGCAGGCCTTCGGCAAGCTGCGCGGAAAGGGCAGGCTGTCGGAGGAGGACGTCAAACTCGTCATGCGCGACGTGCGCATGGCCCTGCTGGAAGCGGACGTCAACTATAAAGTCGTCAAGGATTTCGTGAAGCGCACGACGGAGCGCTGCGTGGGGCAGGAGACGCTGGAAAGCCTGAACGCCCAGCAGCAGATCCTGCGGGTCGTGAACGAAGAGCTGACGGCGCTGATGGGCGGCAGCAACGCGCGGCTCATCTACAGCTCTTCCCCGGTGTCGGTCTTCATGCTCTGCGGCCTGCAGGGCGCAGGCAAGACGACGATGGCGGGCAAGCTGGCGGGCTGGCTGCGCAAGGACGGCAAAAAGCCTCTGCTGGTCGCCTGCGACATCTACCGCCCTGCGGCGATCAAGCAGCTGCAGGTGGTGGGCTCCCAGGTGGGCGTCCCGGTCTTCGAGCGGGGCACGCAGGACCCGGTCGCAACGGCAAAGGAAGCGGTGGAGTATGCGAGGAGCCACCAGAACGACGTGGTCATCCTGGATACGGCCGGCCGGCTGCACGTGGATGAAGCGCTGATGGATGAGCTCGCGCGGATCTGCGGCGCAGTGCACCCCACGGAAGTGCTGCTGACCATCGACGCGATGACGGGCCAGGACGCGGTGAACGTCGCGGAGAGCTTCGGCACGAAGCTGGAACTCACCGGCGTCATCCTGACCAAGCTGGACGGCGATACCCGCGGCGGCGCGGCACTCAGCGTGCGCGAGGTGACGGGCAAGCCCATCAAGTTCTCCGGTATCGGTGAAAAGCTGACGGATATCGAACCCTTCCACCCGGAGCGCATGGCATCCCGCATCCTCGGCATGGGCGACATGATGACCCTGCTGGAAAAGGCGCAGGAGAACTTCGCGGCCGAGCCGGAGCAGGCGGAGGATCTCGCCCGCCGGGCCAAGAACGCCGACCTTACGCTGGATGACTTCCTCACCCAGATGCAGCAGCTGAAGAAGATGGGCCCGCTCTCGGGCATCCTCAAGATGCTGCCGGGGATGAGCGCCATCGGGGACATCGACATCCCGGACGACGCGATGAAGAAGCCGGAAGCGATCATCCGCTCCATGACGCCGAAGGAGCGCCGCCATCCCGAGGTGCTGAACGCCAGCCGGCGCAGGCGCATCGCCGCCGGCAGCGGTACGACGGTACAGGACGTCAACCAGCTGATCCGTCAGTTCGAGGACATGAAAAAGCAGATGCGCCAGATGATGAACCAGGCCAAGGGCAAGAAGGGGCGCATGCGCTTCCCGCTGGGCCGGTTCCGTTAAACGATGCCGACAATCGACAAGATTGAGGACATAAACAATCCAAAATAAAGGATCATTTGAAGGAGGAAAACCCCATGGTCAAGATTCGTCTCAAGAGGATGGGCATGAAGAAGAAGCCCTTCTACCGTATTGTTGTCGCCGACGAGCGCGCTACCCGCGACGGCCGTTTCATCGATGAGATCGGCTACTACGATCCGCTGCAGAACCCCGCTCTGGTCCGCGTCGACACCGAAAAGGCCAAGACCTGGATGAAGAACGGCGCCCAGCCCACCGATACCGTACGCGGCCTGCTGAAGAAGGCCGGCGCGCTGGACTGATAAAAGCGGGGCCGCGCCATGGAAGAACTGGTACGCATGATCGCCGAATCCCTCGTGGATCATCCCGAGCAGGTGCAGGTGAAAACGGTCGAAGGGCCGGATTCGATCGTGCTGGAGCTCAGTGTCGGCCCGGACGACATGGGCAAGGTCATCGGCAAGCAGGGCCGTATCGCCAAGGCGATCCGCACCGTCGTGAAGGCGGCGACAGCGCGCAGCGAGAAGCCTGTTTTTGTCGAGATTCTGGAATAATGAGCTGAGATGGGTCTGTTGCGGCAGACCCATTTTCACCTTATTTTAGTCCTTTGGGTATACTATGAAGAACGAATATCTTGAAATCGGCGAGATCGTCCGCCCTCAGGGCATCCGCGGGGAAGTGAAGCTCCGCCAGGAGAGCCAGGATGAGACGCGGTATGCGCGCCTTAAGACCGTCTGGCTGAAGCAGGGGGACGCCTATGTCCCCCGGAAGGTCCTGCGCGGCAGGGCTTCCGGCGGTTTTGCCTATCTTACGCTGGAGGGCGTGGAGTCTCGGGAGGCGGCGGAGGCCCTGCGGGGCACCCGCGTCTACGTGGACAGGGCCAACGCGCTGCAGCTCCCGGAAGGGGAGCACTTCATCTGCGATCTCATCGGCCTGCGCGCTGTGACGACGGCGGGCGAGGAGATCGGCGTGCTGAAGGACGTGCTGACAGGCAACCCGATGTGCGACGTCTATGCCTTTGCCACGGAAAAGGGCGGTATGATGATGCCGGCGCTGAAGCGCGTCATCCTTTCCGTGGATGTTGAGCGCGGGGAAATGCTGCTGGATGCGGACGCGCTGCGCGAGGTCGCCTTCTGGCAGGACCAGGAGACGGAAACGGTGTGAGGCGCTTATGAAGAGAATCATCGCGGCGGCCGGTGCCATGCTGCTTGCGGCTGCCCTTGCGGCGGCGGAAACGGCAGTGCCCGGCTTTGACGACTTTTCCCCCGCCTTTCGCGGCATCGGCAATCGGATCGCTTCCGGAGAGACCGTTCTGACGGAGACGAGGCTTACAACTGCGGCGGCTTTTTACATCCGTGATCTGAGCGTGATGCGGGACATCTTCTCCGGGCTTTGCATCCGCACCCGAACGGGGACGGACGCCGGCGCGCAGATTACGGAATTGGCCCTGCTGGACGGGGAGACCGTTCTGGAGGAAGCGGCGCTTTGCAGCGACGGAGAAGAGCAGCTGCTCTTTCTGGACGGACAGGTGCTGCATCTGGGACAGGAAACGCTTACCGGCCTTGTGCCGCACGGCATCCCGGACGCGCTGGGCGTGAGGAGAACGGACCGGCTGCCCGCTCTTCCGGCGGCCTGGCCGGAGCGGTTCGGGCGCCTGCAGCCGGAAGGGCTGTCCGCGCTGCTGGAAGGCGGAAGCATCGGGAGCTTTACCTGTACCCCGGTTTCATCGGAGGACGGACTGCTGACAGGCTTCGGCTTTTCCGGACAGCTGAATGCCGGCCTGCTGCCGGGCGGCGAAGCGTGGAGCGCGGAAGGCTCCTTCTCGCGCGGGACGGGAAAGGCGCCGAAGGATACGGCCGAGCTGACGCTGAAAAAGGACGACGACAATGCGCTGACGCTGACCTTCAGCGCACAGTACAAGGCGTCGGAGCAAAAAAAGGGCGAGCAGGGCACGCTGACCCGGACGACGCGCGCGCGGCTTTCCGGAAAGCTCGGCGGCTATGCGCTCGACGCCGTGCTCGAGCTGAAAGAAAAGAACGCCTGGAAGCTGAAGGAAGGCGCGCTGGCGGAGAAGATCACCGTAAGCGCCAAGCTGGACTGGCAGGACAAGACGCCGGCGCACAGCACGCTGCGGCTTGGCAACGGTTCTGTCACGATCGATGAGGAACTGGGCGTCTCTTCTTCAGAGGGAGAGGCAAACGCCTGGACGGATTCGGTTGCGCTGAAGCTTTATATGAACGGCGAAAAGACGATCGACGGCAAGGCGGAAAGCGCATCCCGGTTTGATGCCGGGCTGCCGGCTTTCCCGGAGGGGGAAGCTGCGGAGGCGGACGGCACGGCGTTTGCGCAGGCGGTGAGGAATGCCGCAAAGCGTGTCGCCCGCGCGGTATACAGCCGTTTGGGACCCAAATCGCAAGGGACGATCACAAAAGGGCTTTAAGCCCGGGAGGTAACTGATGAAGCATCTGATGAAGGGATTGGCATGGGCGCTTTGCTTTATGCTGGCGCTCCCCGCCTTTTCTCTGGCACAGGAAGGAAACTACGAAGCCGGACAGATGACGGCGACCGTCGCGTCCGACAGCTACAGATACGGCCAGCAGATCAACGTGGATCTGACCTACGAAACGACGGAAGCCGCAGCAGAGGTCTCCAAGCGCGTGGCGGCGGCAGCTGCGCTGCTGGAGCAGTGCGAGCTCTCCATGTCCTTCTATGACGACTACGGGACAGCGCAGATCCACGGCGTGTTCTCGCTGGACGGCGTTGAACTGCTTGACGTGACCGTGCTGCTGCCGCAGGACGGTTCCCTGCAGATGCAGACGAACCTGACCGGCAACAGCACGCTGACGCTTCCGGCCGGGGCGCTGACGCGGGGGGGAAGCCTTCAGGATATGTTCTACGGCTCCATCGTGCGCCGCAAGACGGACGTCAGCCTGACGGAGATGACCGCAACGGAGCGCCTGAAGGCGACCAGCAGCGATGTGCTGATCCTGGTGTTCAACCACCTGCTGGGCTGGACGAGCTACCAGCAGATGGAGCGCGAGGAGACGCTGTACGTCTTTGACGATACGCACTTTGACGCGACCGAGACGCGCGACGCTGTGGAGCAGCGGATGATCGGCACCGTGTACGCGAGCGAGTTCACCGAGCTGCTGTGGAACATCACCGCCACCATCGATGCGGAGATGGGCGACTTCCAGCAGGCGCTGGCCGATGTGCTGGCCGAGCGGGGCGTGACCCGCCTGCAGGTGCGCCATCTGGTGGATCAGCTGTTTACCAAGGAGACCATCGATCCCGCGACGGATTACGTGCAGCCGACCCACGCCATCCCGGACGACGGCGCGCTGTGCACCTACAACGACATTTCCTACTTCTTCAAAAAGCTGGTCAAGTGCACGGACTCCATGTGGGAGAACTGCACGGAGGAGACGCTGTCCCTCATCGTCAGCTATGATGAAAACGGGCGCATGGTGGGCTTTGACGCGGTGCTGCCCAAGTTTACGCAGGATCTGCCCTATGAAGGCAATTATTCCTGGTCCCTCGTGCACGACGAAAACGGGCAGGAAAAGCAGACGATCCACGGCGAGCTGGAGCTCTTCAACGACAACCGGCTGATGGGCGATGCGGTCCTCGTGCTGGGCAAGGATATCGAAGGCGTGTGCGAGAGCAGCGTGCAAGGCCATCTGGATCTGGTGAACCGGGCAGACGGACAGCAGACGAGCACCGGACTGGGTGTCGCGGGCAGCCTGACCTCCACCCTGACGCAGGACGGGACGACGGAAGGGGAAGCCGTGGAAGGCGCCCTGGTCCTGAGCCTGCGGCAGAACGGCGAGGAGAACGATGCGCTCTCCGTGACGCTGGACTCTCAGACCAAGACGGAGGACGGCGTCACCTTCACCCTCGACGCGGATATCGGCATCGAGGCGGCCGGTCTCTTGCCGGTGCGCACCAACCTGAATATCACGACGAGCGATCCGGAGGAGCTGAATTTCGCAGGCGGGCAGGCGATCGACCTGACGAACCTGAGCGAGGAGAATATCGAAACGCTGATCAGCACGGTGAAAAAGCAGGGCGCAGCCCTTCTGCCGCAGATGATGCTGCATCCGTCCGTTCTTTCGAACCTCACCCGGCTGGTGTCAGACTGATCCGGGTACAATTCGGCAAGTCATACAGCAGCGCCGGGCCTTGTGGCCCGGCGCTGATCTTTATCTGATCTATATCAATAGCAGGCGATGCAGCTGTCGGTGCGGGATTCCGTGCCGCCGACCAGAACGCCGTTGGGCAGCCGTATGATCATCTGACCGCGCCCGAAGCTGGGGGTATTCAGATCCACGCGGATGCGGTGTCCCCTGCGGCTGAGCGCGCGGGCCATCTGGCTGTCAAAGCGGGTTTCCACCGTGACGCTGTTGTCCCGCATCCACTGCCACCTCGGGGCGTCCAGCGCCTGCTGGGGATCCATGCCGAAGTCGACGGTGTTCATGACGACCTGAAGGTGGCCCTGGGGCTGCATGTACCCGCCCATGACGCCGAAGGGCCCGACGGGAAGGCCGTCCTTCATGAGGAAGCCGGGGATGATGGTGTGGTAGGTGCGCTTGCCCGGCATAAGGCAGTTGGCGGCGGAGGGATCCAGAGAAAAGTCTGCGCCGCGGTTCTGCAGGGAGATGCCGGTGCCTTCCACCACGATGCCGGAACCGAAGCCCATGTAGTTGGACTGGATATAGGAGACCATGTTGCCCTCCGCGTCGGCGCAGCAGAGGTAGACGGTGCCGCTGGCAGGCGGGACGTCGTGGCTCCAGATCCTGGCCCTGTCCGTCATCTCCCGCGCGCGCCGGGCGCCGTAGGCGGGATCGAGCAGGGAATGGTAGTCGATCTCCATCTTCCCCGGATCGGTGACATAACGGAAAGCGTCGGCAAAGGCCATCTTGATGGCTTCCAGCTGGCGGTGGTAGGTCTCCGGGTTCTCCTTTTCGGGGAAGCTGAATTCCTTCAGGATGTTGAGCGCCATCAGCGCCACGATGCCCTGACCGTTTGGCGGGATCTCGCACACCTCCCAGCCGCGGTAGGCGACGCGGATCGGTTCCACCCATTTGGCCGTGTAGGCGGCCAGATCCTCATAGCGCAGATACCCGCCGTACTTCCGGCTCTCCTGGTCGATCCGTTTGGCCAGGCTGCCGGTATAGAAGGCTTCCGCATTCGTTTCGCCGATAGCTTCCAGCGTGTCCGCATGGTCGGGCAGCCGGACGATGTCGCCGGCCTCCGGCGTATGCCCGTCCGGGGCGAAAACGCGGAACAGCTCCCGGAAGGCCGGGCCGTCCAGGATCGCGCGGTAGCGCTCGAAATCCGTCCGCCAGATCCCGGCGATGTTGGGGGAGCAGGGATATCCTTCCCGGGCGTAACGGACCGCGGGCGCCAGGTTGCGGGAGAGGGGCAGGCGGCCGAAACGCGCCGTCAGTTCCGCCCAGGCCTTGGGCGCGCCGGGAACCGTGACGGGCGCCCAGCCCAGCGCAGGCATTTTCCCGGCCTGGACGAGGCCGTCCTCCCGGATGCGCTCTATGCTGGCCAGCTGCGGCGCTGGACCGCTGGAGTTGAGCCCGAAGAGGCGGTGCTCCCGCGCTGACCAGACGAGTGCGAAGGCATCGGAGCCGATGCCGTTGGAGATGGGTTCTGTAACGGTAAGAGCCGCGGCCGCGGCGACGGCGGCGTCCACGGCATTCCCGCCGCTGCGGAGCACCTCCAGACCGGCTGCGGCCGCCTGCGGGCACGAGCAGTTGACCATCCCTCCGGATGCGTACAGGGGGAAGCGCTGGGAGGGGTACGTTTGCCGGAGGGGATCAAAGGTCGTCTTCATGGCAGTATCCTTTCTTGCAGGCCCTTCGGGGCGGTGACGGGCGCGGCGGTTCGGCGCACTTGTGAAAAGCCGGTTCCGCGCCTATAATACAAAAGCCGGGAACCCGGCTGCACCACTGTAGCGTGCGGGCTCTTACAGCAGGTGGTAATAGGGGCAGATGTTCTCGTAACGGCCGTCGGGCATCCTGAAGCCGCCGGGAATCGTGCCCAGCTGCTGGAAGCCCAGGCGGGCATACAGGTGACGGGCGTGGGTGTTGCTCTCCACGACGGCGTTGAACTGCAGGATCTTAAAGCCCAGCTGCTTTGCCGTGGCCAGGCAGTGGAGGACCAGCTGCTCGCCGATATGCCGCCCGCGCGCGGAGGACGCGACCGCGTAGCTGGCGTTGCAGATGTGCCTGCAGCGGCCGATGTTATTGGGGTGGAGGATGTAGAGCCCCAGTACCTGTCCGTCCTCTTCGGCGACGCCCGTATAGCTCTGCTCCGCAAAAAAAGCCGCTCCGCTTTCCCTGTCCAGATAGTCCTCCTGCGGGAAGGCGACGCCGTCGCGGACGACCTCGTTCCAGATCGAAACGAGCGCATCCGTGTCCTGCGGGGTATAGGCTCTGACGATGATCATGAAGAATCCCTCCCGGTACCGGCCGGCGGCAGGCCCTCATGCCGCGCGGAACGGAAACTGTAACTGACCTGATTATTCTGCACCAAATCCGCTGAAAAGTAAAGCGCCGTGACAGGCGCGCTGAAAGGGTGTTTCACAATGTCCGCAAGAGTCCTGATCCTGGCGGTGGAAGGCTGCGGCCTCCTCTGGCGTCTGGTCAAAATGCGCCTGGCCGATCTGCAGCGCAGGCAGCCGCTGCCGCCCGAGGTGGCGGATGTGTATGACGCCGCCCGTTACCGCAAGTACCTTGATTACGTTGCCGACAACCGCAGGGCGGCCCTCGTCTTCGGCTGCATCCGCCTGCTGCTCACGGCCCTGCTGTGGCTCTCCGGCCTGTTTGCCGCGCTGGAGGGTGCGCTCGGCGGGAATCCGTATCTCACCTATCTGGCCGCCTGCGGGATCTTTCTCGCCGCGGAGACGGCGGTGGACATTGCCGCCGGTTACTACGACACCTTCCATATCGAGGAGAAGTACGGGCTGAACCGCCAGAGCAAAAAGGGCTTTGCGAAGGATACGGCGCTGGATCTCCTGCTGGAGGTCTTCCTCATGGGCGGCCTGGGGCTGCTGCTCGTCTTCATCGGCGAGCATATGGCCGTTTGGACGAAGGGCTTTTCCGTCGGGCCCGCTGCCGCGCTGCTGATCACCGCAGCCATCACGGCTGTCATTTCGCTGTTTGCCCTGTTATCGGCCCTTCTCTCGCTGTGGGTCTTCAAAAAGCAGTACACCTTCACCCCGATGCCGGAGGGCGAGCTGCGCACGAAGATCATGGCGCTGCAGGAGGGTTCGAAAAAGAAAGTCCGCCTCATCTACGTTTACGACGAGTCGAAGAAATCGACCACGAAAAACGCTTTTCTGCTGAAGCTGCTGTGGCACAGGGAATTCGGCATAGCGGACAATTTCATCAATGAAAACGCCGAGGAGGAGCTGCTGGCCGTCCTCAGCCATGAGATCGGCCATCTGAAGCATAAAAAGAATCTCCTCAACTATGCGGGGTATGCTCTCGTGGCGCTCGTGTTTGCCGCGGTGGCGTGGCTGATTTGGCAGCCTTCGCCGATCCTGCGGATGAACGCATGGGTCCGCGCGTCCTTTTCGCTGACCGCGAACAATTACTATGCACTGCTGGGCACCCTGTCCGCGCTGCTGACGCCCCTCCTCCGGATCACGGGAACGTTTGGCCGGTACCGCTCCCGTCAGGAGGAACACGAGGCGGACAGGGAGGCCGTGCGCAACGGGTACGGCGAGGCGCTGATCGGTACCTTCAAGAAGCTGAGCAGCGACGAACTGGTGAACGTGAACCCGCATCCTGTCATCGAATTCATGGAATACGATCATCCGGGCATGGCGCAGCGCATCCGCGCGATCCGTCAGGCGGAAAAGGCCCTGTCAGCCCGGGAATGAGCGCATATAAACGGCGGGCACTCCCGAAGGAGGCCCGCCGCTTGCAGCCGTTATCAGATTTTTTGATTCGAAGCCACCAGGTCAAACAGGTCCGTCACGTCCTTGTCCGGGGCTTTGCCCAGCAGGGAAACGGCCAGCGCCGCGATCAGCCCGCAGGCAAAGCCGGGGATGATCTCATAGAGGCCGGTGCCGCTGAGGAAGATGAGCCAGAGGATATCGACAGCCGCGCCCGCGACGATGCCGGCCAGCGCGCCGTTGAAGGTAAGCCGCCGCCAGAAGAGGCTGAGCAGGATGACCGGGCCGAAGGACGCGCCGAACACGCCCCAGGCGTTTTCTACCAGATTCATGATGGTGCCGCTTGCCGGGTTGGACGCTATGAGCAGCGCCACGACGGCGATGCACAGCACCACGATTCGGCTGACCCAGAGCATCTCCCGGTCGCCGGATTTCCCTTTGCGCAGGATGGGCTTGTATACGTCGCTGGCGAACGCGGAGGCGCTGGCGAGCAGCTGGCTGTCGGCGGTGGACATGCTGGCCGCGAGGATGGCCGAGAGCAGCACGCCGCTGATGAGGGGCGGGAAGATCCTGCGCACCATCTGGATGAACACGGTCGAGGTGTCGCTGATTTCGCCCAGGAACAGCCGGGCGACCAGCGCGGAGCCGACGGAGAAGCCGAGGATGAGCAGCGTCCAGACGATGCCGATGCCGGCGCTCTTTTTGATGTCCTCATCCGAGCGCACCGACATGAAGCGGATGATAATGTGCGGCATGCCGAAGTAGCCGAGCCCCCAGCCCAGGCCGGAGGCGATATCCTGCCAGCTTGTGAACAGCTTCCAGTAGGCGGGACCCACCTCGCCCAGCGTGGAGGTGCCCTGGCCGCTTCTCACCAGCATCAGGGCGAAGATGGGGGCGATGAGCAGCGCGCCCAGCATCAGCAGGCCCTGAAAGAAGTCCGTCCAGCACACGGCGGAGAAGCCGCCCAGGAAGGTGTAGCTGATGATGATGACCGCCGCGAGGTACATGGCCGCCCGGGCATCGATGCCCGCCACGGTGTGGAACAGCGTGCCGCAGGCTTTGATGCTGCTGGCGGCGTAAATGGTGTAGGCCACCAGGAAGATGACGGCGCAGACCACCTGCATCGCGCGGTTGTCCGTCAAAAAACGGTTGGTGAGAAACTGGGGGATGGTGATGCTGTCCCTGGCCGCGATAGAATAGCGGCGCAGGCGGGATGCCTCAAAGATCCAGCTGAGCGCATAGCCGATCGCCAGGCCGATGGCGATCCAGGTCTGCCCGACGCCCAGGGCGTACACGGAGGCGGGGAGGCCCATCAGCACCCAGGCGCTCATGTCCGAGGCGCCGGCGCTGAGCGCCGATACCCACGGGCCCATCTTTCGCCCGCCCAGGAAGTAATCCTTTTCGCCGCCGCTCCGGCTGCGCAGGAAGAAGTAAAAGCCGATGCCCACCATGAAGACCAGATACACGATGAAGACGATCATTTCGGTATTGCCCATGGGAACCTCCTTCATAAAACATGAATATCTTTTATGGAAATCATCGATTGACTTCATATATGTGTGGCATTATACTTTAAACAGAAGTGAAATGCAAGAAGTGAGGCAAAATTAAATGGCTGTTTTTTCTCAATATACGCTCCTGCTCCGGGCGGCGGAACTGGGCAGCCTGACCCGCGCGGCAAAGGAGCTGGGGTGTACGCAGTCCAACATCAGCCACGCCGTGGCAGCGGCCGAGAGGGAATTCGGCTTCCCGCTGCTGATACGGGGGCGGAACGGAGCGCGGCTGACCGCGGAGGGCGAAAAGCTGCTGCCCTACCTGAAAGCGGTGTGCGAGAGCGAGCAGGCCTTGCTGCGCAGGGCCGAGGAGCTGCGCGGGCTGCAGGCCGGACAGCTGCGGGTGGGGAGCTTCAGCAGCGTCGCCGTCAACTGGATGCCGCAGATCATCAAGCGCTTTAGGGCCCAGTATCCGCAGATCACCTTCGAGCTCTTCAACGGAGACTATCAGGATGTGGATACCTGGCTGTCCTCCGGCCAGGTGGATTGCGCTTTCACCCGCCTGCCTTCCTCGCTGCCCTGCAAGTTCATCCCGCTGTACGAGGATCCGCTGGTGGCCATCCTGCCGCCGGATCACCCCAAGGCGAAGCGGAGCAGCTTCCCCATGGCGGATATCGAGGGGGAGACGCTGATCAGCCTTCTGGAGGGGAGCGACCACGATTCCATCCGCACCCTGCGTCAAGCCGGGCTGGACCCGAAGCCCGGATACGTCACCAGCGACGACTACGCCCTGATCGCCATGGTGGAAAACGGTCTGGGCATCAGCATCGTGCCGGAGCTTTTGCTGGAGGGGAGCACCCAAACGGTGGCGCGCCTGCCGCTGGAGCCTCCGGCTGCCCGCACCATCGCCCTGGCTATTCCGAAGGAAAGCGAGGCCAGCCCCGCGGTGGGGGTGTTCGCCTCGTTCGTGTGCGAATGGGCAAAGGAATACCGTGTGAAAAAAGACAGAGCATAAAGAAAATCTCCCGGGCCGTCCATGCGGTTCCGGGAGATCCTTTTGCGGTTGTAGATCTTTTTGCTGTCCAGCTTTTTTGTCGCGGGGGAGAAGGCCCAGGTGCTGCGCTGCTTCGCGTCCAGCTCCTTGCGGGCTTTCTTGCCCATCTTGTTCCTGGGGACGAATTTGTCCATAGGATCACGTCCTTTCTGGAAGTGGGGTTGTTGATTTGATGGAAAGATAAGAAAACTATTTTTCAGCTTCAGGGCCGAAAAGTGCATCAAGATCCCGCTCTACATGTCTGCGCATGTAAATGCAGGACAGTTCCTCTTCACCGTCTTTCAAAGCGTCGAGAATACTTCGGTGCTGCACGTAACCATGCGAACGGCGGGGAATAAACCCCAGCTTTCCCCAAACATAGGACCACAGGGCATGCACTTGCTGCTGCTGAAGAATCAGGATCTTGTTGCCTGTCATGGCGGCTATTGCTTCTTCAAAGCGAAAGTTATACCTATAGCCGGCATAGAGCTTATGGCTGCCGCTCTGCTCATCTTCTTTTAGCAGATCTTCAAGCGATGTCAGATTTTCCGGTGTTCGCCCTCGGACGAAGAAAGCGTGCAGAACAGAAAGCTCGATGCTGCAACGGGCATAAATCAGATCCTGGACGCCCTTTCTATCGATATCTATATCTTGAATGCTGATCTGGGGAACCTGATCCGGGCAGAGATAGGTACCGCTGCCTACACGGGTCTCCAACCGGCCGATGGACTCCAGCACCTTGATGCCCTGGCGTAAGGTTGTCCTGCTTACGCCCAGTTTCTCCGCCAGTATCCTTTCAGAAGGAAGACGGTCTCCGGGTTTCAGGTTGCCCTCTTCAATGAGGGTATTGATTCGGTCTATGACTTCACGGTAGACATCTGTACGGTGGATAGGCGTGAGACCCTCGTTTCTGGTCGCTTCCATAGTTAGTTATACCTGCCTGTTCTGAGATATTTTCATCATATCATGAAAAAGTCTTATTTGCAATAAAAACTCACAAACTGGTACAACCAATAAGTCAATTAAGATGGAAAATCTCAAAGAAATTCAAAAAAGATTTAAAATTGGGTAGACAACTATACAATTATGTGTTAAGATAGAACCAGAAACGGATCAGAAGCACTGAAAGACCCAAAAATGAAAAAATTGGTCCTACAGATTATGATCCAAGAACAAATGGAGAAAGAAAAAGGAGGAACTATCATGAAGCGCACCCTGCTGGCCGTTCTGGCTGCCGTATTGATCTGCCTGTCCTTTGCTGCATTGGCAGAGAATGCAACCCTTACAAAGGCTCCCGACGGATTCCCGGAGAAGCCCTTCACCCTGTATCTGGACAGTGACCCTGGTACGGAGACCTACACCATTTGTCAGAAGTTTGCGGAAATCTCCGCTAAGTATACCGGCGTGAACATGGAACTGAAACCCTATGAGGGAAGTTCCGGCGTTCTGGCTCTCGCCGAGCTCATGAAGAGCAAGGATGACGGTTACAGCCTGCTGCACCAGTCCCTTACCCTGCCGCTGACCATCGGCTTTGGTACGGCTCCCTTTGCTGCGAGCGACATCCAGCCGGTTGCGGGCCTGTTTGGTGACTCTCTGGTAGTATCCGTTCTTCCGGACAGCCAGTTCCAGTCGATTGAAGATATCGTTACCTTCGCCAAAGAAAACCCCGGCAAGTTCAACTGGGGCGGCGCCAAGACGAAGGCTGCTATCCAGGTTGGTTCCGCGATGTTCTGGAACAACGCTGGCATTAAGGTGAATTACATTGCCTACGGCTCCGGCACGGATGCACTGGTCGCTGTGCTGGGCGGCAACACCATGTGCAACGCCAGTTCTGTTTCCGGCGCCCTCGACTACTATAAGAACGGCGAGCTGAAGATCCTGGCTGTCTCCGCTCCTGAGCGTCTGGCGATTCTGCCGGAAGTGCCCACCTTTGAAGAACTGGGTTACACGGATATGACCGGCTACTCCATCTACCGCGGGACTTATACCAAGGCGGGTATCTCCGCGGAGCATCTGGCCGTGCTGGAACAGCTGCATGAGCTGGTCTTCAACGATCCGGAGTGGGTTGAATTCATGGCCGGCCTCAACAAAGAGACCAACTTCATGGGTACCGAAGCCTATACCGAGTGGTTCAATCATATCGTCAATTTCACCACCACATTTAACTTTGACTGAGCTTACAGCACGATGAGTATAAAAGGGGCTGGCTGGCTTCGCCGGCCGGCCCCGCTTCTGTCGGAAGGGAGGAGCCTTTTTGAGTAAAAAATGGACGAGTATAGTGACAGAGATCGTTCTGGCTGTCTGCAGCCTTGTCTTTTTTATCATGGCGTATAACTTCAATGACGGTGGTACCAGTGTCTATGCCGGGGCCGGATACTATCCCATGCTGGTCAGCGGTCTCATGGCACTGTTCTCCATCACCGGCATCCTAACGGATCTTTTCGGCAAAGAAAAAAACAGTAGGAAGACCATTGATATTTCCCGCATCCAGAACGTGGGTTTTGTCATTACAGCGATTGCTATTATTCTGATTTTCTGGCAATTCCTTGGCCTGTTTTACGTGGGGGCAGTTATCGGTGTCGGTATGTTGCTCATTCTGCTGGATCCGAAGCCAAAAACCGGAAAACGAATCGGCATGATGCTTGCGATTGCGGTGGGGATGACGGCTGTGACCTGGCTGGTATTCGAAATCGCCCTCAAGATTCACGTGTAAGGAGGATGCAGAATGTCGTGGCTTTTCAATTATAACTGGTCGTTGATGCTGAACCCGCTCTGTTTTCTCATGATTGCTTTCGGAACGTTGATTGGTTTGCTCATTGGTGCGCTGCCGGGTCTTGGACCCACAGTAGGTATCGCCCTGCTGCTCCCTCTCTCCGCCACTTTGGAACCTGTACCGGCGATCGCTCTGTTGATTTCATTGTATATGGCTGCCGAATACGGCGGCGCAATTACCGCGGTCGTGATGGGCATCCCCGGAACAGCGGCAGCTGTTCCCACTGTGTTTGACGGCTATCCAATGGCAAAGAGCGGCAAACCGGGAAAGGCAGTCGCCTATTCGCTGACAGCTTCCACCATTGGTGGGTTCTTCGGATGGATCGTCGTCGCCTTTCTTACCGTGCCTCTGGCGCGTGTGTGCATCAAGTTCTCTGACCCGGAACTGTTTCTCATCGCGCTCTTCGGTCTGCTGAGCGTATCCGGCCTCAGCAGCGCAAACCTCTCCAAGACGATGGTTTCCATCCTGATTGGCTTGCTGCTGGGCACGGTCGGACTGGATACCTTTACAGGGGTGCCTCGCTTCTGCCGGGGAATCATCAATCTCTATGACGGCTTTGACCTCGTCTCCGTGCTCATCGGCATGTTTGCCATCACGGAGGTGTTGAACATGGTTCTCAGTGATTTCTCCGTCCACACTGTCCCCAAAGGGGAGGACATGAAGGTCAGCCTTAGCCTCAAAGAGACGAGGCATATCATGCCTACGGTTCTCAAGAGTTCGGTTGTCGGTACGATCTGCGGCATCGTCCCCGGCTTGGGCGGCGGCGTAGCGGCTATGCTGTCTTATTCGGAGGCCAAGCGCTCCTCCAAGCATCCGGAGACTTTCGGTACAGGTGAGCCGATTGGTATTGCAGCTTCCGAATCTGCCAATAACGCAGTAGTCGGTGGTGCACTGCTGCCCTTCCTCACGCTGGGCATCCCTGGGTCTTCCACCATCGCCATCATCTCAGGAGCCTTGATGATGCAGGGCATCACTCCCGGTATCACGCTGATGAGGGACCGGCCCGAGCTCGTCTACAGCATCTTTGTGGCATTGTTTTTCGCGATCATCGCTATGTATGTGATTGGCCGGTTTACGAATTCCCTCTGGGCACGGGTTCTGGTGCTGCCCAATAATATCTTGGCTCCGATCGTCCTGCTGCTGGCTCTGCTAGGCGCGTACGCGAGCCGCGGCTACGTTTTTGACGTATGGGTTTGCCTTGCTTCTGGCGTCGCGTGGTGGTTCCTCAGCAAAGTCGGTTTTTCCCGCGCGGCTTTCGTCCTGGCCTATATCCTGTCCGACTTGTTTGAAAGCGGATTCCGCCGCAGTCTGCAGCTTTCTTACGGCAGCTATGGCATCTTTGTAAGCCGGCCGATCTGTGTCGTCTTCCTGTGCGCGATTGCGCTGATTTTCGGAGGGCGCTATGTCTCCGGTCTCATCAAGAAGCGTTGTGAGCAGAAGAAGGAGGAAGCATGATCTTCGACCGAATCGAAAACCTGAAAAGCTATCGCGGTCTTATGCCGAACATCGACCGATTTATTGACTACGCTGCCGGCTGCGACCTTGCGACCCTCGAGCCCGGAGAATATACGGTTTGCGATGGGGTAAGCTTTACGATCAAAACCTATGAACCGCGGACCCCGGAAGTCGCCAAGTGCGAAACACACCGCGACTACATTGATCTGCAGTATCTGATCGAAGGATATGAGCGTATGTATGTCGGCTGTCCCGCGCAGCTTACTGTCCGCCAGGAATATGATCCAAAGACGGATAAGCAGCTGTACTTCCCTTCCAGCGAGATGTCCACGCTGCACATGGGCCCTGGGGACTTTGCGCTGCTGTTCCCACAGGATGCACATCATCCCGCCATCATCGACGGAAAGATTACACGCAACAAAAAAGCCGTTGTGAAAATCCACATCTGAGCCATGACTGACAGCAGAAAACGGAGGAACAAATCATGAGCGTAGGTAATCGTATCGTTGTCAATTTCAAGCGTCCTGCCAAGGAGACCATCGAATTATTCCGTGGTGTTCCTGTCGCGAATATTGACGATCAGATGAGCAGAATGTATGCGGTAGATGGGGGAATCAAACCGCTGAATAAGGTGCCGTTGCTTGGGCCTGCCTTTACGGTACGCGCACCGGCGGGAGACAATTTGATGTTCCACAAAGCACTGGACATGGCGCAGGAGGGGGATATACTCGTTATCTCTGGCATTGGGGGTGTGGACCGGGCCTTTTCCGGCGAGGGCATGATCCGCTACGCCATGCTGAAGAAGCTAGGCGGATTCGTCATTGATGGATATGTGCGTGACTTGGAGGCAACCCAGAATCTGCCCTTCCCGGTCTATGCCAGAGGTATCCAACCCAACGGGCCGCTGAAGAACGGTGCTGGTGAAATCAATCTGCCGGTAGCTATCGGCGGACAAGTGGTGCGTCCGGGCGATATCTTGGTTGGAGACCAGGACGGGATCGTCGTCATCCGTCCGGAAGACGCAGAAGCGATTGCTCCTGCTGCCCGTGCTCTTCAGGAGGCAGAGGTCGTCAAATTCGGTGGGCTGAGCAAAGGAATCAACACCTTTAAGCGGGAATGGATTGCTTTGGGATTGGAACGCAACGGCTGCGAGATTATAGAAGGCTAAGAAGCGTAGTCAATTCTTGTTTGAGCTTCGCAAAATTTAGCCTGCCGGGCTAATGACAAATAAAACAGCCTGTGTTAGAATAAGCCGAACCTGAAAGAAAGGAGCCCTGTAAAATGATGCTGATGTTTTCCGCGCTGAACCCAATAAGCAGCCGTGAACAGTATACGCATTGCGCCCCGAAGTGGGTTTGTTTTTGCACGCGGAAACAGGGGATCAAAGGGCCTGACAGGGTACCCGGAGCATAAAAGAACGCCAGACGCTTTTTTGCCGCCCATTCCGCGAGGGATGGGCGGTTTTTTGTATGCTCTGCTTCGCTGCCGTAACTCAAGGGTCAGAGTTCCGGCCTTATAAGCCGGCGGCTGCCTGTTCGAATCAGGCCGGCAGTACCATTTCTTTACTGGGTGTAGCGCAGTTGGCAGCGCACGGCATTCGGGATGCCGGGGCCGTCCGTTCGAGCCGGACCACCCAGACCATTTTAATGAATCGCGCTTCGGCGCATGAAAGGGGGATTTCCTGTGCTTGTTCCCGTCGTCGATATGAAGAAGACCGGACAGAGAATCGTTTCACTGAGGACCCAGCGCGGCATTACCGTCCGCGATCTGCAGTCCATGCTGGGCTTTACAACGCCTCAGGCCATCTACAAGTGGCAGCGCGGGGAGACCCTCCCCACCATTGAGAACCTGGCAGCGCTGGCCTGCATCCTCTCCGTCCCCATGGAAGAGATCCTGTCCGTGGATTGCAGGAAGGTGGGAGGATAAAACCCTGTCCCGGCGGCGCCTGTCTTGATCACCTCTGCAGCGCGGGGTAAAATACTCCTTGTCAGAGACAGAGAGGGGGAAGACCCAGTGGCCTACAGCGAATTGATCAAGAATTTTGAGAAGGTCCGCTCTTATATGCGGGATTTTTACGTCTATGGTTTCAAGGGCCGCAATGAGTTTGATGCCAAAAGCGCCAGGATCTATGACGATGAATACCGCAGGGTGAAGGCCTGGCTGGAAGGCTATATGAATTCCTATACCGATGAAACCGGGAAAAAGGTCTTCATCTCCATCGACAGCCGTGCGGTCTTTCACAACCCGCTGTATACTGCTTTCAAAACCAAGAGCTTTACGGACTGGGATATCACGCTGCATTTCTTTCTGCTGGATATCCTTTCGGACGGGCCGGCCACGGTCGGCGACTGTGTTCAGAGGATCACGGAGGTTTATCTGAAGGATTTTCCCGCCGAGTTTCCGGATGAGCGCACCGTCCGGAACAAGCTGAGCGAATACGAGAAGATGGGGATCCTGGTTTCACGGAAGCGGGGGCGGAACCTTGTCTACTCGTTTTCAGAGGAATTCCGGGAGTCTCCCGCCTGGCGGGACGCCATCGCTTTTTACACAGAAGCGATGCCGCTGGGGGTCATCGGGAGCTATTTTCCGCAGAGCGGCGCATCGCCTTTCGGATTCAAACACCGGTACCTGCTGGATGCGCTGGACAGCGAGATCGTGTATGACCTGTGTGAATGCATGAATGAGAGCCGCGCAGCGGAGCTGACCCTCTTTTCCCGCAGGAAAAAGCAGGAGAATACGCACACCGTTTATCCTGTCCGGTTCTATTTTTCCGTGCAAAGCGGAAGGCAGTACCTCCTGGGTTATCATTACCGCTTCCGGAGGCCGATGTTTTTCCGCCTGGACTGCCTGAAGAAGGTCAAAGCGCTGGAGACGGAAAAGGATCCTGAAAGGTACGAGGCTTACTGGCAGGCGTTTGACCGGTATCTCTGGGGCGTCTCGCCGGGGGACCATACGCTGGACCATCTGGAGATGCTGATCCACGCCGGCCCTGATGAGGGATTCATTGCCGAAAGGCTGATGCGGGAAAAACGGCACGGCACAGTGGAGCAGGCGGACGGGGAAACCTGGAAGTTTACTGCGGATGTGTACGATGCAACTGAGATGCTGCCGTGGATCCGCACGTTTATCGGCCGGATCGAGCAGCTGACCTGCACGAGCGATTACGTTGTCCGCTGCCTCCAGGACGACCTGACGGCGATGAACCGTATGTACGGGGGTGATACCGGTGCTGTTTGACGAGTATTACGGCGAGTATTATGCCTGTGTTTCGGAGATCCTGCAGGAAGCGTTGAAAGGGACCCTCACTAAAGAGAAGCTGATCGATATCACAAGACGCAGGGGATTTGCCGAAACCGTTCTGACCATACCGGGGCATCTGAAGGACGGCTCTTGGCCGCTGCTGACAGCGGATCTCAAAACGGCGCTTCGGCATCCCCCGCAGCATCCGGTCACCCTGCTGCAGAAGCGGTGGCTGAAGACCTTGCTGGATGATCCGAAGATCCGTCTGTTCAATGTGCCGGAAACCGGGCTGGAGGACATCCGGCCGCTGTTTGACCCGCGGAAGATCATCTGGTACGACCGGTACGGCGACGGAGATCCTTATGAAGATCCGGGGTACATCGAGCGTTTCCGGCTGCTGCTGGAGGCTGTGAAACAGCACCGCAGGGTGCAGGTGACGTTTACCAGCCACAGGGGCAGGCAGAACACCTGGACCGTGTTACCGTACCGGCTGGAATACTCCGGCACGGACGACAAATTCCGGCTGCTGTGCGAAAGCGACAGGCAGAGATACCGGACGCTGAACCTGCAGCGCATCTCCGCCTGCCGCCTCTTGGAGGCCTTTGATCCGGAGGAGCATCCATCGCCGCTGCTGCAAAACGACAGTGTGCAGCTGGAGATCGTCGATGAGCGCAACGCGCTGGAACGGGCTATGCTGCAGTTTTCCTACCTGGCCAAGAAGACGGAGCGGACCGGAGAAAACACTTACCGGATGACGCTGCAATACCGCAGGGAAGACGAAACGGAGCTGCTGATCCGCATCCTCTCGTTCGGCCCTGTGATACGGGTGGTGGAGCCGGACCGCCTGGCCATGCTGATCCGGGAGCGGCTGCAGCGGCAGTCCCTTTGCCATTTTCCCTGAAGAAGAGAAGTTCGCAACTTTTTTTTCATGATCTGCGCGGCAGATTCTGTTATCCTTTGCTCAAGATACCGACAGCAATCCAATACATAGGAATGCCAGTAGCCACGCAGCGACGGCGGGAACGATACCGGTAAAGACCGACGAAGCGCAAAGGGCAAACGGCCACGGCCGGGTTTTCGGAGGTGAAAGCCCTCCGCTGGAGGCAGGGTATCTTGCCGGTGAAAAGACGCAGACAGCAATCCTCTATCGCACATTTATTTCGTCTGATAAACGAAGCCCTGCGTCTTGTCTTCAAAGATGCCGACAGCAAATCAAAACGTTCGTTAGTCCAGGGGAGGACAACGGGACCATGCGTTCCGCCTTGCGGGGGTTCGACTCCCTCACGAATTTGAAAAACGGCATCTTGTTCTCAAAATACAGCAAAGGAGGACGATGAACATGCTGAATGAATTGAAAAACGAAGCCGGCCGCACACTGACGGAAAACGGAGCGGCAGCCCTGCGGAGCACGGGATCCGATTGCCTGGATCTGTTTGCGACGATTGGCGCGCTGAGAAACGCAGGAGAGCGTGAGATCATCGCCCGCTTTGTCCGCGCATATGCCGAAGACCGGGATCTGGCGATGAAGATGCTGTTCTACAGCCGGGATATCCGGGGAGGACTGGGCGAGCGCCGCGTCTTCCGCATCATCCTGAGGGAACTGGCGGATACCCGGCCGGAGTCCGTCCGCAGGAACCTGCACCTCATCAGTGAGTACGGCCGCTGGGACGACCTGACCGTGCTCTTTGACACGCAGTGCGAAAAGGATGCCCTGAAGCTGATCCGGGAGCAGCTCGGTCGGGATCTGGCAGCGCTCCGGGCCGGCGGGGAGATTTCCCTGATGGCAAAGTGGCTGCCCTCCGTCAACACGTCAAACCCTGAAACCGTGCGAAACGGAAAGCGCATCGCAAAAGCGCTGAAACTGTCGGATGCGGAGTACCGCAGGACGCTGGTCCGGCTCCGCGAAAGGATCCGGATCATCGAAAACCGGCTGCGCACGAAGGATTATACGTTTGATTATGCGGCGCAGCCCTCCAGGGCTATGCTCAAATACCGCAAAGCGTTTCAAAGAAACGACCGGGAGCGCTATGAAAGCTACCTGGACAGCGTCTCCATGGGGACGGAGAGCCTGAAAACGGCGGCGCTGAATCCTTACGACATCGTGGAGAAGGCGATCCGCTGGAAGGGTGATCCTCTGGAGCGGAAGGCGCTGGATGTGACCTGGAACGCGCTTCCCGACTACGCGGCCCGGGAAAACGCGCTGTGCGTGATCGACGGTTCGGGCTCCATGTATGGCGGGGGTACGCCGTATCCCATCACCGTGGCGCTGTCCCTGGGCCTGTATTTTGCGGAGCGCAATACCGGTGAATTCCGTAACCATTTCATCACCTTTTCCCGGACCCCGCAGCTGGTGGAAATCAAAGGACAGGACCTGACGGAAAAGGTCCGCTACTGCGCTTCGTTCAATGAAGTCGCAAACACGAACGTTCAGAAGGTGTTTGAACTGATTCTCTCAACAGCGGTCAAAAACAGGCTGCCGCAGAGCGAAATGCCGGGGACGCTGTATTTCATCTCCGATATGGAGTTTGACTTCTGTACGGATGACGCCTCCCTGACGAATTTCGAGTATGCCGGGCGTCTGTTCAGGGAGAACGGGTACGCGCTGCCCAGGATCGTCTTCTGGAACGTCCAAAGCCGTAACCGGCAGCAGCCCGTCCGCATGAATGACAAAGGCGTCATCCTCGTGAGCGGATGCAGCCCGCGCATCTTCTCGATGGTAGCCGGCGGGGCACCGGATCCCTTGACCTATATGCGGCAGACGCTCCTCGGGGAGCGGTATGCGCCGGTCTGCGCGTAAGCGGCCTCCTGAACCGTTTGCCGCAGTTCATATTACCTGATATCCCTGCGGACGCGGCAGGGCGAAAGCAGGCGCGGTCGGCGGCGGGGATGGCGCAGACAGCTAATCTGCAGGCTCACCCCGCCGGCCGGCTGTCTGAAGGAAGGCATTATGATGGAAATAAAAGGAAAGTTTGCGACGGCGATCAGCTATGCAAAGGAAATGGAGGAGCTGGCTGAGAGCCAGATCCGCACCCTGTGTGATCAGCCGTTTGCCGAGGGCTGCCGGGTGCGGATCATGCCCGATGTGCACGCCGGAAAGGGCTGCACCATCGGCACGACCATGACCATCCGCGGGAAGGCGGTCCCCAATGTCGTGGGCGTGGATATCGGCTGCGGCATGTATGCCACAAGGCTGGAGGACGGGCAGATGGACTTCGGGCGCATCGATGAGATCTGCCACCGGATTCCCAGCGGGATGAACGTATGGGAGTCCCCCCGGGAGGCCTTTGACCTGGAGCAGCTCCGCTGCTATGAGAAGCTGCACAGCAGGACGCGGCTCAAAAACTCGCTGGGGACGCTGGGCGGCGGCAACCACTTTATCGAGATCGACCGTTCCGAAAGCGGGGCATACTGGCTGGTCATCCATTCCGGCAGCCGGAATCTCGGCAAGCAGGTCTGCGAGTTTTACCAGCAGCTGGCCGTGGATATCGCGGAGGGGAAGGAAGAATACAAAGAATCCTCTCCCGAGCTGATCGCCCGGCTGAAGGCGGAGGGCAGGCAGAAGGAGATCCAGAAGGAACTGAAAGCCCTGCGCCTGAGGCTGAATCACAAGACCGCGCCGGACAGCCTGTGCCATCTGGAAGGGCAGCCGCTGGAGGATTACCTGCACGACGTCCGGATCTGCCAGGCCTTCGCCAGGCGCAACCGGGAAATCATGACGGAAATCATCCTGGAGCAAAGCGGCATGAGAGCCGCGGAGAGCTTCCACACCATTCATAACTACATCGACACGGACGAGATGATCCTGAGGAAGGGCGCCATCGCGGCGCATGCCGGCGAGCGGGTGCTGATCCCCATCAACATGCGGGACGGCAGCATCATCGCCATCGGGCGCGGCAACGAGGAGTGGAACTTCTCCGCCCCGCACGGCGCCGGGCGGGTCATGTCCAGAAAGACGGCCCGGGACACCCTTTCCCTGGAGGCGTACCGGGAGGCCATGAAGGGCATCTACACCACGACGGCCAACCTGGAGACGATCGACGAAGCGCCCATGGCCTACAAGCGGATGGAGGACATCCTGGAGGCCATCCGCGAGGCGGTCGACATCGTGGAGATCATCAAACCGGTTTACAATTTCAAGGCGGCGGAACAGTAGCTCCGCCGCTGTATTTTTGAAATGACAGGCGTTTTTATTTCAAAGCCGAACTATAACATACAAGCCGGTGATATAATAGATTGACGAAGGGGTGGAGGGAATGAAAGACAAAAGGATCACCAGCATTCCCGGCCTGCTGGGGCGGGTGGATCATTACGACGAGAACGGGGAGCTCATCGGCTACAGCATGCCGGGGCTTCTCGGGGGGATGGACCACTTTACCGCCGACGGCACTCCGGCAGGCTGCAGCGTCGAGGGCGTGCTGGGCGGGCTGGAGCATTACGACAGAGCGGGGAAGCACGCGGGGTACAGCGTGGATGGCCTCCTCGGCGGGTATGCCCACTACGGCTCCGACGGCAGCTACGAGGGGTTCAGCGCGCCGAACATCCTTTCCGGCAGCACCTTCTACGGCAGCGCGGGCGGCGCTTCCGGGATCTTTGAGGATACGGGGGAGGCCGGCGACGGGTGCGACGGGCCGGATCCCTTTGACGACATTTAAGGGGACGCGCCGGGGCAAACTGCTACGGCCTGATCTTCAGGATGCTGATCGATAAGAAACCGGTCAAAGAGGCCCTGTTCGGCTCTGACAGCATCACCTTCCTGATTGCCGCCATCGTCGTGGAACTCATCATTTTCTACTTTACCCGCGCAAAGAAGGAGAAAGCATAAGCATAAAGCCGGCCGGTGTTCCCGGCCGCGGGAATGCAGAATTTTACAGAAGGACGGGATAACCCGCCCGTTTTTTGCGTCTTAAGAATGGAAAGCAAATGATAAAGTATATCTGTATCTGCAATATGGACGATCCGTATATGCATACAACCGGAGCGGAGAACAATTGGGGCATCCCTTTTACCTGGAATTGAGAAGGACGGTTGACAGGAACGGGGGATCGGTTACACAATAGGAGTATGACTAGAACGGGCTGAAAAGGCGGTAAAAGTGAAGGAGTGTAAATGACCGTGAGCAGACTTACAGCGATGCTTCTCACGATGGGGATGTTGCTTGCATGCGCGGCACATGCGCTGGCAGAGGCAGATGAGCAGAAAAGCCGCCTGCTGCAGAAGCGGGAAGAGATCTGCACAGCGCTTGGAGAAAAGACGGAAATCGGAGAAATATTGTCAGCGGTCATGCCTGCATGGCAGTTTGAAGGGAATGAAGAATTTTATCCTGAGCTTTTGCTACAGTCAGGCGTATTCGACTTTGGGGCAGGAGAGCAATTCCGGATTTCTTGGACCTATCAGGAAAGTGATGACGGGAGCGATGAATTCTATCAGCTTCGCATCACGATAGAGTATCCGCCTGACACCGGGAACAGACATATTTATGAGACACAGTGGCTTTATGCGGGGGATGACTTCGAATCGGCTGTACGAAATATGAAGGCTTATCAGTGGGCAAAAGGGAAAAGCGCAGTGCGGGTCACCGTAGAACTGGAGAAAACATAAGAGACAATGATAACAGTGAGAGGAGAGCGGACGGATGGCTTTGGCCGTGATAGCACTCTTTGGGATCCTCATTCTGGGTGTGGCATTTTGTCTGGCTGTATCGCGCGCAATCCGGGGTAAAGAAGGATTGACCGGGAAAAGCACTAAAAAAGCAGGCATAGCGGATGCAATGGTGTTTTGCGGTGCTGTCCTCTACAGTTTTTTTCATGCTGCCATGGATTTTAGTCTGTATCTGGACTATGAGTTTCCTGCTGCAGCGATGGAGAAAAGCCTACTCACGCTGACAGAAACACTCCTGTTGGTTGTTCTGGTGACAGTGCCGGCACTGATTTTCGGGTATGTGGTTTATCGTTGCCGGGATCGTGTTGTGAAGTTCGCATTGGCTGTTGCTTTCCTGCTGGCCGACTTTGTCATGATCCTGTTCGGTTTGGGAGGGGTGTTTTCACATTCACCGGAGTTGATAAAAGAAGCGCTGTTCCCCATTCAGGGCATGCCGGAAACTTCGGCCGATATTGCGCGTGGCGCAGCGTATATCATTTCCCATGTGTTTACCTTGGGTATGATCCTTTATACACTTTACGACATACTCGGTCTGTTCTTCAGCAGATTAAGAGGAAAGCGCGGTGCGGCAGCACTGGCGTGCATGCTTGTGCTAACAATGTGCGGCCTTTGGGCAGCAGGGACGGTCAAGCAACGCGCGGACAAGAAAAAATATGCGGAGTATTCTGTCCTGCGGGCAGTGGTACAGGAAGAGAATGGACGGGGTAAAACAGCGTATTATGGCATAGCATCAGACAAGACATATGGCTCAATCAAACCCTTTAATCCGGCAAATGGGACGATCTATTCGACAAGGTATACCGGCACTAATTATGAGAGAAATAAACTGGCAGAGAAACAGATAGTGGATAGAAAGGGAGAACCGGCAGAGAAGACGCGGGAGATGGATCGCATCCTTGAACTGGGTGAGGAGAATAAGCACTCAATCCTTGACAGGTGGCTGATTTATACGGACGGGCTCTGGTTTTTGCAGGTCATGCTGAATGTAAATCTCTGGACGCCTTATGAACTGTATTGGTACAACCCCGCAAGCGACAAACTGGTTGAGATGACCACTTTCGATGGAAAGAAAGTCGTGGGGCTGGAAGTGGCTGACAGAGCGTATTTTGAAAGCATGATGGTGAGACACTGACAGATTTGAGAAGCGACACAGCAAGGAGGAGGCAAAACAGGATGAAAAAGCTTTTAACAGTGCTCGTGGCTGCGTGCCTGGTCGCTGCCTTTGCATGTGCCGAGGAGACAACCCCAAAGTATATTACTGCGCAGGAGGGGGAACCCTATGCAATACAGATCCGGTCTCTTGAAGGCGACAAGTCCGTCGGAATTCACGGGATTGAAAGCGAACCCGTTGCAAGAAGCTTTGCGGATTTTCGGGATGTGTTCATAGGGTTTATCAGAAAAAACTGGGAAGCAGAAGCAGCCTTTTCAGAGGCGGTCTGGTCTGACGGAGCATTCGTCCATATCTGTGATATGGGAGATGTTGTGCTGCGTGTGTATACAGCCGG
>JAFUTW010000017.1 GCA_017484085.1 Clostridia bacterium
AACGCGCTCCGCCCTTGAAAAGGCGGAGCTTTTTCATTACAATAGGCGGCGTTTGATACTTGAAACCGGAGGCGTATGCATGTCCGTCTTTTCCACTATGGCCGGCACACAGATGCTGATGTTCCTCTACCTGCTGGTCGGCGCCGTTTCATCCAAGACCGGCATCATCCGCGAGGAGGCGCGGGAGGGGATGCTATCCTTCCTCATCTATGTCGTTATGCCGGCTTCCATCCTTTCCTCTTTTGTGGGCGGACTGGAGCGGCAGCAGCTGCTGGAGGGCTTGCAGGCGATGCTTATCTGCACGGCGGCCTGTCTGCTCTCCTGGGGGCTGGGCGCCCTGCTGTGGCGCAAATCGCCGGACGGCCGGCGGCAGGTGCTCATCTTCGGGACGGTGCTGCCCAACATCGGCAATGCGGGCCTGCCCATCAGCCAGCTGGTGTTCGGCCCCATGGGCGTCTTTTACACCTCCATGCAGATGATCCCGGGCACGATCCTCGGCTGGACGATCGGGCCCGCGATCTACGGACAGGCGAGGCAGAAGGGGATGCTGAAGCGCTTCCTCACCAACCCCAACATCGTCGCCGCCTTCCTGGGAATTTTCCTGACGCTGACCGGGATACGCCTGCCCTCCGTCATCGGCCGCGCGATAACGGGCATCACGGCGATGACGGCGCCGCTGTCCATGGCGCTGATCGGCGCGGCGCTGACGCAGGTGAAACCGCGGTCGATCCTGCGGCGGGACGTCGTGCTCTTCTGCCTGGTCCGCCTCATCCTGATCCCGCTGCTGATGCTGCCCGTGCTGCGGCTGCTGGGGGTGGGGACGATGCTCTGGCAGGTATCCATCGTGCTGTTCGCGATGCCGGTGGCCAACTACGTGGCGATCCAGGGGGAGATGTACGGCGGTGATCACATCTTTGCCTCCGCGCTCATCTTCATCACGACGCTGCTCTCGCTGGTCACGGTCCCGCTGGTGACGCTGCTGTTTTGACAAAGCGCAGCCGGGCTTTACTTTTCATAGGATATTCGTGTAGAATGGTCTGCAACAGGTGAAGAACGGAGGATTGTGTTTTATGGAGGGATTGACTCATATTCTGCAGGAGATGGTTGCGGGCATTGCGGAACTCTGCATCCCGCTCGTTCAGCTGGTGGGGATCATCATCCTCATGGTGAGCGCGGTCAGGAGCGTCATCGACTATGTGCAGAGGAAGCCGCACGTCGGCGTGACGCTTGCGCACGGCCTGGCGCTGGCGCTGGAGTTCATGCTGGGCGCCGAAGTGCTGCATATCGTTCTGGCGCACGACTGGAAGGAGCTGGGCGTGCTGGGCATCGGCGTCGTCATCCATATCATGATGACCCTGCTGCTCCACCAGGAGGTCAAAGAGGGCAAGGAAAAACCATAAAAAAACGGATGCCGGCCGGCATCCGTCGCAGAGGCAAGGGCATAAAGCGGCAGCTTTTCTTCGTTTCCGGCGCACGGATACGGAGGAAGACTGCCGCGTTTTTCATTGGGGTCGTCTGTCCGCGAGCAAGCCGAAGAGCAGCATGCCCGCAAGGGAGAGGACGGGACAGGCCATCGCCGCGCGGATGCCCGCGCCCTGGGCGACGACGCCGACCAGCCAGGGCATCAGGATGGCCCCGATCCCGGCGACGGGTATGATGATGCCGATGCTGGCGTTGCTGAGACTGCGGGAGGAATGGGCGATGACGGTGGGATAGGCGCCGGCGATGCTGAGCCCGACGAGGCCGAGCGCGAGAAAGGCCGGGAGGCCGGGAGCGGAGCGCAGCAGGATCACATAAGCGCACAGCGTGGCGCCGGCGAAGAAGGTCAGAGAGCGCAGGCGGCTTTTTGCGGGCAGCAGAAAGACGATGATGAGCCGGCCGCAGAGCTCCGCCAGCCAGAACACGGTGACCGTATAGCTGCTGAGGGCGCCTGTGAGGATACCGGCATCCTTGAAATACGTGACGACCCAGTTGGACAGCGTGACCTCCGAGCACTGCTGGCAGAAGAGGTAAGCGACGCAGAACCAGAAATGGCGCTCCTTCAGAAAGGAAAGGGATTCCGCCTCGCGGCCCTTAAGAGGCGCAGGGCGCAGCTCCATCCGGATGAAGAGGAGCCAGATGACAAGCCCGATGCCGGAAAGACCGAACAGAGGGGCCTGCCATGCGGGAAAGAGGCCGAGAAGGTGAACGGCAAAGGGCGCGAGCAGCGCGCCGGTGGCAAAGAGGGCATTCTGAAGGTTGGTGGCCCTGGTGTGATCCCGCGCAACGGAGTTGACGGCGACGGTAGCGTGATGGAGGATGCTGCCCTTGCCGAAGCCGACAAAAAGGAAGGCCAGGGCGATCAGCGCGGGGAGAGAGGCGAAGCCCATCAGCGCGTAGCCGGCGGCGAGACCGCAGGTGAGCAGCAGGGCGGTTTTGCGCATGCCGATGAAGCGGGGCAGCGTGCCGGCCAGAAAGGCGGCGGTGAGGTTGCCGGCGCTCATCACGGCCAGCAGGCGGCCGCTCAGTTCATAGCTGATCCCGGCATGCTCCTGAAGGAGGGGAAGGGCGAGGGCGGCGGAGGAGATGCACAGACCGTCTGCGATCATGATGGGGTAGCCGAGGCGCGGGCGGAGTGCAATGCCCCGGTTTTGTGACTGCTGCGTAAGAATCACGCTTCTTTCTGAAAGATGGGGGGAAGTTCGGGCGTATCAGGAAAAGCGCAGGGAGAACCAGATACAGAACGCAAAAAACAGCAGGACGGCAAGCGCGAGATAAGGCGCGGCGCGGTCGAAACGGATGCGGACCTCATGGATGGCGTTCTCCACACCGACGCTGCGCTCGGCAAAGCGCTCGTAAACGCGGTCGGAGAGCAGGGAGAGTTCGTCCTCGCCGAAGATCACACCCGCGGCGGCTTCCAGCTCCCCGGGGGTCAGCTTTCCGGCCAAATGCGCGGCCTTTCCGCCGGCGATCTGCCGGATGGCTTCCGCATCCATCCCGGAAGCGGCCAGCGCGGCGGCGGCCCGGCAGGAAAAGGGGGCGGAGAGAAGCTGCGTCAGGCTTCCGGTCACTTCAAAAGGCAGACCGGACTGCCGGAGCGCCTCCTCACCCGGCTTTTTGCGCAGCTTGCGTGCAAACCAGTCCTCGCAGAGGCGAAAGGCCGATGTAAAGAGGAAAAGGCGGCCGTCGCCCGCTTCATCGTCCTTGCGGGCGGCAAGGCGCAGCAGGGACTGGAAGGCCAGCTCCCGGGCTGCGGCCTTCTCGCGCGAGAGCAGGAAAGTGAGCCGCAGGAGCGCGGCGCCGTCACGCTCCAGGAGTTCATCGAAGCGGCTGTACGTCATACCGGAGGGCATAGGGATCTCCTTTGCTGCGATTCATGGGCATTTTGCGGCTTTATTGTGCATTAAAAACCATTCAAAGCCGCAAAAGCAAGTACAAAATGAATGATCTAACAAAAAGGCTTGCAAATACAGAAGAGATGTGGTAGAATCCCATTATAGCATCGCGCGGAGAGGCTGACAAGCGCACCTCGGGCCGCGCGGGAGCAATATCGATCAAGGAGGAACGACTATGAAGAATCGCCTGTTTGCGGGGCTGCTTGCTGCGGCTATGCTGCTGGTCCTGTCCGTCTCTGCGCTGGCCGACACCAACCCGAACGCGGGCCAGGGCTGGTATCCGGGCACTGCCGAGAAGGGTGCCATTTCCGTGGAAATCACCACGATGAGCAAGATGAACCCCATCCTGCAGACCTACTCCAACGAGTTCTCGATTGACCGCCACATCTTCGACAACCTGGTCAAGCTGAGCCCGGAAGACAACAGCGTTGTCCCCGGCGCGGCCGAGAGCTGGGAGACCTCCGAGGACGGCCTCACCTGGACGTTCCACCTTCGTCCGGGCATGAAGTGGGTCAACTCCAAGGGCGAAGTCGTGGCCGATGTGACCGCGAAGGACTTCGTCTTCGGCTGGAGCGAGCTGCTCAATCCGGCCAACGCCGCTGAGTACTATGCGTTCGCCACCGTCTTCAAGAACGCGCAGGCGTACTACGATTACGCCTCCGGCGTCGAAGGCGCTCCGGAAGTGAAGCTGGAGGACGTCGGCTTCCACGCTGTGGACGACCTCACCCTCGTCTGCGAGCTGGAGACCTACCTGCCCTACTTCCTGCAGTATGTGAAGTTTGAGGTCATGGCGCCTGTCTACGAGCCCTTCTACAAGGAAGTCGGCGCGGACAAGTTCGGCACCTCTCCCGACACCCTGCTCTACAACGGCGCTTTCTACATGACCGACTGGGTGCTGGAGAACAGCATCACCGTCGAGAAGAACACCGCCTGGTGGAACGCGGATGCCGTTGAGCTCCAGAAGATCTACTTCGTCAAGTACACCGACACCAACGCGATGATCAACGCCTTCCAGGGCGGCGAGCTGGACGTGACCGATATCACCGGCGAGCAGCGCGCGATGCTCCAGAGCGAGGGCTATCAGACCATCAACTATCCGGGCGGCTACTCCTACTTCTACTGGGTCAACGTGACCGACACGAGCGACATGCGCAGCCCGAGCCTGCGCAAGGCGATCTCCGCGGCCATCGACCGCCAGCAGATCATCGACACCGTCTTCAAGAACGACAACAAGGTTTCCACGGCCATGACCTACGGCATCAGCGGCGTTGCGCATGAGTCCTTCGCCGAGGCTGTCGTGGAGCGCAACGGCGGCGCGGGCCTCTATGCTGCGAGCGCCGATCCGGAGCTGGCCAAGAGCTTCCTGCCGGCGGCCCTGGAAGAGCTGGGCTACACCGACGCTTCCCAGATCAAAGTCGTGATGATGACCTCCGAAGGCACCCAGAACGAGCTGCTCTCCCAGGTTGTGCAGGAGCAGGTCCGCAAGGCGCTGGGCATTGAGCTGGGCATCGAAGTGCTGACCATCACCGAGAGCCGCGCGCGCCGCAATGCGCTGCAGTTCGATATGTTCATGGGCGGCTGGGGCCCCGACTACAACGACCCCATGACCGACCTGGAGCTGTTCACCACCACGAACGGCAACAACCACACCGGTTACTCCAACCCCGAGTATGACGCGCTGATCGAGTCCACCAAGACCGAGCTGGATGCCGCCAAGCGCGAGCAGCTCTTCGTCGATGCGGAGTTCATCCTGCAGCGCGATCTGCCGATCATCCCGGTTTACTGGCGCTATGAGGACTATGCCGCCAGCGAGAAGCTTGTCGAGGGCTTTGCCCGCAAGCCGTTCCAGGCGCTGAACCTCATCTACACCAAGCTTGCCAAGTAAGAGAGTCTCTCAGGCTTGATGAGGCAGGAGAGCGGCATGGGGAACCGTGCCGCTCTCCTTTTCCCAAGACCTCATTCGCTCTGCTCCCGTAGGGCGGAGGCGGAGCGAATGAGGCCGCGTTTCCCCGGTTTCACAAATTGCTGCAAAGGAGGAAGAGACTTGGCCCGATATATCATCAAACGCCTGGCTTATGCGGTGCTGACGCTCTTCGTGCTCATCTCGCTCACGTTTTTCATGATGCGCATGCTGCCCGGCGATCCGTTCCTGGGCGACAAAACCGTCTCCGCGACGACGCTGGCCAACATGCAGGCCAAATACGGGCTGGACAAACCGGTCTACATTCAGTACCTCAAATACATGGGCAACTGCCTGCGCGGCGACCTGGGCATGTCCATCGTCTACAACCGCGATGTGATGGGCATCGTCTCTGAGAGCTTCATGGTCTCTGCCGATCTGGGCATCCGCGCGCTGATCTTCGCTTTTGTCATCGGCGTGCTGCTGGGCGCGGTAGCTGCGGTGAAGCGCGGCGGTTTTGCGGACAGCTTCTCTATGTTCATCGCCATGATCGGCGTATCCGTGCCGAGCTTCATCCTGGGCGCGCTGCTCCAGTACTTCCTGGCCCTGCAGATGCGCAAGGTGTTCCACATCAATCTCTTCCCGATCCAGGGTTGGGGCAGCTTTAACCAGACGGTCCTCCCGGCCTTCGCGCTGGGCCTGGGCTCCCTGGCGACGGTCTCCCGCCTGATGCGCACCAGCATGCTGGACGTCCTTGGCTCCGACTACATCAAGACGGCGAAATCCAAGGGCCTCTCCCAGGGGCAGATCATCCGCAGGCACGCGCTGCGCAACGCCATCATGCCGGTCATCACCATCATGGGACCGACGGTGGCTTCCGTGCTGACGGGCACGTTCGTCATCGAGAGCATCTTCAACATCCCGGGACTCGGCAAATACTTCGTCATCAGCATCAAGGACCTGGATTACACCATGATCTCCGGAACGGTGGTCTTCTACGGCGGCCTGCTCATCCTGTGCACGCTCGTCGTCGACCTGCTGTACGGCTTCATCGACCCGCGCGTCAAACTGGAGGGATAAGAGATGGAAAAGATTGATTCTTCCCGTTTTGCGTGGGTGGGCGAGAGCGCGCATGACCGCGAGGCGATCAGCAGGCCCAGCCTGACCTTCTGGCAGGATGCCATGCGCCGCCTGGTCAAAAACCGCGTCGCCTTCATCTGCCTCATCGTCATCCTGGTGCTGACGGTCTTTTCGGTTTTTGCGCCGATGCTTTCGCCGTTTGATTATCGCGAGCAGCATTACAGCCATACCAACGCCCCGATGGGCACGCTGTGCAATGAAAGCGGCGTACCCGGAGAGGGACACAAGCACATCTTCGGCACCGATACCCTGGGGCGCGATATCTGGACGCGCATCTGGATGGGCGGCCGCGTCAGCCTGACGATCGCGGTGGTTTCCGCGCTGGTGGACCTCATCTTGGGCAGCGTATACGGCGGCATTTCCGGCTACTTCGGCGGCACGGTGGATATCATCATGATGCGCCTGCTGGAGATCATCAACGGCATCCCCTACCTCATCATTGTCATCCTGCTGATGATGATCATGAAGCCGGGCATGATCACCATCATCGTCGCTTACTCGCTGGTGGGCTGGATCCCGATGGCCCGCCTCGTCCGCGGCCAGGTGGTCGCTTTGAAGCAGCAGGAGTTCATCGCGGCCGCGGAGGCCATGGGCGCAAGCCCCTGGCGCATCATCGCCCGCCACCTGCTGCCCAACACGCTGAGCGTCGTCATCGTGCGCGTCACGCTGGCGATCCCCGGCGCCATCTTCTCGGAAGCCTACCTCAGTTACCTGGGCCTCGGCATCCCGCTGCCCATGTGCTCCTGGGGCAGCCTGGCGCAGGCGGGCATCGAGAATTTCCGCATCTATCCTTCCCAGCTCATCATTCCGGCCATCTGCATCAGCCTCACGATGCTGGCCTTCAACATGTTCGGAGACGGGCTGCGTGATGCGTTCGACCCGAAACTCAGGAGGTAAGTATGGCGGACAGAGTATTGACCATTGAAGACTTGCAGGTCTCCTTTGACACCTACGCGGGCGAGGTGCAGGCCGTGCGCGGCGTCTCCCTGCACGTGGACGCGGGCGAGGTGCTGGCCGTGGTGGGTGAGAGCGGCTGCGGCAAGAGCGTGACCGCGCAGACCATCATGAAGCTGAACCCCATGCCGCCGGCCCGCATCAAGGGCGGAAAGATCGATCTGGCGGGCCACGACATCGTCGCGGCTTCCGAGCGTGAGATGCAGCATATCCGCGGCCGCGAGGTCGCCATGATCTTCCAGGACCCCATGACCTGCATGAACCCCACCACGCAGGTGGGCTGGCAGGTAGTGGAATCCGTGCGCCTGCACAACAAGATCAGCAAGAAGGACGCCAAGGAAGAAGCCGTAAACCAGCTGACGCGCGTGCACATCCCCAATCCGCGGGAGCGCGCGAGGCAGTATCCGCATGAGTTCTCCGGCGGCATGCGCCAGCGCGCCATGATCGCCATGGCACTCTCCTGCAAGCCGAAGCTGCTGATCGCCGACGAGCCCACGACCGCGCTGGATGTGACAATCCAGGCGCAGATCATGGATCTGCTCTCGGAGATGAAGCGGGAAACGAACACCGCCATCATCCTCATCACGCACGACCTGGGCGTCGTGGCGGGCATCGCGGACCGCGTCGCCGTCATGTACGCCGGCAAGGTCGTCGAAACGGGCACGACCCGCCAGATCTTCTACGAAAACCGGCATCCCTACACCAGGGCGCTGCTGGGCAGCCTGCCCCAGACGGACAGCAGCAAGCGGGAGCCGCTGACCAGCATCCCCGGCACGCCGCCGGATCTGCTCAATCCGCCGAAGGGCTGCGGCTTTGCCGCGCGCTGCAAGCACTGCATGCAGATCTGCCGCGAAGAGCTGCCGCCCGAGTTCACGACGGAAGACGGACACAAGGCGTGCTGCTGGCTGCTGCACCCCGACTGCCCTTCACCTGAAGAGAGGGGGGACCGCACATGACGGACGAGATCCTGGTCCGTGCAGACCACATCAGCAAGTTCTTCAAGGTATCCGGCGGCAGGATGCTCCACGCCGTGGAGGACGTTTCCCTGGATATCCACCGCGGTGAGACGCTCGGCCTGGTCGGCGAGAGCGGATGCGGAAAATCCACCCTCGGCCGCACGATGATGGGCATTTACCGCCCGACCAAGGGCAAGCTCTACTATGCCGGCAAAGAGGTGGACCTCGGGAACCGGAAGGACCGCATCGCC
The DNA here is from genome assembly GCA_017484085.1 of Clostridia bacterium. Classification (GTDB taxonomy): domain Bacteria; phylum Bacillota; class Clostridia; order Christensenellales; family Aristaeellaceae; genus Ventricola. The sequence goes on from JAFUTW010000017.1 coordinate 8,576, forward strand.
TTTGCCAAAAAGGCGCAGATCGTCTTCCAGGATCCGTATGCCTCTCTGGATCCCCGCATGACGGTCGGCTCCATCATCCAGGAGGGCATGGAGATCCACGGCCTCTATGACGAGACCAAACGCCGCGAGCGCGTGGCGGAGCTGCTGGATATCGTAGGCCTCAACCGCGAGCATGCAAACCGCTTCCCGCACGAGTTTTCCGGCGGCCAGCGCCAGCGCATCGGCATCGCCCGCGCCCTGGCCATCGAGCCGGAGTTCATCGTCTGCGACGAGCCGATCTCCGCGCTGGATGTGTCCATCCAGGCGCAGGTCATCAACCTTTTGCACGACCTGCAGCAGCGGATGGGCCTCACCTATCTGTTCATCGCGCACGACCTCAACATCGTGCGATACATCTCGGACCGCATCGCGGTCATGTACCTGGGCAGCATGGTGGAGCTGGCTGAGAGCGCGGAGCTTTACGCCAACACCCTGCACCCGTATTCCCGCGCGCTGCTCTCCGCCGTGCCGATCCCGGACCCGGACGTGGAGACGACCAAAAAGCGCCAGATCATCGAGGGCGACGTGCCCAGCCCGATCAACAAGCCCAAGGGCTGCGCTTTCTCCAGCCGCTGCCCGCTGGCCTGCGACAAGTGCCGTGAGGCCGCGCCGCAGCTGCGTGAGGCTGCGCCGGGTCACTTTGTGGCCTGCCATAGGGTGGAGTGATCCTACCGAACATAAGACAGGAACCGCTGCGATCCGCAGCGGCTCTTGTTTTTCTTTGGCTTACCGTATATCATGGTTTACGGAACGACAGGAAAAAAGGAGGCTTGCTTATGCGATTTCGTCTTTTCTCCGGGCCGGAACCGAGGAAAACCTATGACAAAGAAAAGGAAGCGCCGGTACTCCGCTGCAGCATCTGCACCGGAGAACAGGTCGCATGCTTCAGGGATACCGCAACCGGGGAACTGCGGGAGGTGATGCTCATCCGCGGGGATGAGGATCTTGCGGCGTTCCGCCGGGAATACGGGATCGAAGGGGTTATACAGAAGGTTTACTGATGGGCTGCCGGCCTTGCTATGCGTCATCCCGCCGGAAGAAGCAGCATGTATAATCTGTAAAACAATATATAATAGTATTATTATTACCTCTTTTTGTTGACGGGCTTGTCAGAGACTGCCTATAATGGACCCGGACAAAAGGAGGTTTTGCGGATGAAGAGGATCGTTGCGCTGCTTGCGGTGTTTTTCCTTCTGGGTGTCTGCGCAGCTGCGGAAGAGCAGGTTTTTACAGTGGAGCAGACCGCAGGGAGCCATGCCGGCGGGCCGGACGGGGATCTGCTTTACACCTATCTGCTGCGGCAGGCCGGGAGTGCCGGCGGACCGAGGCGTGCGAAAGCGTCCGGCGGCGCAGGCAGCCGTCTTTCCGGGACGGAAAGGCAGATCTACGATATCCTGAAGGCAGGCATCGCGGATGTGGCGGCGGGCAGGCGCACCTCTACCGTTTTCAAGATCCTGCCGGAGGATCTGGGGCTGGAGGGCAAGATGTGGACGGCCGAAGAGCTGGGCGTATCCTCGATCGGATCAAACGGCTCCATCTCCGGGGATGCGGCCGACGCGCTGATCGCACAGCTGTACGATCTGGACCGGCTGACGGATGCCCTGCAGTCGGACTGCCCCTATGAGCTGTACTGGCACGACAAGACCTCGGCTGACGCGGTCAGTGTCAGTACAGGATATACCGTAAGCGGCAGCGGCGGCGTTTATACGGAGATCGGTCTTACGCAGATCACATTCACTTACAAGGTGGCGGGTGAATACGCGTACGAGGAAAACCCGGCGGAGACGGATGCGGGGAAGATCGGATCGGCACAGACCGCTGCCGCCACGGCGCGGGCGATCGTGAGCCGGTACGCGGGCGCGGATCACACCGATTTTGAAAGGCTTACGGCTTACAAGGACGAAATCTGCGCATTGGTTGATTACAACCACGCGGCGGCCGACGACAAGGCAACGCCTTACGGCAATCCCTGGCAGCTGATCTGGGTCTTTGACGGCAACGATGAAACCAAGGTCGTCTGCGAAGGGTATTCCAAGGCGTTCCAGTTCCTGTGCGACCTTGGCAGCTTCAGCAGCGGCGCTGTCGACTGCTATACCGTCACCGGCACGATGAGCGGTGCGACGGGCGCGGGCGCACATATGTGGAACGTGGTGGCGATGGATGACGGAAAGAGCTATCTGGCAGACGTGACGAACTGCGACGGAAACTCTGTCGGCGCGCCGGACCAGCTGTTTTTGAAGGGCGTGACCTATGTCTCCGCCTACACACAGTACCGGCGCGCGATACCCGGCCAGAGCACCGTCGGCTACGCCTACAGCAGCGACACGCTTGCGCTGTGGCCGGAGAGCATCCTGACGGTATCGACGGAGGATTACGATCCGGGATACCTTGCGGAGGCCGTGGTGGCCATCGGGATCGCTAAGCCGCCGGCGAAGACAGCCTATACCCACGGCGAACGTTTTGATCCGGCCGGCATGACAGTAAACCGCATCTACGGAGACGGGCATACGGAGCCGGCGGAGGACTTTGAGATCGCTTACAAGGCTGCCGGGCAGACAGCGCTGTGCAAGGGCGATACGGCGGTGATCATCAGCGCGTCCGGCTTCACGGCGGAGCAGCCGGTCACCGTGTCGGCGGGGCTCCTGACGCTGGAAGGGCTGACCGCCGTGCCGAGGGAATACCGGCCGGGCTACACCGCGGTGGCGCTGCAGGGCGGAACGCTGACCGGGATTCAGCAGGGAGACGAGGTGGCTGTGCAGATCCCGGCGGAGGCATCGGTCGGGAGCGCGGATGCAGGGGAGAACAAGCCGGTCATCCTTCCGGAGATCGCTCTGACGGGCGCGCAGGCGGACTGCTACAGCCTGACGCTGCCGGAGCTGACGGTGAGCATCCTGCCGGCCGATCTGTCCGGCGCCGGGATCGGATGGAACGGCGGGACGCTGACGGTTACCGTAAACGGAGCAGTGCTGGAGGAGACGAGGGATTACACGGCTGGCGGCGGGGTGTATGCCGATGCGCAGCACCTGAAGATAGTGATTACAGCGGCGGAAGGCGGCAACTATACGGGCGCGGCGGAGCTGCTGTACGCGCCGCAGCTGCCTGAGGTCCCGGAGGAGGAGACGGCTGTTTTGCCGGCGGATACGCTGCAGCTGAGCGCGGGCGCCTTCGCAGGAACACAGTTTGCCGCTGTCGATCTGAGTTCCACCCGCTGCAGCGGGATCGGGGCAAAGGCCTTTGCGGGCTGCACACGGCTGAAGCTGGTCAGGCTTCCGGCTGCGGAGGGGCAGATCGCCGCGGACGCTTTTGAAGGCTGCAATGAAGGATTGATCCTGCTTATGCCGCAGGGAGCCGCCTTCACCGTGCCGGGCAGCGCGGGTCTTGACAGGTGGGCGCAGGAGCACCGCTTCTTTGTGCTGACGGAGTAAAATAAAAAGTGCAGCCGGTCCGAGGCGGTCTGCACTGAGAACGAGAATAAAGGGATCCCCTCCCGCTTGGGAGGGGAATCTTGTATGCAGGTGAGGGATCTTACTCTGCCTTCGCGGCGTTTTCGCCGGCGATGCGGCCGAAGACCACGATGTCCGCAACGGCGTTGCCGCCAAGGCGGTTCGCACCGTGCACGCCGCCCGTGACTTCGCCCGCGGCGAAGAGGCCGGGGATAGCATTGCCGGCTTCATCCAGCACATGCGCTTCGGTGTCGATGACGACGCCGCCCATGCAGTGGTGGATGCCAGGAGCTACCTTGATGGCGTAGAAGGGCGCGGTATCGAGCGGAGAGGCGAAGCTGGTGCGCTGGAAGGCCTCATCGACCTGCTTCTCGCAGGCGGCGTTCCAGGTGTTCATGGTCTCGGCGAAGACGGCGGGATCCATGCCGGTCGCCTCGGCCAGCGCTTCGTAGCTGTCCGCCTGCACGGCGTAGCCCTTGGTGAAGTAGCCGTTGTAGGTGGCGCTCGCGTCCATCATCTTCTGGTCCACGATGGTGTAGGCGTAGCCGCCCTCCTGGGCCAGCTCGGCGGCGCTGACGGCGTCTCTCGTCAGCAGTTCGTTGACGAAGCGCTCGCCCTTCTGGTTGACCAGGATAGCGCCGTCGCCGCGGATGCCTTCGGTGATGAGGGCCTTGGTTTCGGTGTAAACGGAGGGATGGATCTGGATCTGCTCCAGGTCGACGGTCGCCGCGCCGATGGCCATCGCCATGTCGAGGCCGTCGCCGGTGGCACCGGCGGAGTTGGTGCTGACGAAGCCTTCCAGCTGGGGCGCGTACTTGGCGACGCGGTCCAGATCGTAGCCGAAGCCGCCGCTGGCCAGGATGACGGCCTTGGCGCTTACGGTGTAGTCGCCGTTCTCGGTGGAGACCTTGACGCCGGTAACCTTGCCGCCTTCCGTGACGAGCTCGGTCGCGCGGGCGTTCAGCCGCAGGTCGATCTTGTCTTCCGCTTCAACGTCCTCGGTGAGGCGGGCGACGAGGTAGGAGCCGACGGGCGTGGTCTTGCCGTCCTCGGTCACGGCGCGGTGGATGCGCTTCACGCTGGCGCCGCCGAAGGAGCCGACGTCGTGCAGCACGGCGTTCTTCGTCTCCAGCCAGGCGATGGCGTCAGTGGATTTGCCGGCCAGGGTCATGACCAGGTCGAGGTTGTTGATGCCCTTGCCGCCGACCATGGTGTCCAGCGCGAAGAGCTCCACGGAATCAAAGTATCCTTCCGGATTCGCCTTGTAGGCTTCGAACTGCTCCTCCACCTTCGCGATGAGGTCGGAGAGCTGCTCGCCGTACTTTTCTTTTGCGGAGGCGATGGTGTTTTCCACGGCGGTGGTGGTGGAATCCGCCCATTCGTTCTTATCCTGCCACTCGGTCTTGCCGGCGTTCATGCCGCCCGTTGCGCGGGAGGTGTTGCCGCCGGTGGTGCCGGTCTTCTCCAGGATGATGACGGACTGAGCGCCGGAATCCACGGCCTGCAGCGCAGCGCTCATGCCCGCGCCGCCGGCGCCGATGATGACGACGTCGCACTCTACGTCGCTCACGGTGACGGTCTCCGCGTCCTTGAGGCCTGCGGCTTCCAGCGCCTTGTTGAAGGCATCCTGCACGGAAGCGGTGGTCATAGTCGCGCCGGCGATGTTGTCGATGACGCCGTCGTCGCCTGCGTAGTCTTCAACGAGCATCTTGGCGTAGGTGCCGTCTTCGATGGGGGTGAGGCCGATGCCGGGGGTCTCGGTGTCGCCCGCAACTTCAGCGGCGGTCACCTTGCCGTCCTCCACGGTGATGGTGACGCTGACGTCGCCCGCGCCGATGTTGCTCTTTACCGTGCCGGTAAAGGTCTCGGTCAGGCCGCTGACAGCCAGGCACAGCAGCAGGGCGGCCAGCAGAACAGATGCGATTTTCTTCATGTTTTCCTCCTGTTTAATACTACAGAGTTATGGGACATGACCAGTGTATGCTATTGTTTGAATTTTGTCAATCATTATTTATCTGCTGCGCCGGAAAAAGAGGCATCCGGGCTGCGCCGGATCCGGATGAGGCAGAGGGCGCACAGAAGGATCTGCACGGCGGAAGAACAGGGCGTTGCAAGGCCGATGCGGAAGATGGAAACCGGCTGCATGCGGCTGAAGAGGAGGGAGAGAGGGACGCGGACGCAGAAGGCACCGATGATCCCCTGAAGCATGACGAACTGTGTGCGTGAGCAGCCGCTGATAAAGCCGATGAGGCAGAAGAGGAAGCTGGTCAGCAGGCAGTCGATGCCGTAGGCCTTGAGGTACTCCGCCGACGCGGCACAGACGGCAGGATCCGCGGAAAACAGGCTGCTCATCGCGGCGCCGTGGAAGAAGGCGGCATATCCCAGCAGAAGGCTGCAGGCAAAAGAGAGCGCAATGCCGCATCCGAGCGCCCTAAAAGCCCTGTCCATGCGGCGCGCGCCGTAATTCTGCGCGACGAAGGAGGCCATGGCCTGTGAAAAGGCGGAGGGCAGCAGCATGATGAAGCCGCAGAGCTTTTCCGCAACACCCGTGCCGGCGGAGGCGATGACACCCAGCCGGTTGACGATGGCGAGGATGATGAGGAAGCTGAGGCTGACCAGCAGATCCTGCAGGGCCAGCGGCGCGCCCAGGCGCAGGATCCTGCGGAGGATTTTCGGATTGAAAGCGATATCGGCAGGAGAAAAGGAAAAGAGAAGGCCGCGCCGCCTTATGATAAAAAAGGAAAGGCCGACGCTGAACGCCTGGGCCAGGACGGTTGCGGCGGCAGCCCCGGCCGCGCCCATGCCCAGAACGGCGACGAAAAAGAGATCGCCGAAGACGTTGAACAGGGCGGCGATGAGCACGGTGACAAGGGGCATCCTCGCATCGCCGATGCCGCGGAAGATGCTGCCCAGCAGATTGTAGCAGACAATGAAGACGGCGCCCGCACCGCAGATGCGGATGTAGGCGACAGCCTGATTTGCGGCCTCACCGGGCGCGTTGAGCGCGGCTGTCATGGGGCGGGCCAGCGGCTGCATCAGAACGGCCAGCACGAGCCCCAGGAGCGTGAAGAAGAAGACCGTGGTGCCGACGATCGGCCCGCAGGTCTCCTTTTTGCCGCTGCCGACGGACTGCCCCAGCAGGATGGCGGAACCCGCCGAAAGCTGGGCGATGACCATCGTGACGCTCATCATCAGCTGGGAGCCGATAGAAACGGCGGAAACGCCGGCAGCATCCGAAAACCGGCCTACGACGAGCAGATCCACGGCGCCGTAGAGAGACTGGATGAGCATCGCGAACAGGATGGGAAAGACGAAGCGCACCAGCGGCAGGACGATTTTGCCGCGGGTAAAATCAGCAGTATTCATAATTCCTCCAGAACAAAAAAAGGATAAGACGCTCAGGGCGCACCCTGCATCTTATCCGGCCCGGCCGCTCCGGCGGCTGTCCTCCGATGAACGGTTCCGGTTATATCATATCCGACGTCAAAAATCAAGAAGCCAACCGGTGAAAGATGAACCTTTTCAGGATGACAGCCGTTGTGTTTTTTGCTATAATCCATCTGTAAACCAGCTGACTGAAGGAGGCTAACAGATATGACTGAGAAGAAACCGGGTCTGGGCGGCGAGCGCTATGTGCCCTATGAGGAGCGCACGGGCAACGAGTCTATCGTCTATTTTACGCGCGACCTGAGCCCCGAAGGGCTCTGCCGCATCGCTGCGCGCGTCAGCGGCAACATGACAGGAAAAATCGCGCTGAAGCTGCACACAGGTGAACAGCACGGCCCCAATATCGTGCCGCCCGCCTGGGCCAAGGCACTGATCGAGCGCGTCATCCCCGGCGCCACGATCGTGGAGACCAACACCTATTACGAAGGCGACCGCTACACCACGGAGCTCCACCGCGAGACGCTGGAGATCAACGGCTGGAACTTCTGCCCGGTGGACATCACCGACGCCGAAGGCACGGCACTGCTGCCGGTAAAGGGCGGCAAATGGTTTACCGAGATGTCCGTGGGAAAGAGCCTGCCGACGTATGATTCCCTCTTCGTGCTGACGCACCATAAGGGGCACACGATGGGCGGTTTCGGCGGCTCCAACAAGAACATCGGCATCGGCTGCGCGGACGGGCGCATCGGCAAAAAGTGGATCCACACCGCGGAGGGCTCCGACGACATGTGGAGCATCGCGGAGGAAGAGCTGATGGAGCGCATCTGCGAATCCACCAAGGCGACCATCGATCACTTCGGCAAGAAAGTGACGTACGTCAACGTGCTGCGCAACATCTCCGTGGACTGCGACTGCGCGGGCTGCGGTGCGGAAAAGGTCGTTACGCCCAACATCGGCATCATCGCCTCCACCGACATCCTGGCTGTGGATCAGGCGGGCATCGACCTGCTGTATGCCCTGTCGGAAGAGGACGGCGCGGCGATCCGTGAGCGCATCGAGACGCGGCACGGCCACCGCCAGCTCTCCTACATGAAGGAGCTGGGCATGGGCAACAACCGCTACCTGCTGCTGGATATCGACCACGAGGATGCGCGCATCTGCCCGAAGGAAGCCGTAGAAGGCGTCGTTCCTTTCGTGGAGGAGCCGGAGACGGAGCGCAGGCGCATCGAATACCTGAAGATGATGGGACAGGCGTAAGGCCTGCGCGGCGATATGACAAATGCAAGACAGGCGGGGCAGGGCCCCGCCGATCTTATCCTCACGGGCATCTGCAAATCCTTCGGAGGGCACACGGTGCTGAAGGATTTGAGCCTGTGCTTTCCGGCGGGGGAAATCTCCTGTGTGATGGCGCCCTCCGGCGCGGGGAAGACGACGCTGCTGCGCATCCTCATGGGTCTGGAAACGGCGGACGCCGGAGAGATCCGTGGGATGGAAGGGCAGCGCGTCGGCGCGGTCTTTCAGGAGGACAGGCTGCTGCCTTGGGCTACCGCTGCGGGCAACATCCGTCTCGTCAGCCCCGCGCTGACCAAAGAGGAGATCCGCGGGGCCTTTCTGGCCTCCGGCCTCTCGGGCAGCGAGGAACAGCCGGTCAGCGAGCTTTCGGGCGGCATGGCCAGGCGCGTGGCGCTGCTGCGGGCGCTGCTGGCGGAAAACGACGTGCTGCTGCTGGATGAGCCCTTCAAGGGGCTGGACGAAGAGACCCGGCGGATGGTGATCGACTGCCTGCTGCACCTGCGGGCCGGCCGCACCGCGATCGTGGTCACGCATGATGAGAAAGAGGCCGGGGCGCTGGGGGCGCGCATCTTTACGCTGCCGCTGCTGCAGGAAGAAGGCGGACAGGTGTGAGCGGAGGAAAAGGCGGCAATTACGCGTATATCCTGCTGTGCGCCGACGGCAGCTACTACTGCGGCTGGACAAACGACGTGGCGCACAGGCTGAAGGCGCACAACGCCGGGCAGGGGAGCCGGTATACGAAGAGCAGGCGGCCGGTCACGCTCGTCCATCTGGAGGAATTCGATACGCGCGAGGAAGCAATGAGCCGGGAGTGGCACTTAAAGCGGCTCAGCCATGCCGAAAAAGAAGCGCTGGCGGAAAAAGAAAAGGATCAGCCGCTGCCTGTTTGAGGCGGCTGATCCTGCACCGGCAAATAAAAAAGAAGCCCGAGCGTCCATTCCGGGCTTCCTTTTTATAAGGGAGGTTGGGAGGATTGTGAGTTAGTGCTGTCTAACTACAGCCATATATTACCATAGACAGAAGAAGGATGCAACCCCTTTTTCCAAAAAAATTCAGTTTTTTCAAAAAAGCAGCCGCCGGGGTTTTGCTGCTGTTTGACACCCCCATAAAAAAGGAAGTATAATAAAAAATCCCTGCGGCATTCCGCAGCATTTCAATCCGAAGAGGGGACCTTGGGCGATGAGACCGGTCGACCAGTTCAAGAGAACGCCGCCGCGGCGCTATACCGAACCGCCGAAGGCATCGGGGGAGATCCGGGACGCGCGCATCCGCAAGCGGTATTTTGATCTGCCCGAGACAGGCGGGAAGCAGGGCCGCGGGCGGATCGTGCGGGGTCTTCTCTGCACGCTGGCAGTCCTTGTCCTGTGCCGGGGCAGCGCGCCCATCGGTGAGGTCCCCGATGTGCAGCAGCGCTTTGCCGAGTGGGCGGAAAGACACGACCGGCAGATCATAGAGCAGCTGCCGGGCGATACGCCGGAGCCGGGCACGGCGCTTTATGAGGCCCTGGAGCAGGACGTGCAGCGCGAGGAGCTGCCCGCGGTGACGCCGGCGCCGGCCGAGACGCAGGCCCCCGCCTATAAGCACTATGAGCCGGGAGAGCTTGCTTATCACACGGATAAGATGGACGTGTCCATCGAGCAGAAGCAGAAAAACGGCATCACCTATTTTGTCTGCGACATCCGGCTGACGGATGTGAGCCAGCTGCGCAGCGCCTTTGCAGGCGATGATTTCCGCAGCGGCATTTACGAGGCGACCAGCGACATCGCCTCGCGCTACAGCCCGGTGCTGGCCATCAACGCGGATTTCTGCCGCTACCACCGCAACGGCGTCATCATCCGCAACGGTGAACTGCTGCGCAAGCAGAACATCGAACGCCACCATCTGCTCATCATCGATGAAAACGGCGATATGTCTGCGCAGACGGACCGTTCCGGCAAACAGGGCGTTGTGGCGGAGAACCTGGTGCGCGCCAACACCTGGCAGACCTTTGAGTTCGGGCCGGTGCTGGTGAAGGACGGCCGGGCGGCGGAGCTGCCCTCCCGCTTCTACGTCAACTGCCACGACGGCTACTATGAGCCGCGTACGGCCATCGGCCAGCTGGGCCCGCTGCATTACATCGTCATCGTGGTGGACGGACGGCGCGACGGCTATTCCACGGGCGCCAGCATCCCGCAGCTGCAGCAGCTGTTCCTGGACGAGGGGGCCGAGTTTGCCTTCAACCTGGACGGCGGCGGAAGCACTTCCCTGTATTTCCTGGGCAAGGTCGTCAACATGCCTTCCGGCGGCAAGGAACGCTCGGTAAGCGATATCATCATGTTTATGGCCAACCCGGTACCGAAAAACTGAAAGAAGGACAAGAATGAATAAACGGCTCATCATCCTGTTTGTGCTCGCAGCGCTGCTGGTGCCTTTTGCATGCGGCGCCGAACTGGCGGTTCCGAAGGAGAAGATCCTGGAGGAGACGACCGCCTGGGAAAGCGACACCCTGCGCATTGAGATCGAGCGGTGGTGCTATGACTTTAACAAGACCGATCTCCGCTTCTTTGTCGCTTCCATCTGGCCGAAGGATCCCGCGCAGCTGCAGACGGCTTTCGCCGGCGAGCAGTACTCCAAGAAAAACGCGGAGGCGACAAGCGTCATCGCAGCCCGGCACGACGCGGTGCTGGCGGTGAACGGCGATTACTACAACTACAAGGACAAGGTCGGCCTCATCATCCGCAACGGCGTGCTCTACCGGGACCTGGACGCAAAGCCGCGCGATATCCTGCTCGTGCACAGCGACGGGACCTTTGAAGGCATCCGGAATGCGGACTACAAGGCAGGAAAAGGGGAAGAGTACATAGCGAGCGGGGTGGTGCAGAGCTTCTGCTTCGGCCCGCTGCTCGTGCAGGACGGGGAGATCGTAGAGCTGCCTCCGTCGAAAAAGTACATCATCTACACGGACGACACGATCCGCGAGCCGCGCACGGCCATCGGCCAGGCGTACGACGGACATTACGTCTTCATCGTGGCCGACGGCCGCAGGGAGAAGTGGAGCGACAGGGGCATGGCCCTGCAGGAGCTGCAGCAGGTGTTTGTGGAGAAGGGCTGCCGGGTAGCCTACAACCTGGACGGCGGCGGCAGCGCGACGCTGATTTTGAACGGGGAGAAGCTCAATAAATCGAGCGGCTCACGCGAGCGTGATGTCAGCGACATCATCTACTTTACGAAGTGAGGAAGCAAAGGTGAAACGACGGATCATCGCCCTGACGGTCCTCCTGGCGGCGCTTGTTTCCGGAGCGCACGCTGCGGAGGGCGGGGCCATGCTGCCGCTTTCGGCGCTTCAGTCGCTGCAGGACCGCTATGAAGCCTTTCTGCAGGGGCTGGAGGCGGAACTGCTGGAGCGCGGCCTGCTGACGGAGGAGGACCGCGAGGCCTGGTATGCCGCCCAGCTGGGAGACTACTTCAGCAACGGCGGATACGGATCTATCCTCATCACGTACCAGCCGGACGCCATGCACTACATGCGCGAGGAGGATATGGCGCTGGAACTGGCCTGCCGGCTGGCGGACGGCACGCTGAAGCTGGATACCCTGCGCCGTTACGCACCGGGGGACAGCACCTCGGACGGGCTGATGCTCTCCTTCTCCCTGACGGATGCCTCGGGGATGCCGCGCGCCTTCGTCGCAACGCTCTCCTCCGACACCGGCGTCTTCGCCATGTGGGATGCGCTCTCCGGAAAGTATGCCTCTGTCGGGCAGACGGCGACCACCGGGGGCGAGGCGGTGCTGTGGTCCGCCTACGTGCCGGCAAAGGACGCGCAGGATGCCCTCCTCTCGGCTGTCTTTTATGAAGAGGAAACGGGAGAGCTGATCGGAGAGGCGCAGCTGCGCCTTACCGTGGACGGGGACGGCTACCGGCTGCAGGAAGATGCACTCAGCGCGGTCACACAGTGACCGCGCCGTTTTATTTGGTTTTCCCCTCGTCTATCCATTGCTGCCAGATTTCCGGGGCATACCCTGCGGTGGCAAGGCGGCCGCAGCGCACGAGCGGCAGGCGAAGCAGGGCGGGCTTCTCCAGCAGGCCCGCAAGGATGCGCTCCCTGTCCTGCGTATAGGCAACGACGCTCTCGCGGAACGCCTTGCTCTCCCTGTCGCAAAGGTTCTGGATGCCGACCGCTGCGGCTACGCTTTCCAGTTCCCGTTTGCCGATGCCGTACTTCAGGATGTCCACGCGCTGGTAGGGGATGCGGCGCTCTTTGAAGAAGCGTTCCGCCTTCTGGGTATCAAAACCCTTTCCGCAGTAAATCTGGATGCCCATCTTGCAACCTCCGGAAGATGCATTATAATACTGAATATGATAAACGCGGGGGTCCCCCGCGTCAAGCGGAGAAGGATATGGAAAGAAAAATCGCGCTTGTAACGGGCGCGTCGGGCGGGATCGGCGGCGCGTGCGCCGCGCGGCTGGCCGGGGAAGGATATACCGTGCTGCTGCACGGCAGCGGCCATCTGTCCCGGGCAAGGGACAGGGCGGCGTCGCTGTGTGCGCAGGGGTATGATGCGCACGCGGTGGGCTGCGACCTTGGCGATGCGGGGGATACGCAGCGCATGTGCGGGGAGATCCTCTCCCTGTGGCACGGGATCGACGCGCTGGTCTGCTGTGCGGGCGTGTCGTATACGGGGCTGCTGCAGGAAATGACGGAAGAGGCGTGGCAGCGCGTCATCGGCGTCAACCTGACGGGCGTCTACCGCCTGTGCCGCGCATTTCTGCCCGGCATGGTCAGCCGCAGGCGCGGCGCCGTCGTGACGGTCTCCAGCATGTGGGGGCGTTCCGGTGCCTCATGCGAGGCTGCGTATTCCGCTGCCAAGGCCGGGATCATCGGGCTCACGCAGGCGCTGGCCAAAGAAGTGGGCCCCAGCGGCGTGCGGGTCAACTGTGTGGCGCCCGGGGTCATCGATACAGCGATGATGGCGGAGCACAGCAGCCAGACGAAGCGGGAGCTGGCCGAGGAGACGCCGCTGGGCCGGCTGGGCACGCCGGAGGACGTTGCGGGCGCTGTCTCCTTCCTGCTTTCGGATGCGGCAGCCTTTATCACAGGGCAGACGCTCGGCGTGGACGGCGGCTTCCTGTAATTATTTTGTAAATATTTTGTAATTGTTTCAAAATTTTGCCGCAAATCTCGCAACACAAATGAAGGTTTTTGCCCGGTTTGGGGGCGGGTTTGTGCCGATTCGCGCTGCGGGGGCACAGCATGTTGTGGATAACCCGGTTTAAAATGGCGCCGCCCCTGTGGAAAAGCTGCATTTTAGGCGGGTTTTGGTCTCCCAAAAAGCCCTTGAAAGAGGGCTTTATTTTTGATATCATTCCCACTTGCAAAGAAAGTTATCCACAGCCCGGCACGGTTATCCACAAATGCAGCCGGGTATCAGGGGGAAAGATATGGATTACGCTGAAATCTGGGAACAGGCCAAACAGCTGCTGCGCGAGGAGGTGCCCTCCATCTCCTATTCCACGTGGATCGAGCAGCCGCTGCACCCGGTTTATTATGAGGACGGGACGCTGGCGCTGGAAGTGACCAACGACCTGTACGAGCAGACGATCCGGAGCCGGTATCTGCAGATGATCGTGGAGGCCGTGAGCCGCGTTTCGGGGCAGGAGACGAAGGTGCGCCTCATGAGCATCCAGGAGCGCAGGGCTTACCAGCAGGAGCAGGAGCAGGCCCGCCGCCGGACCGGCGAGACGGACAACATGTTCAACCCGAAGTCCACCTTCGAGACCTTCGTGGTAGGCTCCTCCAACCAGTTCGCGCACGCGGCGGCGCTGGCCGTAGCCGAGCAGCCGGGACAGGCGTATAACCCGCTGTTCCTGTACAGCGGCGTCGGCCTGGGCAAGACGCACCTGATGCACGCGGTGGGGCACTATATCCAGGATCACTTCCCTTCCATGCGCATCCTGTATATGCCCAGCGAGACCTTTACCAACGAACTGGTCGCCGCCATCAAGAACAATCGCAACAATGAGGTCCGCGAACGCTTCCGCAACGTGGATGTGCTGATGCTGGACGACATCCAGTTCATCGCGGGACGCGAGGCGACGCAGGAGGAGTTCTTCCATACCTTCAACGCGCTGCGCGAGCACGACAAGCAGATCATCATCTCCTCGGACAAGCCGCCGAGGGAGATCGCAAGGCTGGAAGAGCGGCTGCGTTCCCGCTTTGAGTGGGGACTCATCGCGGACATCCAGAAACCGGATTTCGACACCCGCGTGGCCATCCTGCGCAAAAAGGCGGAGAACGAAGGCATCGAAGTGGGCGACGAGGTGCTGGAGCTGATCGCGCGCCGGATCGACAGCAACATCCGTGAGCTGGAGGGGAGCCTGACGCGCGTCAGCGCCATGGCGAAGCTGCGCCACACGCCGATCGACGAGGCCATCGTGGGCGAAGCGCTGCGCGATATCTCGGCCGTGCGCGATCCCAAGCGGATCACACCGGACGTCATCATCGACTGCGTCAGCGACTATTACAACCTGAGCCCGGCGCTGTTGCGCGGCGATTCCCGCAAGAAGGAGATCGCGCACGCGCGGCATGTCGCCGTCTACCTCACACGGGAGATGACGGGGATGAGCCTGCCGCGCATCGGCGATGCGTTCGGCAGGGACCACTCCACCATCATCAACTCCTGTGACAAGGTATCCAGGCTGATGGAGAACTCCGCGGACCTGCGCAGCGCGGTGACGGATATCCGCAGAATGGTGACGCAGCGCTAGTTTGATTGACTTGTCATATCCGTAATGCTATAATGACTCTGTATAACGGAGGCTTGGTGATGGATAAGACGCGGTCGGGGGGCATCGTTCTCCCCGAATGGGAAGCCCTGCCGGATATCGGCCTGTACATGGATCAGGTCATCACCCTGACGGAGCGGCTGTTCGTACCGCAGCTGCCCAAGGGGGAGACGACGCGCTCCATGGTCAACAATTATGTGAAGAGCGGGCTGATCCCCAGGCCACAGGGAAAGAAGTACGACCGGGAGCACCTGGCCCGGCTGCTGATGGTTTGCGTGCTCAAGCAGGCGCTCAGCATGGAGGGCATCGGGCGGTTGCTGGATGTTCTCTGCCGCGGCGGCATCCGCGAGGGATATGAACGCTTCTGCGCGCGGCTGGAGGAGATCGAGCAGGCCGTCAGCGAGGACGGCATTTCCATGAGCTGGGAAGGCGCGCCGGGAGAAGATATCGCGCTGTACGGAGCGATCATGGCATCGCTGTGCGTCATCTATACCTATCGATTGCTGGATGAGACGGCAAAGGAGGGCTGAACATGATTTGTCCCCACTGCAGACAGAAGATAGCGGACGGTTCCAACATCTGCCCGCTGTGTTTTTCGAGCCTTGCCGGCTACGTGCCGGATGAAGAGGCGGAAGGGGAAGAAGCACAGCCCACGGAAAAGCGGAGCAGCCGGCAGACGGCGTATACCAAAGGCAGCCGCGGCAAGAAGAAGAAAAACCCGGCCCCGACGATCGTTGCGGTCGGCATCATCATCCTGCTCGTTGCGGTCATCCTGTTCATCGTGCGCTCCATGTTCCTGGCGCCGACAGTCGTATCGCCGACGCCGACGCCGCGCGTAACGGCGGCGCTGGAGGGGAACTTCATCGTCTTCGGCGCTACGGCGACGCCGGGCAGCGCCAGGACTGCGACACCGAACGTCGCGGTGACGCCGACGCCGGAACCGGAAACGGATGAAGCGACGAGCGCGCCCGCAGAGTCGGCCTACAAGACGCTGCGCAAGGGCGATCAGGGCCCGGATGTCGTGACGCTGCAGGTGGCCCTTGCCGAACTGGGCTATCTCACGACCGCTTCGGACGGCATCTACGGCACCGGCACGCTGACTGCGGTGAAGGCCTTCCAGTCGGATAACGGGCTGGACGCGGACGGCATCGCGGGCAGGCAGACGCAGACGCTGCTCTTCCAGAAGTCTTCCGTCACGCCGATCCCGGATGTGACGCCGGGGCCGGACGACATCCTGGATCTTCCGGGCTGACGGAGAGGAACTGTACAACAAAGGCTGTCCGGTAAGGACAGCCTCTTTTGAAAGGCGGAATCGATGAAATTGAAACGGTTTGTATGCGCAGCCGCGTGTCTGCTGCTGGCTCTCCCGGCGCTGGCCGGCTGTGAAACGCTCTCTCTGACGGAGATGGGGGAAGCGGAAGCTATCCTTTCTGCGGAGGCGGCGGCTTCCGCGGAGGCGGCGGCTTCCGCGGAGGCGGCGGCTTCCGCGGAGGCCCCGGCGCAGACGGGCAGCAGCATACCTTTTGCCACGAGCTTCTGGGATATGAATCCGGATGAGTATGACCTGAAGGATCCAGCGCATCAGCAGGCGATCTGGGAGCTGATGATGCAGCCCATCACCGTGCTGGACGTGGGACAGACGGAGCATGTATATCCGACCAATGCCCCGGGCATCGACAAAAAACCCTGGAAGGACAACACGGCGGGTGAACTGCACGGACAGAGCCAGGGCGTGCATGTGCTGGAGGAGGACACGGACGGGGACGGCTACGTGCTCATCGAGGCCTATTCCAATGACGGCACAAAGACGGAAGACAGCTATATGAAGTCCATCGACAACAAGCTGATCCGGGGCTATGTGAAGAAAAGCCTGCTCAAAACCGTCCAGCCCTGGGAAAAATACGCGCTGCTGGTGGACAAGCTCTACCAGAAGCTCTACATCTTTGAGGACGGGGCCATCATCGGCGAGCTGGATGTCTCCACGGGTCTCAATAATGCCAAGCAGCCGTATAACGAGACGCCGGCCGGCGAATTCATCACCATCAGCTGGGTGGGCGAGATGGTCTCGGGCACGATGCGGGAGCGGTTTTCCATCCGCATCAACGGCGGAACCACCATCCATGAGGTGCCGTACCGTTACGGCAAGGACGGGACATCCCGCATGTACGGCGAGTTTGAAAAGGAGATCGGCAAAAAGGCCAGCCACGCCTGCATCCGCGTACAGCGCAGGAAAAACGAGCAGGGGCAGAACATGGAGTGGCTGTGGAGCAACCTGAAGAAGAACACGAAGGTCTTCGTCTGGGACGACCAGGGGCGGACGAACTTTCCGCCTGATCTGCCGGACGCCACGCTGCAGCTCTACCGCAACCCGGACGGCGGCAGCAACTATCACCTGGATGCCAACTGCAAGGGCGTGAAATCCAAATTCCTGCCGCTGACGGGCGACTTTACCTACGGCGACCTGACGAGCGAGACCTTCAAAAAGCTGACGCCCTGCGCCACCTGCGGCGCACCGCCGCGCCCCGAAACGCTGTACGAGCGCTGGGCTTTCGAAGCCGCGCAGATCGGCATGGAGCCGACGGAGGAGATCCTCGCGGCGTTCGGGGTGGAAAACAAATAAAAATGGTCAGCAGAGACCTTAATCAGCAAACCTGTTACCGAAAGGAGACGCCCCATGAAGAAATGTCTGTCGATCCTCTTGTTTGCGCTGCTGGCGCTGGCGCTGTGCGCCGCGTCGGCGGAAACCACGTCGATCACGTTGAAGGCGCGGGACGTGGTGCTCAGCAGGACCTGTTCCTCTCTGGGCTTTTGCCCGGAGGACAGCAGCACCTATCACCTTATTGATTCTCAAGGACAGAGGCTCTCGGATGGGGAATACATCTCCATGTCCGCGGTTTACGATTATCCGTATTTCAAGGTGGAAGCCGAAAGCGAAGACGGTGTGCATAACGACGGGCTGATCGACGAGATGGGGAAGGTCATCATCCCGCCGGTGTATGCCGATATCGAGGTCTGGTCCGACCGCTGGGCGGGCGGCATCAAGCTCGTGCCTTCCACGGCGGACGACAAAGACTGGACGTTTACGAATTACAGAACGAATGAGAAGACGTTCTGGCGTGTCGATACGGTCGATTTTTACTACAGGGGCCAGCTGGTGGGTACGCTGGGCCGCTCCGATTACGGCGGAACGGTAACGCCGCGCGGAGACTTCATTTGTGTTCAGACGCAGGCGAGGGAGCCTGTCTTCTACGACAGCCGGATGCAGAAATCGCCTGTTGAGGCTTCCGGCAGCAGCGAATATACTCAGGTGCGCCTGAACGGCTCGTACGTGAATGTGCATCAGGGCAGCGGGCAGTATGCCTTTACGGAGGGCTGCACGCTGACAGCGGATCAGGTTTCGGATGCCTTCCTGTACAGCAAGGCGGTGCTGTACGATCTGCAGGGACAGCCGGTCTTCACGGCGGCGCAGAACTACGACAGCATCCGGCCGTACGCCGGGGATTACGCGCTGGTTTCGATGAACGGGCTGCGGGGCCTGATCGACCGGCAGGGCCGCGAGGTCATCCCGGTCGCCTATAAGGAACTGGGCAATTATGAAAGCGAGTACCTCCGCTTCGGTTATATCAGCGCGGTGAAGGACGGCAAGTTCGGCTTCCTGGATGCCGACGGCAATGTGACCTGCCCGTTTGTGTACAGCGGGGATATCGTTTCCAACAGGGGCACGTTTGCCACGATCAAGAACCTGGACGGGACGATCATCGTGCTGAGCGCGGCGGTGGGCGAGCTGCCGGAGCATTACGCGGACGTCTCCTTCAGCGGTTCGTACGGCTCCATGGCGTTTGTGGCGGAGAACGAGTACAGGCAGTATTCGCTCGTGGATCTGTACGGCAACGTCATCATCCCGTTCGGCGACCTGTACCGCTATATTTACGTGAACGCGGCGGGGACCGTGGCGGTGGCCGGTCAGGGAAACCGGACCTACGACATTTACACGCTGGACATCCAGCCGGCGGAGAAACCGGCCGCTGCCGCGCCGACCGTCGACGCGGGCGAGACCTGGACCTGTGAAAACGGCCACAGCGGCAACACCGGAAAGTTCTGTCAGGAGTGCGGCGCGCCGAAACCGGAAGAAAAGCCTGCGGACGACGGCACCTGGACCTGCGAAAACGGCCACAGCGGCAACACCGGCAACTTCTGTCAGGAGTGCGGGAGCCCGAGGCCGGCGGAGGCGCCTGCAGCCCTCACCTGCCCGACATGCGGCGCGGTGTACGAGGGGGACGCCCCGAAGTTCTGCGGCGAGTGCGGCACGAAGCTGCACGACTGAATACCGGCAGAGCGGGACACAGCACGAAGAGCATACAAAAGGAGCCTGAAAGGGCTCCTTTTCATCTGAAAGCATCCGGCTGCCGGTAAAGACCGGCCTCCCGGAGAGCGCTCTCCAGCGCTTCTCCGATATCCCCGCGGAGGATCAGCGTCGCTTTGTCGTCTGCCGGTGTCTCCTCCCGGTTGATGACGACGAGCTCTCTCCCGTGGAAGTAAGAGAGGCAGGAGGCTGCCGGTTCCACCGCGAGGCTGGTACCGGCGACGATCAGCGTGTCGCTGCCGGAGATCTCACGGCAGGCGCCCGTCATCGCATAGGGATCCGGCGCTTCGCCGTAGAGGGTGACACAGGGCTTGACGACGCCTCCG
The DNA here is from genome assembly GCA_017484085.1 of Clostridia bacterium. Taxonomy (GTDB): domain Bacteria; phylum Bacillota; class Clostridia; order Christensenellales; family Aristaeellaceae; genus Ventricola. The sequence goes on from JAFUTW010000017.1 coordinate 28,189, forward strand.
CAGTCGGGGCAGTGCGGTACCCCTTCCGTCTGCAGCATCCAGTCCAGGGAGAAGAAACGGTTGCAGTCCAGGCACCGGTTTTCGTGCACGGTGCCGTGGATCTCATACACCAGGCGGTTGCCGGCTTTGCGGTGCAGACCGTCGATGTTCTGCGTGACAAGTCCGGTCAGCTTTCCGCTGCGCTCCAGCGCGGCCAGGGCGAGGTGCGCGGCGTTCGGTTCCGCTTCCGGGTGCAGCATATACCGGCGGTAAAAGTCAAAAAAGACATCCGGGTGCAGGAAAAAGAAGGAGTGGCTGAGGATCATCTCCGGGGTCAGCTCCGCATACTCGCGCCGGAACAGGCCGTCCGTTCCCCTGAAATCGGGGATGCCGCTGGCTGTCGAGACGCCTGCGCCGCCGAAGAAGGCGACGCGCTTTGCGCGCATCAGGATATCGGTCAGGGTCTTCATCTTGCTGCCTCCCGTAAAAGGATACCCCCATTATAGAGGGAGAGGAAGAAGGAAGCAAGGCGTGTATGGGACGGGATTTGGCCGCAGAGCACTTCAGAAAACGGTGAACTTCCGATTAAAAAACGGTTGACATATGACAAATCGTTGTGTATAATACGGTCATACTTTAACACAGTAAACCGTTGAAGCGAAGGAAAGCCGGAAGGACGCGCAAAGAGAGCCCGGGAGGGTGAAATCCGGGCCGAAAGTCAGCCGGTGATTATGGGTCGCTGAGGGCGCAGCGAAAGCGGAAGCGAGTAGCATGCGACGTGAGGCCGGCGTTACCGGGCCGGGAGATTGTCGGATCTCTGCGAGAGTGCGGTGAAAACCGCAAAGCAAGGTGGCACCACGGGAATACCGCCCTTGATGAAGGAAGCTTCATCAGGGGCGTTTTTCTGTCGGTGAAGAAGAACATGCGCCAGACCGGAAGGAGGATGGGGAAGGTGACCAATGCAAAAGGCCGCTTCGGCATACACGGGGGACAGTACATCCCGGAGACGCTGATGAACGCCGTGATCGAACTGGAAGAGGCGTATGAGCACTGCAGACGGGACGAGTCCTTTCAGAGCGAGCTGACGGCGCTGCTGAACGGCTATGCGGGCAGGCCCAGCCGGCTCTACTACGCGGAACGCATGACGCGCGAGCTGGGTGGCGCGAAGATCTATCTGAAGCGTGAGGATTTAAACCATACCGGCGCCCATAAGATCAACAACGTGCTGGGACAGGCGCTGCTGGCCAGGCGCATGGGCAAGACCCGGCTGATTGCGGAGACGGGAGCGGGACAGCATGGCGTGGCGACCGCGACGGCCGCTGCGCTCATGGGGATGGAGTGCGTCGTTTTCATGGGGGAAGAAGATACAAAGCGGCAGGCGCTGAACGTTTACCGGATGCGGCTGCTGGGCGCGGAGGTCATTCCCATCACCTCCGGAACCGGTACGCTGAAGGATGCCGTCAGCGCGGCGATGCGGGAGTGGACAGGCAGGATCGCTGATACGCACTACTGCCTGGGATCTGTCATGGGGCCGCATCCCTTTCCTACGATCGTCCGCGATTTTCAGGCAGTCATCTCCCGCGAGATCCGCAGCCAGATACTGGAGAAGGAAGGCCGCCTGCCGGATGCGGTCCTGGCCTGTGTGGGAGGCGGCTCCAATGCCATCGGAGCGTTTTATCACTTCATCGGAGATCCTTCGGTGCAGCTGATCGGCTGCGAGGCGGCGGGTCGCGGAACAGATACCTTTGAGACGGCGGCGACCATCAACACGGGCAAGCTGGGCATCTTCCACGGGATGAAGAGCTACTTCTGCCAGGATGAGTACGGGCAAATCGCGCCCGTGTACTCCATCTCGGCCGGGCTGGACTATCCGGGTATCGGTCCCGAGCATGCAGAGCTGCACGACAGGGGCCGCGCACAGTACGTAGCGGTTACGGATGACGAGGCGGTGGAGGCCTTTGAAACCCTCTCCAGGATGGAGGGGATCATCCCGGCCATCGAAAGCGCGCACGCGGTGGCTTACGCCATGAAGCTGGCGCCCGCGATGGGAAAGGACAAGCTGATGGTCGTCAATCTTTCCGGGCGCGGTGACAAGGATTGCGCTGCGATTGCCCGTTACAGGGGGGAGGATCTGCATGAGTAGGATAACAGACGCCTTTACGCACGGAAAAGCTTTCATCGCCTTTATCACCTGCGGCGACCCGGATCTTGAAACCACCAAAGAGGCCGTATTGGCTGCGGCCCGCAGCGGGGCGGACCTGATCGAGCTGGGGATACCCTTTTCGGATCCGACGGCGGAGGGGCCGGTCATCCAGGCTGCGAATGCGCGGGCGCTGGCAGGCGGCGTTACGACGGACAGGATCCTGGATTTTGCCGCAGACCTGCGCCGTGAGACACCTGTGCCATTGGTGTTTATGACCTATGCAAACGTGGTCTTCTCCTATGGTATCGACCGCTTCGCGCAGCGCTGCAGTGAGGCGGGTGTGGACGGCGTCATCCTGCCGGACGTGCCTTACGAGGAAAAAGAGGAATTCGCGCCGGCTTTCCGTAAACGCAGCCTCGACTTCATATCCCTCATCGCACCGACTTCGGAGCATCGCGTCGGTATGATCGCAAGGGAAGCGGAGGGGTTCCTCTACATTGTCTCATCTCTGGGCGTAACGGGCGAACGCAGTGCGATCACGACAGATATCGGCGCTATGGTAGGTCTGGTGCGCGCATCCTCCCGCATCCCCTGCGCGGTTGGCTTCGGTATTTCGACCCCGGAGCAGGCGGCGCAAATGGCGTCTCTGTCAGACGGCGCGATCGTCGGCAGCGCCATCATGCGCATTATCGCGGAACACGGAAGACAGGCAGCGCCGTTTGTCGGTGAATATGTCCGCAGCATGAAGGACGCGCTCCGGCCGCTGTAAGCGGCTGTGCGGTTTTTGGCTTTTCCCCCGGCACAGCCGGGAAGAACAAATAAAAGGAGGCACACCATGAAAAAGCTGATCGCTATCCTCACGCTGATCCTAACGGTATTCTCTCTGTCCGCGTCGGCGGAAGGCCCCCTTGTCGTGTACACCTCCATGCCACAGTCGGTTACCGATCCGCTGCTGGCCGCCTTTACGGAGAAGACGGGCATCGCGGTCGATCTGATCACGGCCGGCGGCGGAGAGCTGATGAGCCGCATCCGCAGCGAAGCGGACAACCCGCAGGGAGACGTCATGCTCTCCGGAACGATCAGCAACTGCACGGGCTTTCAGGACTACTTCGCTGCCCATACATCGCCCAATGAAGACGCCGTGCAGGAAGCGCACAAAAACGTCGAGGGGACGATGACGCGCTTTGATGTGATCTCCTCTGTGCTCATCGTCAATACAGACCTTATCGGGGATATCCAGGTTGCGGGGTATGCCGACCTTCTGAATCCGGAATTGAAGGGCCGCATCGCAATGGCCGATCCCGGGAAAGCCAGTTCCGCATTTGAGCATCTGGTCAATATGCTGGAGGATATGGGAAACGGCGACGCGGAAGCGGGATGGGATTACGCCGCGGCGTTTTGCGCCCAGCTGGATGGAAAGCTGCTGTCTTCCTCTTCCGCTGTATACCGCGGCGTCGCAGACGGAGAATTCGCGGTCGGCCTCACCAGCGAGGGCAGCGCCGCCAACGCGATAGCGGCCGGTGCGAAAAACCTGGCTATCATCTATATGAAGGAAGGCGTTATCTTCAGGGGAGACGGAGTTTACATCATCAAAGGGTGTAAGAATGAAGAGAGCGCGAAGGCTTTTATCGATTTCTGTACGTCTTACGAGACGCAGCTGATGTGTCAGAACGAGCTGTACATGCGTTCCGTCCGTTCGGATGTCACAGGCTCACAGGTCCTTTCAGACCTTTCCGAAATCAACGTGCGGGAAGATGACCTGCAGACGGTCATCGAAAAGAAAGGCGAATGGATCCAGCGGTTCAACGACGTCTATATCGACCAGCAGTAAACGGATAAAACGGGCCGGGGCTCATAGAGGTCCCGGCCCGGGAAAGGCAGGGGAACATGCGTAAGAAAGCGGATTTCTGGGATGTCCTCTCCTTAATCGTCCTGGCGCTCTTCGCGCTGTTTCTGATCGCGCCGCTCTCTTCGCTGCTGATCGCCGGCTTGCGGGACGCGGAAGGATGGACGCTGGCCCATCTGGTGCGCTTTTTCAGCAAGCGATACTATTACAGGGCGCTGCTGAACAGTCTTGCGGTGTCCTCCTGCGTCACGCTCCTCTCTTTGCTGATCGGAGTGCCGATGGCTTATGCCATGACTTTCTGGACGGTGAGGGGCCGGCGTGTGCTGGAGATGCTGATCATCGTCGCCATGATGTCACCGCCTTTCATCGGCGCGTATTCCTGGATACTGATCTGCGGGCGGAATGGATGGCTGACGGCGTTTATGCTGCGCACCTTCGGCGTGCACATCCCCACGATCTACGGTTTTCACGGCATCGTGCTCGTGCTGACGATGAAGCTTTACCCCTTCATCTACATCTACGTATCCGGCGCCATGAAGAAGCTGGATCTTTCTCTGGTAGAAGCTGCGCAGAACCTTGGAATGGGCGGCGTGCGCCTGATCACCGGGGCGGTTATGCCGCTGATCGCGCCGACGGCGCTTTCTGCCGCGCTTATGGTCTTTATGAATTCAATGGCGGACTTCGGGACGCCGCAGCTGATCGGAGAGGGCTATGTTACGCTGCCGGTGCTCGTCTACACGGAATTTGTAAACGAGATGGGCGGCGATACGCATTTTGCCTCGGCTATAGCGGGGCTCATGGTTGCGCTGACCGCCGGTGTTTTTCTGCTGCAGAAGGGATATCTGGAGCGCCGCTCTTACCAGAGCAGCGGGCTGATCAATCCTGTTCCCCGGAGGCTCTCCGCGGCGGCAAGCCGCCTGATGCATGCTGCGCTGTACGCGGTGGTGCTCTTTTCGCTGCTGCCGCAGGCGATCGTATGCTATACGTCGTTTCTGCACGCGAACCGGATGGTCTTCCTGGGCGGATTCTCGCTGAACAGTTACCGCCTTGCTTTTGAAACCCTGGGGACGTCTGTTCTCCACACGCTGCAGCTGGGCGGCGCGGCCATTCTCATCATCCTGGTCATGGGGGTTGTCGTCAGCTATCTCTGTGTCCGGCGGAAAGGCCCGCTCAATAACCTCATCGACGTCTTTGCGATGTTCCCGTATGTCATACCCGGTTCCGTGCTCGGCATCACGCTGCTGACTGCGTTTGGCGGAAAGCCCTGGCTGCTGGCCGGCTCCGGAATCATCATGGTCCTTTCGCTGGTCATTCGAAGGCTGCCGTACACCCTGCGTTCCTCTGCCGCCATCCTGCGGCAAATCCCGGACAATCTGGAGGAGGCTTCCATCAGCCTGGGCGTGCCGCCGCTGGACAGTTTCTTCCGCATTACGGCCGTTTTGATGATCCCCGGCGTGGTCAGCGGCGCCATCCTCTCTTGGGTAACGGTCATCAATGAACTGTCTTCATCGGTCATTCTGTATTCCACACGCACAAGAACGCTGTCCGTAGCCGTATACAGCGAGGTCGTGCGCGGCTCCTACGGCACAGCGGCCGCGCTCTCCACCATTCTGACGGCGGTAACGGTCCTGTCGCTGTTGCTGGCCTCCCGCATCTCGGGGAGAAACGGGCTGCGGCTTTAAGCTGAAAACGTACAAGAATGGGATTGAAACCCCGGAGCGGATCAGGTATACTTCGCTCTGTGTGCGTTTTGCATCGGAATAAAGACCATGGAGGGTTAATAAGCATGAACATCGTCTGTCTTGATCTGGAGGGCGTACTCGTCCCCGAAATCTGGATTGCCTTTTCTGAAGCGAGCGGGATCCCGGAGCTGCGCCGCACGACGCGCGACGAGCCGGATTACGACAAGCTGATGCGCTGGCGCCTGGGCATCCTGCGGGAGCACGGCCTGGGCCTTGCCGACATCCAGCGCGTCATCGGCACCATTGAGCCCATGGAAGGGGCCAAGGAATTTTTGGATGCCCTGCGGGAGCGCACACAGGCGATCATCCTCAGCGATACCTTTACGCAGTTTGCCGCGCCGCTGATGAAGAAGCTGGGCTGGCCGACGATCTTCTGCAACGAGCTCGTCGTGGGGAAGGACGGCATGATCGAGGATTACCGCATCCGTACGCCGCAGTCGAAGCTCTCCACCGTGCGCGCGCTGCAGAGCGTGGGCTTTGAAACCATCGCTTCAGGCGACAGCTACAACGACCTGGGCATGATCCGCGCCTCCAAGGCGGGTTTCCTCTTCCGCAGCCCGGAGAAGATCCGGCAGGACAACCCCGACCTGCCCGCCTGCGAGACTTATGAGGAACTTCTCTCCCTCATCGAAGGCGCGCTGTAAAACAAGGCGGATAAACGAAAGCCACCGCGAATCTGCGGCGGCTTTTTCATTTGGCTCAGATGCCGGTCGGCGGCAGTTCCAGCACGGCGCGGAATTCCCGTTCCAGCGTTTCGTCATCAGAATCTGCAGGGATGGCGTCGATATCCTCCATCAGGCCGATCTCGGCGAACTTCTTCTCTTCCGCGGCGCTCAGCAGGAGAAAAGGCTTGCCGTCGAATTCGGCGTAATCGATGCGGCAGTAAAGAGAACCCAGGAGATAGGTGATGCGCTGCCCCAGCAGCTCGCGGTTGTGCCGGTTGATGTCCAGCGGGACGGCGCCCAGGCGCTCGAGAACCCGCTCGGCACGGCGCATCTGCTGCTCCGGCCGGGCGGAAGATGTTTCCGGATTTGCCATATCACTGCACCTCGTCTGATTTTTCTTCAGCCTGCCTGGCTGCGGCTTTTGCACGGGCCCGGGCGACGGCGCGCTCGTGGGTCTCGCGAAGGCGTATCTCTGCTTCCTCGCGCAGCGCCCGCTGATGGCGCAGGAAGGAGATAAAGACCGATATGAGATCGCTGCACAGCAGGAGCACAATGGCGATGGCAACGATGATCAGAATGATTTTCATTATTCTCCTCCTGTCTGCCCGTCAGAGGAAAAATCCGGCACATAGCGGGGGTTGACGATGGCGGCCCGGATCTTCGGAATGCCCAGCTGCACGGCGGCGGCCCAGCGGTGGTGGCCGTTGATGATCATATATCCGTCCGGTTTCATCTTCTGGACCAGGATGGGCTCGGAGAAGATCTCCTGCTGCCACCTCTGGTCTTCTTTGATCTCTTCCATGTATTTGGAGATGACGGACTCATTGGGCCCGATCGAGGGCTCCGCGAACTCGTCGTCCGGATTGGGATGAAGCTCGCTGACGGCAATGGTGTGTTTGAAAAGCCTTTCGATCAGGCTGGCATGGATGAGCTTCCGGCTGCCCTTGTAGCGGTCGATGTCATCTGTGATAAGCTGCATAAGCTTGGTTTTGGCCACGCAAAGGCTCCTTTCTCAGCGGCTGCTGTCCTTTGGCTCTTCCAGCCTGCGGATGCGCCGCGCTTCGGCAAGAACTTTGTCCGCCCACTGCGCATCAGGCTCGTAAACCCGAAGGGTCCTGTAACCGTAGACGTAACCGTTCTGTATGATGGATTCCTCGTCATCGATATGCAGGGAGATGTGGTAAAAGCTGGGGATCTTGTTCGGCAGCGGCTGTGTGCGCTCGCCGATGACTTCTTTCTTATGGCGGAATCCGTTCACGATCTGGTCAAACCGGATGCCGTAATTGCGGAACAGGGCGCGGATGTAAGTGTCCGTCCGGAAGGAGGAGGTGTAAGCCCACACCTCAAACCCTTCCTGCTGAAGCGTGTGAATAAGGCTCACGGTCCCCTTGCGGAGCCTTTCGGGGAAAAGCCTGTTCAGCGGAAAACGCAGCGCTTTCTCGGTTTCATAATGGTCGGGATCGACGAAGAGCACCTCGTCCAGATCGAAAGAAATCCGCATAGTTATGTCCTTTCCCTGCGTCTGACGGTATGATGCCTGCGTGCGTGTCCAGGAAAAGGCAGCAGATCGGTATGCTGCGCGGACAGCTTTAGCATAGCACAAAGGGTACTATCTTAAAAGATAGATATATAAATTTATTAATCAGGTTTGAAGCATCCAGTCTTCAAACGTGCAGATGGTTTCGTTGTCCCGGATGAACAGGGCAAGATCCTTTTCAAACGCCCGGATAACTTCTTCCTGTCCGGGGGAGGGATACCGGCTGGTCACCTGGTAGCAGATCCGGGGAGGCGGGGCCTCTTTCAGGCTGTAATGGATGATGCTGCTGTTGTGCCGCATCTGGCTGATGACGGACATCGGCGCGATGGCCCAGCGCCCGGGGCGGCTGAGGAACCGCTGCAGGGTGGAGCCGGTATTGACCGTGAGCAGCGCATACCGGTCCGGGCTCCAGTGCCTGTCGTGCCAGCGCTGATAGTCATCCCCCCAGCGCAGGTAGATCTCCTGTTCCGCAGGCAGTTCATCGCAGGACATACCGTCATGATAAGGGCTGTCCCTGTGGCAGACCAGGTACATCAGTTCCCGGTAAACGGGCTTTGAAACCAGATCCGGATAGTTGATCTGTGTGAAGACGAAGCCGATATCCGCCTGCCGGTTCTGGACCAGCCCGTGGATCTCGTTGGAGTGGAACGTATGGACGTGCAGCCGCAGAAGGGGCCGCGAATCGATGAGGTGGTTAAAGAAGCTGACGAAGGTGCAGTTGTTGACGGAGTCGATGCTGGCAATGGTCAGATTGGCGACGTTGTCCGTCTGTTTCAGGTTCTGGGTGTGTTTCCAGAGGGCCGTCCACTGTCCGGCCAGCGGGATGAACGCCTTGCCATAGGCGGTCAGCCCGATGTGGTGCTGCCCCTTGGCGCGGATGAGCAGCGGCTGTCCCAGTTCCTTCTCGAGCGCCTGCAGGCGGGAGGAGACGGTGGACTGGGTGACATACAGCGCTTCCGCGGCAGCAGAGATGCTGCCGGTGTTGATGACGGAGAGGAAGGTTTCGATCTGCTCAATCGTCATATCCTGAAAACCCCTTAATATTGATACTTTCGATATTATAAATCATATATATTCGTTTTACAATTATTTGATTCCACTTTACAATAAAACCAGCAAAAGCCATGGCGCAAGTTATGCCGCAGAGATCGCGAGCTTTGCGGAAAACAGACGACAGGAGGCAACTTATGACGATCAAGCTCGATGTCATTCAAACAGTAGGCCTGGCGGTTCTGGTTTTCCTGCTGGGCAGTTCCATCAAGAAGCGGGTTTCGTTCTTTCAGAAGTATTTCATTCCGGCGCCGGTCATCGGCGGCCTCATTTGCAGCATTCTCATTTTTGCCGGCGTCCGCACCAACTGGTTTACCGTGGAAATGAACAGCGTACTGCAGGATTTCTTTATGAACCTGTTTTTCACGGGAACCGGCTTTACCTGCAGCTTCGCGATCCTTAAAAAAAGCGGCAGGCTGGGCTTGAAGCTGGCCATCGGGGCCGTGCTGTTTCTGGTTGTGCAGAACCTGGTCGGCGTTGGACTGGCGAGCGCATTTGGTATCAATAAACTGCTGGGTGTTGCTATGGGTTCCATTTCCATGTCGGGCGGCGTCGGTTCCGGTGCGTCCTTCGGGCCAACGCTGGAGGCCTGCGGCGCTGAAGGCGGAACGACCATCGGCGTTGCGGCAGCAACTTTCGGCCTGCTGCTGGGCAGCCTGACGGGCGGCCCTGTGGCGGAGCGCCTGATTGCAAAATACAACCTGAAGAGCACCGCTACAGATGCGAAGACGGAGGAGAAGAAGATCATCCCCCTGGAGCAGAAGAGCTTTTAAACAGCGTCTTCCTGCTTCTTCTGGCCGCATTTATCGGCTCCTATATCTCCAAATTGCTGAATCTGACAGGCCTCAGCTTTCCTTACTATGTCGGCTGCCTGTTCGGCGGCGCGCTCATCCGTAACCTTGCGGATGCCCGGCATACCAATCTCAGGATGGAAGAAATCGACGTCATCAGCAATACCTGTCTCAATCTTTTCCTGTCGATGGCATTGATGTCGCTCAATATCGCAAAGCTGATCAGCCTTGCGCTTCCCATGATCGTGATCCTGCTTTCGCAGGCAGTTGTCATGATGCTCTGGGCTTACTTCATTACCTTCCGGACAACGGGCAAGGATTACGACGCTGCCGTTATGGCTGCCGGCCACTGCGGCGTTGGCCTCGGTCAGACACCCAACGCGGTAGCCAACATGGCGGCGGTTATCGACAAGAACGGCCCGGCGCCTACGGCCTGGTTTGTCCTCCCGGTGGTGACGGTCATCTTTATCAACATTATGAATCCGATCATCATAACGACGTTCATCAATCTGTTGAAGTAAGGAGTCTGACATGGAACTGACAAAAGAGAGACTGGAGCAGCTTGCCAAGCTCCCGACGGGCAACGTGGCAGACAACAACAACGGGGCGCCGAAGCAGGGCGTCATGGATTCCGGCATCAAGCCGATCGACCCGGCCTGCCACATGGTCGGCCGCGCGGTGACGGTGCAGGCCTTTCCCAGCGACAACCTGGCGCTGCATCAGGGCATCTACGCCTGCCGGCCCGGTGACGTGCTGGTCATCGACTGTCACGGCTATACGGAAGCAGGACACTTCGGTGACGTCATGGCGACGGCGTGCAAGGTGCGCGGGATCGCAGGCGTCGTGATCGACGGAAGTGCGCGGGATGCGGAGGACATCAAAAAGCTGGGCCTGCCGGTATTCGTGCGGGCGCTCAACCCCTCCGGGACCGTCAAGGAGAGCCTGGCCAGGCTGAACGTGCCTGTTCTGGCGGGCGGCATTGAGGTCCATCCCGGCGACATCCTGCTGGGGGACTGCGACGGCGTGGTGGTCGTGCCGAAGGCAGACGAGGACAGCGTGTTCGAAAAGGCGCTTGCCAAGTATGAAAAAGAGCAGCACATCATCGAGGCGCTGCTTGCGGGAAAGACCACCCTGGAAATCTACGGCTTCGATCGGCTGATCGAAGAAAAGATGAAATAAAATGCGTGCCCCCTCCGCTGCCGGAGGGGGCACGCTTTCCGTATAAGGACTCAGAAGCGCAGGGAGAGGCAGCTGAGCCCGCCGTCGATCTTGCGGAATTCGGAGGTATCCACGGTGAGTGTCGGATAGCCGAGCCCCTGCACCGCGGAAAGCACGGCCGGGTATCCCTTGGGGACGATGACGGTGCCGTTGACCCAGATGCAGTTGGCAGCGTACGCCTCGCTCTCGGGGATCTCCGTCTTTTGATAGGCGGCAAAGCATTCCTTGTCACAGAACTCGCCGGAGACCAGCAGGTTGCCGTTTTCCAGATAGTTTACGCCGGTTTTGAGGTGGAGCACCTTTTCCAGCGGCACGGATACGCACTCAAAACCGTAGCTGTGCAGTATCTCGGCAAACTGGCGGATGCCTTCAGCGTTGGTCCGGGCGGAGGCGCCGACGTAAAAGGTGTCGCCCACCATCATCACATCGCCGCCTTCCAGCGTGCCGGGCGGCGTGATGCGGTGGATGTGCTCCGCAGGGTAGAATTTCTCCAGCACGGGCGCGATGGCGGCTGTCTCGCCATTGCGGCTGGGCGCGCCTGGATTGGTGATGATAGCGCACTTCCCGGTGACGACCGCCACATCCTCCACAAAGCAGGAATCCGGGAAAGCTTCGTCTGGCGGGAGGACGGTGACATCGACGCCGCACTGTTTCAGTGCCTCGATATAGCTTTCATGCTGGCGCAGCGCCAGCTGGTAATCGGGCTGCCCCAGCTCGGGGGCGGAGGTGATGCCCTTCAGGATGTTGGAACAGGGGGTCTTGACGATGACGTGCTGAAACATGGAAGACAGCTCCTTTTATGCGTTTTATTTTTCGTGGCGCAGATGGCGCTCCAGCCGGGATACCAGGTAGGAAAGGCCTGCAACGAGGAAGTAATAAACGATGGCGACGGAGATGAGGGGAAAGTAAGGGGAGAGCGTGCGGCTGCGGACCAGGTCGCTGGCGCGCGTCAGATCCACGACGGCGATGAGGCCGACGATGGACGTCTCCTTGAGCACAGCGATGCCCTCGTTGCACAGCGCGGGCAGGATGTTCTTGACCGCCTGGGGCAGCACGATCATCTGCATGGTCATGAGCGAGGTGAGCCCCAGGGAAAGCCCGGCCTCCGACTGGCCCCTGTCCACGGACTGTATGCCGCCGCGGATGACCTCCGACACGTAAGCGCCGGAGTTGATGCCGAAGGCGGCGCAGCAGACGATGAGCTTGTTGGGGAACCCTGCCATGATGATGAAGGCCATGATGGTCAGCTGGATGGCGAGCGGCGTGCCGCGCATGAGCGATACGTAGAAGGCCAGCAGCTTATCCAGTGCCGTGAGGATCCAGTGGCCGGAGCCCGGCTGGCGCCCGCTCTCCACCGCAAAATAATGCACGACGGAGACGACGGTGCCGATGAGGATGCCGATGAGCGCCGCGACCACGGTGATGAGCAGCGTGTTCTGAAACCCGTTCAGGAAGACCTTCCAGCGGTTGTCCGTGATGAAGGTTTTGGTAAACTGTTTGGCCAGGTCGGCAAAGAAGTTTTCCATGCTCGGAACTCCTTATGGTTATTGCGTCAGAAAGCCTCCCCCTTTTCAGGGGGAAGCTCCGGACGTGAAGAGGAGGGGAAAAGCCTGGGGCGGCTGCCCCGCTTGCAAAAGTGATTTAATTGATTTCGGCAGCCTTTTCGGTGTGCTCCAGGATCCACTTGTCCACAGAGCCGTCGTCGATGATGGTCTGCAGCAGTTCGTTGACCTTGGCGACGAAGGCTTCATCGCCCTTCTTCATCGCGATACCGTACTCCTCGATGGTGGAGGAGCCGTCCGCGTAGGCGAGCTCGAAGCACTTGAGGCCGTCGTTGACGGCAACCAGGTTCTTCGCCAGCAGCGTATCGCAGACGATGGCGGAGAGCTCGCCGTTCTTGAGCGCAAGGCAAGCATCGGTGAGGAACTTGTACTGCTGCACGGAAGCGCCGGAGTTGTAAAGCACACCGCTGTCCAGCATGATCGCGTCGCTGACCAGGAAGTCGCCCGTCGTGCCAAGATGCACGCCGATGGCCTGGCCGGCCAGGTCGTCCAGCACCTTGACCGTGTCATTATCGTCGTTCACGATGATGTACTGCTGGGCATTGGTGTAGGGGACGGAGAAGTCGACAGCGTCCTTACGCTCTTCCGTGATGGTCATGGCGGCGATGGCCACGTCGATCTCGTCGCTCATCAGGGCGGTGGAGAGAGAATCGAAAGCGATGTTCTTCACTTCCAGTTCCACACCCAGCTGTGCGGCGATATAAGCGCCGATCTCGATATCGGATCCGGCAGGGTCGCCGTTCGCGCCGATGTACTCAAAGGGGGGCCAGGCGGCATCCGTGCCCATAACGAGCTTGCCGGCGGCCTGGATGGAATCCAGCTTGCCGTCCGCCAGGGAGAGGGAAGCGGTGAGGCACAGGGCCAGGATAAGCAGTGCGATAAGCGTCTTTTTCATAGGAAGGCTCCTTTCTGAATGCAAACGTTAGAATATGCATGATTATACGCAATAATTTGTATATGTCAAGCATTATTTGCATAAATTTTCAATTTATTTGAATTTTTACTGTTTGGAGACCTGCGGGGGATGCCAAACTCCGGCGTCGCTCACGGGCACGCTTCTTTGTTCACGGGCAAAAACACGGCCCTGAACCTTGATTCGGGAAGAGGGTTGGGATAAAATGAAAGGTGAAGTTTCAGCAACGACAGCTGCGGACATGTTTCATGTTCAAGCAGCGGAAAGAGTACGCTATATAAGGAGGAAACGCGCTATGGGTATCGCATCTCTCATCTCCGGTTCCGATGTGCGGGGCAAGGCCATCGGGGAAGGCGCCGCTTTGACGGAGGCCGTCGGCCACCGCCTCGGACAGGCATTTGTCCGTTATCTCAAGGATCACGGCGTCGCAGCACCCAAGGTTGCCGTCGGCCGCGATCCGCGCCTGTCGGGCCCCAGCCTGGAGAAGGCCATCGCGGAAGGCATGGCGAGTGCCGGCGCGAAGGTCACGCGTTTCGGCCTGGCTACGACGCCGGCCATGTTTATGGCTTTGGTGCGCCCGGAGTTCGGCGGCGATGCTTCCGTGATGGTGACGGCCAGCCACCTGCCGTGGGAGCGCAACGGCTATAAGTTCTTCCTGCCGGACGGCGGCATCACGGGCAAGACGCTGAAGGAGATTCTCGCCCTCGCGGATTCTGAGGAAGACTTTACGGCGCCCGGCGGCAGTCTTGCCGAGATGGATTTCCTGCCCGTCTACGCGGGGCTGCTGGAGGAGAAGATCCGCTCCGAACTCGGCGGCGAAAAGCCGCTGGCGGGCCTCAAGGTCGCGGTGGACGCCGGCAACGGTGCGGGCGGCTTCTATGCTTCGCTGCTCTCCGATCTGGGCGCCGACACCTCGGGAAGCCAGTTCCTCACGCCGGACGGGCATTTCCCCAACCACATCCCCAACCCCGAAAACCCGGAGGCCATGGACGCTGTGAGCCGCGCCGTGGTGGAGAGCCATTCCGATCTCGGCGTGATCTTTGATACGGACTGCGACCGCGCGGCGATCGTGGATGCCGAGGGGCGTGAGATCAACCGCAACCGGCTGATCGCCCTCATCTCCGCCGTGCTGCTGGCTGCCGAGCCGGGCGCGACCATCGTCACCGACAGCGTCACCAGCTCCGGCCTTGCCGACTTTATCGCAGCCCATGGCGGCGTGCATCACCGCTTCAAGCGCGGTTACCGCAACGTCATCGACGAGAGCCGCAGGCTCTGCGCCGAGGGCATCTCCAGCCCGCTGGCTATCGAGACGAGCGGCCACGCGGCACTTCGGGAAAACTACTTCCTGGATGACGGCATGTACCTCGTCACCCGGCTCATCATCGAGGCCGTGCGCATGCAGCGCGCGGGGAAGAAGCTGACGGAGCTCATCGCGGACCTCCGCGAGCCGGCGGAGAGCGCGGAAATCCGCTTCGCCATCACGGATCCTGATTTCCGCACGGCGGGACAGAAGGCCATTGACGCGGTGGAAGCGCACGCCGAGGCGGAGGAAGCCTGGCACATCGCACCGGACAACAGGGAAGGCATCCGCGTGTCCTTTGATCTGGACGGCAAAGCAAACGCGGCCTGGTTCCTGCTGCGCCTTTCCCTGCACGACCCGGTGCTGCCCCTCAATCTGGAGAGCGACGTGCCCGGCGGCATCCGCGAGATGGGCAGCCAGCTCCTTTCACTGCTCTCGCCGATCCCCGGCATCGAAGTAAGCCCGCTTGAGAAGTATCTGGCGGAGCACTGAGGTTTAACCACGGAATGAGGTAACAGTCGCTCGTATAATCTCATCCACCGTGCTTGTGCACGGTCCCCCTTTCCTCGCCGGGAGGCATCCTCGTTCTTTCAGAACGGGATCAACCCCAAAGGGGAAGGCAAGACCACCCTTTCAGGCAGATTTCGTTTGATAACAGATATCAGCGGTAATGCCGTTGATCCTTGACGCTTCCGAAGCCGGAGGCATCATAAAAGGAGGTTTACCATGATCAATCTCGCGATCCTGGGCGCCGGCAAGATCGCCGGAACCATGGCGGACACCGTCTGCCGGATGAGGGAAGCCGGACGGGACAGCGTACGCCTGTATGCGGTGGCCGCAAGGGACGGCGGCAGGGCGGCGGCCTTTGCCGCGCAGTACGGCATCCCCGTATCCTACGGCAGCTATGAAGAGATGGCGAAGGACCCGCAGGTGGACCTTGTCTATGTCGCCACGCCGCATTCCCATCACGCGGAGCACATGAAGCTGTGCATCGAAAACGGGAAACACATCCTGTGTGAAAAAGCCTTCACCGCCAACGCAAAACAGGCGGAAGAGGTGTTCGCGCTGGCGAAGGAGAAGGGCGTGCTGGTCTGCGAGGCGATCTGGACGCGGTATCAGCCCATGCGCGCGGTCATCCGCGACCTTGCGTTTTCCGGCATCGTGGGCGCGCCGCGCTCCATCCAGGCCGACCTTTCCTATCCCATCGAATGGAAGGCGCGCATCACGGAGCCGGAGCTCGCCGGCGGCGCGCTGCTGGACGTAGGCGTCTACGCCATCAACTTTGCGGAGATGGTCTTCGGCCGGCCGGATGCCGTCTGCGGGCATGCCGTCCTGTCGGACAAGGGTGTGGACATGACAAACAGCATGACCTTCGTCTGGAACGACGGCCGAATGGGCATCCTCTCCTCGGGCGCGACGGCGCTTTCGGAGCGCGAGGGCATCATCCGCTGTGAAAACGGCTTCCTGCGGGTATCGAACATCAACAACCCGGAGCGCGTCATCGTCTATAACCGGCAGTACGAGGAGATCCGCCGCATCGAGCGCCCGGATCAGCTGACGGGCTACGAGTACGAGGTGGAAGAAGCCGCGCGCTGCATCGAACAGGGGCTCACTGAGTGTCCCTCCATGCCGTGGGATGAGACGCTGCATATCATGCGGGAGATGGACGAACTGCGCCGCCAGATGGGCGTGCACTATCCGTTTGAGGACTGACGCGGCATGAACCATAAGGAAAGGATGCTCTCCGGGCTGCCGTACAAAGCCTGGCTGGACGGCCTTGAGGAAGAGCGGCTGGAGAACAAGAAGAGGATTTACCGGTTCAACCACCTTCCGCCCGAGGAGTGGGACAGGCAGGATGCGCTGCTGAGGGAAATCCTGGGAAAAGCAGGAAAGAATGTGCATATCGAGCCGCCCTTTCACTGCGACTACGGCTATAACATCGAGGTCGGGGACAACTTCTTTGCAAACTACAACCTCGTCATCCTGGATGTGGGAAAGGTGCGCATCGGTGACAATGCCCAGATCGCGCCGAACGTCTCGCTTTACACGGCAGGGCATCCGGTCCATCCGGAGAGCCGGAACACGGGCTACGAGTACGGGATCGGCATCACCATCGGCAACAACGTGTGGCTCGGCGGCAACGTGTGCGTCCTGCCGGGCGTGACCATCGGCGACAACGCGGTGATCGGCGCGGGCAGCGTGGTGACGAAGGACATCCCGGCAAACTGCATCGCGGCCGGGAACCCTTGCCGGGTCATCCGCCGGATCACGGAAGCAGACAGGGACTTCTACTTCCGCGACAGGCGGTTTGACGTTGAGGATTACAAGTAAAGCGGCGGATCATGCCGGCAAAAGACAGACAAGACAGCAGCGGCTGCCCTCCGATTCGGACGGCAGCCATTTTTTATATTTTTGGCTTGACAATTCCTGTTTTATCCTTATAATTATCAATAGTAATTATCAGAGGTAATTAAAATGAAAGTGGAAAGCGTGAAACTGATCCTGGATGCCTGCCAACAGGCCTCACAGCTGCAGCGGCTTCTGCCTGCGCTCCCGGAGGGCATCACTCCGCGCTGCGTGCGTGTCATCGAGCAGATCCGGCGCCTGTCGGAGAACGGCAGCACCGTACGGGTCAGCGATATCAGCGAGATGCTGGATGTCACCCGTCCGGGCATCACAAATGTGCTGCGCGATCTGGAAGAGATGGGCTATGTGGAAAAGCAGCGTGACGAGGCGGACAGCCGGATCGTCTTTGTCTCCCTGACGGAAAAGGGAGAGGCGCTGTACCGGCGCTATGTTCAGGACTATCACCGGCACCTCTGTACGGTCTTTGACGAACTGGGGGATGAAGGGGCCAGGGAGATGGCCCGCATGATCCGGTTTGTCGTTTCTGCTGTCGCGACCGATACGGACTATTGATTCCGGCATAAGGCGGAAAACGCCCTGCATAAAATGGAAGTAGAGAAAGGAGATCCCCTAAATGAAAAAGCTGATTTCACTCCTGCTGTGCACTGCACTGCTGGCATGCTGCGGGTCTGCGCTGGCTGAGACCTTTTCTGCCAGTGAAGCAGGCTTCGGCGGAGACGTTACCGTAAATCTGACCGTGGAAGACGGAAAGCTCTCTGAGGTTACAATCGAGGGAGTCGGCGAGACGGCAGAACTGGGCGGTGCGGCCATGCCCGTACTGGCGGATGAGATCCTTGCGGCTGCTTCGCCTTACGTGGATGCGGTGGCGGGCGCCAGCGTGACCAGTGCCGCAGTTATCGCGGCGGCGGAGAAGGCTTTTGCCGAAGCCGGCCTTGCCGTGGAAAAGCCCGAAGAAGTCCGGGGCGAGGATGAGACCGCATCCGCTGATGTCGTGGTCATTGGCATGGGCGCTTCCGGCACTTTTGCTGCAGTCTCCGCAGCGGAAAACGGCGCAAAGGTCATCGGCATCGAGATGACCAACGGGCTTGGCGGCATGGGCAACGCCGCGCAGGGCATGTTCGCGATCGACAGCGTTCTGCAGCATGAGCGATACGGCGACGACCTCGGCAGCGACGAACAGTATTGGTTTGAGCACATCTTTGACCGCACCCAGTACCTGGGCAACGGCCAGCTGATCCGCATGCTGGTCCGGGAGAGCAAGAACACCGTGCAGTATGTGCTGGATCATGACATTCCGATGTACCTTTCGGCGCAGCCCCAGCAGATCGCCCACTTCGGCGAGACGATCGTCTACCACCGCTGGAACAACGCGCAGCCCTTTGACCATATGGCCGAGTATCTGACCTCCACCGGCGTGGACGTCCGCTTCGGCGTCCATGCGGACAGTCTGGAAAAGGCGGAGGACGGTACCTGGAATATCACCTGCACCAAGGCGGACAACGGCACTCTGACGGTCAATGCCAAAGCCGTCATCATGGCGACCGGTTCCTTTGCCGGCAACGAGGCTATGATGCGTGAAGCGCTGGGCGATGACGTCTATGAGGCGGCCTTTGTCATCGGCGGCTGCGACGGCACCGGTCTTGAGATGCTCTACAGCGCCGGCGCTGCCAAGGGCGAGCTGCTGACCATGAACCACGGCGTCGGCCCGCGTGCGGCCTCCACGCCGGACGGCGGCGCCATCAAGGTCGCCACCCATCTGACCATGAATACGCCCTGCCTGTGGGTGAATCGCCAGGGCAAGCGCTTCATGAACGAAGACTTGCTCAAGGACACTGTCGAATTCTCCTCCGCCGTGCTGGCGCAGGGCGGCTACGCTTACACCATCGTTGATGAAGCGACCGTGGACCGCTGGGCGGACGCAAGCCAGGAGAACACCGGCAGCTGGATCCATTACTGGGATCAGAACGGCATGCTGGATGAAAACGGTGAGCATACCATCTATCATGCGCCGATCAGCAAGGATGATTTCCTCTCTGATTTCGAAGCGCTGACGGCTTCCGGCGACGGCATCGTGGCAAATACGATCGAAGAAGCTGCGGCCTTCATCGGCTGCGATCCCGAGACGCTGGCAGCGACCATAGAAAACTACAACGGGTATGTCAAGGCAGGCAAGGACGACGAATTCTTCAAGGATCCGGAGGATCTGCTCTGGACTGTGGAGCAGGGCCCGTTCTACGTCACCAAAGGCTATAACGCTGTACTGGGCGCTCTGGGCGGCGTCAACGCCACTGAAAAGCTGGAAGTGCTGACCAGCAGCGATGAGGTCATCCCCGGCCTTTATGCCACGGGCAACAACCTCTCCGGCATCTCCGTTGCAGCATACGGCAACGTGGAAGGCGTCGGGCTTTCCACCGCGCTGACCACAGGCCGTATGGCAGGCGTGAACGCTGCTGCATACGCCGCGGAGTAAACCTCTCTTAAATCAAAAATCTGCTTTCCTCTGAAAGGAAGGCAGATTTTTTTGTGCCCGGGGGGAAAAGCTTACCGCAGCGAGATCCCACCGGCGATGAAGCCGAAGAAGGCGCCTACAAGGCCGCCGGCCAGATGAGCGAGGTAGGAGATGCTGCCCGCGCCGGTAAAGGCCTGGTGCAGCTGCTGCCCCGCGTAAAGCACGGCGACGAGGATGAAGGTGAGCGGGATGGCGCCGTTGTTGTCGCCGGTAAAGGAAGAGAGCAGGATAAAGGCGAACACCACGCCGCTGGCGCCCATCAGCCGCGTGCCGGGGAAGAGCACGAAGTGCAGGACGCCTGTCACCAGTGCAGCCGTGAGCATGACGACGAGCAGTGCCTTGCTGCCGTACTTCTCTTCCAGCATCGGCCCCAGGATGAGCAGGAGCATCAGGTTGCCGATGAGGTGGTCCCAGGAGCTGTGCCCGAAGACGTGCGTGACAAAGCGCAGCCAGGTGAACGGACTGAGCAGCGGACTGCGGTAAACCGAGAAGAGCAGCCGGTTGCTTGCGCCGCCGGTGAGGATACCGAGGATATAACTGCAGGCACACAGCGCCGTAAAGCCCAGAACGGCAGGGGAATTGAAAGAAATGCGGAACTTTGACCAGTTGATGTTTGCCATGGGGCCTGTCCTTTCTGTCGGGAGGTTAACGCTGACAATGACTTGGCAGCGCTGATTTCCAGCACAGTTTAACAGCAGGAAAGGGACACGTCAACCTTGCATCTGGAGAGAAAGATGGTTTGACAAAACATAAGTGGAGTAGTATCTTATAATACCGAATGAATATATTATTTCGGGCCGGGTCGCACGAAACCGGATCAGCAAACTGCATCCGCGGTCCAGTCCGGAGAAGGAGGAGAGCCATGAAGATTTTACGGGGAATCGCCATTCTGCTCGCAGTGCTGTTTATTCCGGCGTTTGCTGCGGCAGAGGACACACAGGATGCACAGGAAGCGGAAAGCATCATGGAGGTGGATTACAGCGGTTTTCAGCAGGTGGAGCCGTATATCGCCTATGTGAAGACCACGGAACCGGGCGGCTATGCCAACCTGCGGTGGGCGCCCAGCCGGGATGCCGCGCTGCAGTACCGCATGAACGACGGCTGTGAAGTGATCGTCTTTGCGGAAGGCGGGGACTGGATGCAGGCGATGGACAGCGAGAGCGGGTACATCGGATTTGTTCAGAGCGAACTGCTGACGAAGGAAGAGCCCAAGACAGCTGATGTGACAGAGGCGGCCGAGGATATCCCCTTTGTCGATTTCGACATCAAGATGGACGCGATCCCGGAGGGGTACACCTTCGAGACGAAGGAAAGCGGCGGGAACCTGTACGCCACCTTTACGCCGGAGGATCCGGCGGGCGTGACGGTCTATGTCTCTGTCGCCTATGCTCCGGCGTTTGAGGGCCGTACGATCACCAGCGACCTCAGCGAAGCGGAGCTGGAGGAGGGCTGGAAGAAGCTGACCGCTGATTACAACGATCCCATCGTAGAGGTGCGCGAGACGGAATACGGCACGGCGCTCTTCGTGGTGACGGAGGGCAGCGCCCAGAGCGATTACTGCGATATGGTCATGGTCTGGAAGGGCTATGTCTTCCGCATCAACCTGCAGAAGGCGACGGAGCTGACCGACGAGGATCTGGATATCGCCACGCAGATCGCCAGCGACATGTGGGTCATCGAGCAGTGAGCCTTGCCCCGAACAGCTGAAACGGAGGAAGGAACATGAAACGGATTACAGGCCTGTTGCTGCTTTCGCTGGTTCTGGCGGCTCTGCTGCTGCCAGCTGCGGCTTTTGCGTACGATTTTCCGAGGTCGCATGCGTGTCCCGTCTGCGGAGAGCCCTCGAACATCATCGATGGGGAAGAGCCGACGTGCACGAAGAACGGCTGGGCATCCTACCGCTGCTACAGGACGGATAATTGTCAGGTTTTCAGGGTGACGCTGAAAAAGCTCGGCCATAAGTGGGTGGAGACGGGCAGCAGGGATGCGACGTGCACCCGGAACGGATATACAGATTACCGCTGCACCCGCTGCGGCGAGACGAAGCGGGATACCGTCGAGGCGCTGGGACACAAGTGGAACGACTGGCGCATCGTGCGCTACAAGACCTGCACGACGGACGGCCTGCGCGTGCGCACCTGCAGGCGCTGCGGCGAGCGGGACGAGGAAGTCATCCGCGCCAGCCACGAGTGGAGCAAGTGGCAGGTGCTGGTAGAGCCGACGTGCGAGACGTCCGGCCTCAAGACCCACACCTGCTATGCCTGCGGCACGACGCGGGATGCGGAGATCAAAGCCCTGGGCCATAACTGGACGAAGTGGCAGCAGACTAAGAAGGCCACCTGCCTGGAGGAGGGCGAGCGCAGCCGGACCTGCAGGCGCTGCAGCCGTGTGCAGACTGAGCCCATCGCGAAGCTGCAGCACAGGTGGGGCGAATGGAGAACCTCCGTGAAGGCAGGCTGCCTGACAGAGGGAGAAAAAGCGCGCACCTGCAGCCGCTGCAAGTCCGTGGAGACCAAGACGATCGATGCGCTGGGCCACAGATGGGGCAGCGCGGTCGTGACACAGAGGGCCACCTGCACGGAGCCCGGTGAAAAGACCCGCACCTGCCAGCGCTGCAAGGAGAAGACGACCGAGGAGACGGCGCCGCTGGGCCACCGCTTCGGCAACTGGACGACCGATGTGAAGCCCACCTGCGAGGACGAGGGCGTACAGGTGCACACCTGCATCCGCTGCAAGGAGAAGGAGTACCGCCCGTCGGAAGCGCTGGGCCACCGGTTCGGCAAGTGGAAGACGGTGAAGAAAGCCACCTGCGACGAGGACGGCGAGCGTATGCGCGTCTGCACCCGCTGCAAGGCGGAGGAGCATGAGATCATCCCTGCGACGGGGCATGCCTTCAGCGCCTGGAGAAAGGATAAAAACGGCGTCAACTACCATCTGTGCAAAAACTGCGGCCTGCGGGAGACAGAAGCCGAGGCGGCAGAGCGCGAGCGGGCGCAGCAGGAGGCGCTGCAGCAGGATGCAGCCGGGATTTAAAGCCGGAAGACCGCGTGAATCTGTGATTAGCCGCAAAAGCGGCTTAGAAAGGAGCATAGAACATGGTTTCAAAGAAAACAACGCTGGTACTGGTAGCCCTGCTGCTGATCGCGGTGTGCGCGACGGCTTTCGCATGGGTCGACATGGGCGGGGCAACTTATTACTGCACCAGCCGCAGGCTGAACGTGCGCCGCGGCCCGGGAACGGACTACGACGTCGTCGGCGCGGTGACCTACGGACAGAAGGTGGAAGTGCTCGTCATCAACAGCGGCTGGGCGCAGATCAGCTACGACTGGGATCTGGACGGCTTTGACGCCACGACGGCCTGGGTCTCCAGCCGCTACATCAGCAGAACGGCACCGACAGGCGATTACGAATCCACCAAGGTGAAGATCGCGACCTCCAATGGCTACAAGAGCTTCAACACGGCCAATTACTACGTCATCGTCAATCCTACGAACAACTACGTGAACATGCGCTGGGAGGCCAGCAAAGAGGCCCCGGTGCGCCGCATCTACTACTACGGCGCACGGCTGAAGGTCCTCTCTGAGAATGCCAGCTGGTGCCAGGTGCTGGATGAGAGCACGGGCGAAGTCGGCTTCATGCTGAAGAACCTCCTGCTGCGCACGTACGACACCGTTCCGGCGGCTGCGGCTGAGAACGGCTGACGGATACTTTGTTACTCAGGCCGAAACGGCCTTAAAACAGAGGAGGGAACTCAATGAACAAGAAACTGGGTGTACTGCTGCTGACAGTCGCTGTCATGATCTCACTGTGCGCAGCAGCGTCGGCAAGTCTGTACTATGTGACCGGCAACAATGTGCGCGTGCGCAGCGGCCCCGGTACGGACTATGACATCGTTTCGCACCTGTCCATGGGCGCGAAGATCGACGTCCTGTCCACCTCCCATGGTTGGGCGCGCATGACGCTCTGGTCCGGTTCGGATGAGGCCTATATCTCCACCAAGTTCATCAGCCGCACCAAACCGACTTCGGACCGCAAGCCTTACACGCCCGCTTCGACAACGACTTCTCCCGCTGTGGATTACAAGAGCTTCCAGACAGCGAACTACTACGTCATCGTCAATCCTACGAACAACTACGTGAACATGCGCTGGGAGGCCAGCAAATCCTCTCCGGTGAAGAAGGTCTACTACTACGGTGCCCAGCTGCGCGTGCTTGCTGAGAACGCGTACTGGTGCCAGGTGATGGACGAGACGACGAACGACGTCGGCTTCATCCTGAAGAGCCTGCTGCTGAAGGTTAACTGAGATCGGACAACAGCATCCACCTGAAAAACAAGAATAAAGGAGAAACACGATCATGAAGAAACTGATTTTTGCGCTCTGCGCGATCCTCGCGCTGTCCTGCATCACCGCGATGGCTGAGGAGCCCTTCAAGGTCACCCTGTGGGAGCACACTGCGAAGGATATCGACGAAGCCGGCAATCTCATCGACGTACCGGTGAAGGTGACCCTGACGCTGGATGCGCCCGTGGAGATCAACGAGATCGAGAGCGAGGTCAACGACGGCTTCTTTGCTACCATCAGCCGTGAAGGCGTGACGCCCGTGACCGTGGCCATCACCCCGGCGGACTTCGGCCCCCATGCGAACCTGAATGACGGCACGGAAGAGCAGCTGAACCTGTTCCTGGACGTCGTGGCGGAGCAGTATGACGAAGCGAGCGTCATCAAGGAGATCCGCAAGACCGCGAGCGGCAACGTGTACCTGTGTGCG
>JAFUTW010000018.1 GCA_017484085.1 Clostridia bacterium
ATAAATGATGTTGGCTTGTATGGTCTATTGATCACAAACACCGCTGCAATGATTACAATTACCGATATGGCTGTTATAATGGCTATATTTTTCTTTGACATACACGCTCACCTTCTCTTAAATAATTGATTTCACAAATCCCGATTTGTCAATCTTATTTCAGCTGTTGCAGATAGTCCGTATTCTGCGGCTCATACGGCACTGAAATGAACTCCTTCTTTTGGTGGTACAAGCAGCATACCGTCTCCACATGGCTTGTTAAAGCGAAAAAGGCCCTGATTTCCAAAGAGAACAGGGTCTTTCCGTATCGTTCTGTTTTTCCGGCCGTCACTCGATCAGCATCGCGTCGCCGAAGCTGAAGAAACGGTAGCGCTCCTTCACCGCGATTTCATACGCGGAAAGCGCCTGCTCGCGCCCCATCAGCGCGGAGATCAGCATCAGCAGCGTGCTGCCCGGCAGGTGGAAGTTGGTGATGAGCGCATCCACCGCGCGCACCGGCACACCGGGCTTGATGAAGATCTGCGTGAAACCGTGCCCCGGGTGGACGGCGCCGTTTTCATCGCACACCGTCTCCAGCGTGCGCACGCTCGTCGTGCCCACACACACGACGCGCCCGCCTCTGCGCCTTGCGGCGTTGATGCGCTGCGCCTGTTCTTCGGTGACCTCATAATACTCGCTGTGCATGTGGTGGTTTTCGACGTCTTCCTCCTTGACGGGGCGGAAGGTGCCCAGGCCCACATGCAGCAGCACGGGGACGATGTCCACGCCCTTTTCCCGGATGCGGGAAAGCAGCTCCGGCGTGAAGTGAAGCCCGGCCGTCGGCGCGGCCGCGCTGCCGTCCACCTTCGCGTATACCGTCTGGTAGCGCGTGGGATCCTGAAGCTTTTCGTGGATATACGGCGGCAGGGGCATATTGCCCAGGCGCTCCAGCACCTCTTCGAAAACGCCGTCCCAGGAAAAGCGCACCGTTCGCCCGCCGTCCTCCGCCACCTGGAGGATCTCCGCTTTCAGCTCGCCGTCTCCGAAGACGAAGCGCGCGCCCGGCTTTGCTTTTTTGCCGGGCTTTAAGATGACCTCCCAGTCCGTCAGGTTCAGCCGTCGCAGCAGCAGGAACTCGATGGCGCCGCCGCTGCCTTCCTTGGCGCCGTACAGCCTGGCCGGGATGACGCGCGTGTGGTTCACCACCAGCACATCCTCCGGCTTCAGGTAGTCGATAACGTCCCGGAAGATGCGGTGCTCGATTTCGCCCGTATCCCTGTGCACCACCATCAGCCGGCTGGAATCCCTCGGCTCCGCCGGCGTCTGCGCGATCAGCTCCTCCGGGAGCTCATAGAAAAAATCGGATGTCTTCATGTCCTCACTCCAGCATCGACAGCTGCCCTTCGCTGCGGGCAGCCGCATCCCTCGGCATGGCGATCTTCATGTGGTTATACGCCGCCTGGGTGCAGATGCGCCCCCTCGGCGTGCGCATGATGAAGCCCAGCTGCATAAGGTAGGGTTCCACCACGTCCTCGATGGTTACGGCGTCCTCGCCCGTCGTCGCTGCCAGCGTGTCCAGGCCGACAGGCCTGCCCTCGAACTTCGTCATCATGGCGTTCAGGATGGAGCGGTCCACCCGGTCAAGGCCCAGGTCGTCCACATCCAGCAGGTTCAGCGCCTCGCGCGCCATCTTGAGGGTGATGACGCCCTCGCCGCGCACCTGCGCATAGTCGCGCACGCGCTTGAGCAGCCGGTTGACGATACGCGGCGTGCCGCGGCTGCGCCTGGCGATCTCCCGCACGCCCTCGTCGTCGTAGCGGATGTTCAGCACCCCTGCGGAGTGGTAAACGATCTTCATCAGCTCCTCGGTGGAGTACATCTGCAGGCGGTAGAGGATGCCGAAGCGGTCGCGCAGCGGCGCGGACAGGGAGCCCGCACGCGTCGTGGCGCCGATCAGCGTGAACTTGGGCAGGTCAAGCCGCAGGCTGCGCGCGCTGGGGCCCTTGCCGATCATGATGTCCAGCGCGAAGTCCTCCATCGCGGGGTAGAGCACCTCCTCCACGGCGTGGCTGAGGCGGTGGATCTCGTCGATGAACAGCACGTCGCCGCTGGAGAGGTTGGTCAGCATGCTGGCCAGGTCTCCGGCCCGCTCGATCGCCGGGCCGCTGGTGACGCGGATGTTCTGCCCCATCTCCGCGGCCACGATGCCCGCCAGCGTCGTCTTGCCGAGGCCGGGCGGGCCGTAAAGCAGGATGTGATCCAGCGGCTCACGCCGCTGTCTGGCCGCCTGGATGTAGATGTTCAGGCTCTCCTTAACGGCTTCCTGTCCGACGTATTCCGTCAGCGTATGGGGGCGCAGGCTGCTCTCCTGCTCATCCTCCTCGCGGAAGCTGCTCATCACCAGGCGTTCTTCCTCTTCCCTGGGCATGCTCTTCTCTCCTCATATCGGGGCGCTCCGGCGCCCGCTCTCTTCATTTCATTGCTTACCGTCCGGCGCCGCTTACAGCGAGCCGACCTGCTTCAGCGCCAGCATGACCAGCGCATCCACCGTGTCCGCCTGGTCGCGCACCAGGTTGATGGCCCTGGCCGCCTCCGCGGAGGTGTAGCCGAGCGCCTGCAGCGCAGCCTGCGCCTCCCGCTGGGCATTGCCCATCGGCGCTGCCGATACGGGCGCACTGCCCGCAGCGGAGAGGTCCGCCTGCTCCACCTTATCCTTCAGTTCCAGCACGATGCGCTGCGCCGTCTTTTTGCCGATGCCCGGCGCGCGTGAAAGCGCTGCTACATCCCCCGTGACGATCGCCACGGAGAGGTCTCGCAGCGGCATCGCGGACAGCACGCCCAGCGCTGTCTTTGCGCCGATGCCCGTCACCTGGCACAGCCGGCGGAACATATCCCGCTCCTGCTTTCCCGCAAAGCCGAAGAGCTCCATCGCGTCTTCCCTCACGTTCAGCACGCTGTAGCAGCGCCACTTTTCGCCCACGGAAGGCGCCTCCGCCAGCGTCGCGGCGGAACACATCAGCAGAAAGCCAACGCCGCCCGCGTTCATGACCAGCTCGCCCGGCGTCTTGTCGGCGACGATTCCCTCAATAAAATCGATCATGTCTTCTCTTCCTCACTTGATCCGAAACTGGCTGCGCCCCGCGCCCGCGTGCGCATGGCAGATGGCGCAGGCCACCGC
Organism: Clostridia bacterium; assembly: GCA_017484085.1. Classification (GTDB taxonomy): domain Bacteria; phylum Bacillota; class Clostridia; order Christensenellales; family Aristaeellaceae; genus Ventricola. The sequence goes on from JAFUTW010000018.1 coordinate 3,158, forward strand.
ATCCGCCGCGTCGTCCGGCCGCGGGATCTCCGGGATGTTCAGCAGCATGCGCACCATCATCTGAACCTGATGCTTCTCCGCGCCGCCGTATCCGACCACCGCCTGCTTGATCTGCATGGGCGTATATTCATACAGTTCATCTGTATAGCCCCGGCAGGCCGCCAGCGCAACGCCGCGCGCGCCGCCCACCTGGATGCCCGTCGTGATGTTCTTGGAAAAAAACAGCTCCTCGAAGGCGATCTCTTCCGGCTTAAATGTGGAAAGCAGGCCGCGCACGCCTTCATAGAGGCTCTGCAGCCGGGTGGGGAAGGTGTCCCTCGGGTATGTGAGCAGCGCCCCGTACTGCACAAGCCGCTCTTTGTATCCGTCTGTCTCGATGACCCCCCAGCCCATCGTCGCCAGGCCCGGATCGATGCCAAGTATCCGCACGGTTTTTCCCCCTCTGCCCCTCTTGGGGCCGTTTCCGATCGTTCAAGTCAGTTTATCGTATTTCGCCCCTGCTGTCAATGAATCCACCGTTTCCGCGGTATACAGGAGTATTCATCCGGGCTTCCCGGATATAGGCAATAATATTTATTTTTATTCGCTCGATATTGTATATTATAACGGTAATCTCATTTTCTTATGTATATTATTCGTTTCTGCTTGCATTTTTATAAGTCCGGCGCTATAATACGCAGGCAAATGAAATACCGCACTGCGGCGGTGACAATGGAGGAAACCGATATGGCCGATAAGAAGTATAGCCGCGTACTGCTCGCCTATTCCGGCGGTCTGGATACCAGCATCATCATCCCCTGGCTGAAGGAAAACTACGGCTGCGCCGTTGTCTGCTGCGCCGCGGACGTCGGCCAGGGCGAGGAACTGGAACCCCTGCATGAGAAGGCGAAGAAGACGGGCGCCGAGAAGCTCTACATTGAAGACCTGCGCAAAGAGTTCGTGGAGGACTTCATCTGGCCCACGCTCAAGGCCGGCGCCGTCTATGAAGGAAAGTACCTGCTGGGCACGAGCTTTGCCCGCCCGCTGATCGCCAAGCGCCTGGTGGAGATCGCCAAGGCGGAGCACTGCGACGCCATCTGCCACGGCTGCACCGGCAAGGGCAACGACCAGGTGCGCTTCGAGCTCACCATCAAGGCCTTCGCCCCCGACATGCCCATCATCGCCCCGTGGCGCGAGTGGGACATCAAGACCCGCGAAGAGGAGATCGATTACGCGGAAGCGCGCGGCATCCCCGTCCCCGTCAAGAAGGACCGTCCCTACTCCATGGACCGCAACATCTGGCACCTCTCCCACGAGGGCGGAGACCTGGAGGATCCCGCAAACGAGCCGCCGCGCGATCTCACGCTCATCAGCGTCCATCCCGAGGATGCGCCCGATGCCCCCGAGTACGTGACCATCGGCTTTGAAAAGGGCGTTCCCGTCTCCGTCAACGGCGAAAAGCTGGATGCCGTTGCGCTGCTGGAAAAGTGCAACGCCATCGCCGCGCGCAACGGCGTCGGCATCATGGACATGGTGGAGAACCGGCTGGTCGGCATGAAGAGCCGCGGCGTGTATGAGACGCCCGGCGGCACCCTGCTCTATGCCGCGCACCGCAACCTGGAAGAGATCACCGTGGACAGGGACACTGCCCACTATAAAGAGCAGGTCGCCCTCAAGTTTGCGGAGCTCGTCTACAACGGCCTGTGGTACACCCCGCTGCGCGAAGGCCTCTCCGCCTTTGTGGATGTCACCCAGCAGCGCGTCACCGGCACCGTAAAGCTGAAGCTCTATAAGGGCAACGTCATCGGCGCCGGCGTCACCTCTCCCTACAGCCTGTACATGGAAGACATCGCCACCTTCGGCGATTCCGGAGAGATGTACAGCCACAAGGATTCCGCCGGCTTCATCAACCTCTACGGCCTGCCCATGAAGGTCATCGCCCTCATGAAGCAGAAGGCCGGGGAAGATCTCCTCTGATATTGCACGGCAAAGGCGCATATGGTATGATGGGTTCGCAGGAACCCATCATTTTTCATTCGACAGGAGGGATACCGATGAAGAAAAACCGGACCGGCCTTCTCCTTTTTCTCTGCCTTCTCCTGCTTGCATGCTTCCCGCTTACCGCCGCGGCGGAAGCCCCGGATCTGGGCGTTTACACGCTGGACCCCGTCCCGCTCTCCGGCCTGGAGGGCGCGCCCGCCGTGCCCCTTCGCTGCGGCCCCACGGCCCAGTTTGCCGCCTGCGGCTCCGAAATAGCCCTCTCCTCTCCCTTTCTCTTCTTCGGACAGGCGGACTGCTGGGCGATGGTCGCCGCCGGCAGCGCGGATGCGCCCGGCCCGGTCGGCTGGATCGAGGCCGCGGCCTGCGACCTGCCAGCGGAGCCGGAGCTGCTCTTTGAGGATGCCGTCCCCGTCACCGTCATGGAGGACACCTTCCTGACCCTGGAGCCGCTTTCGGATGATCCGCCGCGCTTTGCCGAGGTCGCCGAAGGCACGCAGCCCGTCGTCCTCGCCGTCTTTGGGGATTGGGCCTATGTGCAGCTGGAAACGGGCGGCGCGCCCGTCCGCGCTTTCCTGCCCCTTTCATCCTTCCTGTAACAGCCGCCCTACGGGCCGTTCCTTCTGTTTGCAGATAAAGTTCGGGCAGCGCCTTTGGCGCTGCCCGTTTGTTTATTCCTCTGTGCTCAGCCTGTAGCCGGCGCCGCGTATCGTATGGATGAGCTTTAACGGAACCCCGTCGTCGATCTTCCGCCGCAGATAGCGGATGTAAACGTCCACCACATTGGAGGCGCTGCCGATCTCGGCATTCCAGATGTGCTTCTCGATCTGTTCGCGGGTGAGGACGACGCCCTCGTTGTGCATCATGTACTCCAGCAGGGCGAATTCGCGTCCGGAGAGGCGGATATCCTTTCCGTCCCGTGTCACCCGGCGCGTGGAGGCATCCAGCCTGAGGCCGTCGACCTCAAGGATGCTGCCGCGCTGCGCAGGCCCGCGCCGGATGAGCGCGCGCAGCCGCGCATCCAGCTCCTCGTAGGCAAAGGGCTTTACCATATAGTCGTCCGCGCCGGCATCCAGACCGCGCACGCGGTCTTGTACAGTGCCGCGCACCGTCAGCAGCAGCACCGGCGTCCGGCTGCCTTTTTCTCTGGCTTTTTGCAGGAGCGTCAGGCCATCCATCCCCGGGAGCTGGATGTCCAGGATCGCTGCATCATACGCACCGCACTCCGAAAGCGGCGCGCAGGCTTCTTCCGCATTGGAAAAAGCATCCACCGCATAACCTGCGGAAACCAAATGCTTGTGCAGCACGCGGCAGAGCTCCAGGTCATCTTCCACGACCATCACGCGCATACCGTCACCTCTTTCCGCAGACAGACTGTCAACCCGTTGTTATTTATTATACTTGACTTCTGCACCATCCGTCAAGATAGACAACGCCCCGTTATGAATATGGCATTTCAGGTTTTAAAGGCGGACGGCAAAAAAGTAAAAGCCGAAAGCTTTTCATTCAGCCGCTTGTGTGTTATACTGTGCAATTGTCATTGAAAAAGAAGGGTTTGTTTCACCCAAGGAGGTTCCCATGGCCGATATCCAGCCAGGCATGCTGCAAAGCGAGGTAGCGCGCCGCCGCACCTTCGCCATCATCTCCCATCCAGACGCCGGCAAGACGACGCTGACGGAAAAGCTGCTGCTCTATTCCGGCGCCATCCGCCAGGCCGGCAGCGTCAAGGCCCGTAAGGCCGACCGCCACGCCACCTCTGACTGGATGGAAATCGAGAAGCAGCGCGGCATCTCCGTCACTTCCTCTGCCATGCAGTTCGAGTTCGACGGCTATCACATCAACATTCTGGATACCCCCGGCCACCAGGACTTCTCCGAGGACACCTACCGCGTGCTGGTCGCGGCGGACAGCGCCGTCATGCTGATCGACGCCGCCAAGGGTGTCGAAGCGCAGACCATCAAGCTCTTCAAGGTGTGCCGGCTGCGCAACATCCCCATCTTCACCTTTGTCAACAAGATGGACCGCGCGGCCAAGGATCCCTTCTCCCTCATGGAGGAGATGGAGCAGGTACTGGGCATCCGCGCCTGTCCCGTCAACTGGCCTATCGGTACGGACGGCGACTTCAAGGGCGTCTACCACCGCGACACCCGCATGGTGGAGCTTTACGAAAGCGGCGACCACGGCAAGACCCGCGTGGAAAAGCAGGACGTATCCGTCGACGATCCGGCGCTCCCGGACCTTCTGGGCGACCGGCTCTACCGCCGGCTGACGGATGAGATCGAGCTTCTGGACATCGCGGGCGACGCATTTGACCTTGACAAGGTCCGTACGGGCGAACTGACGCCCATGTTCTTCGGCTCTGCCATCACCAACTTCGGTGTGGAGCCCTTCCTCTCCCGCTTTCTCGAGTACTCCACCCCGCCCGCGCCTCATGAGAGCGACATCGGCCTCATCCGGCCGGAGGATCCCGATTTTTCCGGCTTCATCTTTAAAATACAGGCCAACATGAACCCGCAGCACCGCGACCGGCTGGCCTTCATGCGCATCTGCTCCGGCGTCTTCACGGGCGGCATGACCGTCTGGCACAGCGGCAGCGGCAAACAGATCCAGCTCAAGCAGCCCCAGCAGTTCATGGCGGACGAGCGCGAGGCCGTGACAAACGCCTATCCGGGCGACATCATCGGCCTGTTCGATCCCGGCGTGTTCGCCCTGGGCGATACGCTGTGCACGGGCAAAAAACGGCGCTACGCGGGCATCCCCGTCTTCGCGCCCGAGTTCTTCGCCCGCGTCGCCTCCGTGGACAGCCTGAAGCGCAAGCAGTTCGTCAAAGGCGTCCTGCAGCTCTCGGAAGAGGGCGCGATCCAGACCTTCAAACGCCCCGGTGTCGGCTTTGAAGAGATCATCGTCGGCGTGGTCGGCATGCTGCAGTTCGAGGTGCTGGAGCACCGGCTGCGCACCGAATACGGCGCTGAAATCCACCGTTACCCCCTCGGCTATCGGTTCGTACGCTGGATCGAGAGCTCTCCGCGTCCGCCGGAAGAGCTGAAGCTGTCCAGCACCACCTCCCTGGCGAAAGACGCGCACGAGCGCGACGTCATCCTGTTTGAAAACGAGTGGTCCATCCGCTGGGCCCTGGAGAACAACGAGGGGCTCGTCCTGGCCGAGACGGCAAGCCGCACGGCGGACTGAGCCCGGACCGATAGAAAGAAGGAATACCTTTGGAAACAATCCGCAATGAGCTTCGCAATATCGCCATCATCGCCCACGTCGACCACGGCAAAACCACCCTGGTCAACGAAATGCTGAAGCAGGGCGGCGTCTTCCGCGAGAACCAGCAGATCGCCGACCGCGTTATGGACTCAAACGACCTGGAGCGCGAGCGCGGCATCACCATCCTCTCCAAGAACACCTCCGTCTACTACAAGGACGTCAAGATCAACGTCGTGGACACCCCCGGCCACGCCGACTTCGGCGGCGAGGTGGAGCGCGTGCTCAAGATGGTGGACGGCGTCCTCCTGCTCATCGACTCCTTCGAGGGGCCGATGCCGCAGACCCGTTTCGTGCTGCAGCACGCCCTGGCGCTGAACCTGCCCGTCATCGTCGTGGTCAACAAGGTGGACAGGCCCGACGCCCGCTGCGAAGAGGTCGTCAGCGAGACCATCGACCTCATGATCGACCTCTCCGACGACGAAGCGCTGCTGGACACCCCCATCGTCTACGCCAGCGCGCGCACCGGCACCGCCACGATGGACCTTAACCAGCCCGGTACGGACCTGCGCCCGCTGTTCGAGGCGATCCTCGAGCACATCCCGGCGCCCAAGGGCGACCCGGAAGGCCCCGCGCAGATGCTGGTCTCCACGATCGACTACAACGACTACGTCGGCCGCATCGGCGTCGGCCGCATCACCCGCGGCACGCTGAAGCTGAACACGATGTACACCCGCGTCAACCTCTCAGACGAAAACCTGCACGAGAACTTCCGCCTCTCCTCCCTCTTCGCCTTTGACGGCCTGAAGCGCGCCGCCGTCGAAGAGGCTTCCATGGGCGAGATCGTCGCCATCACCGGCATCGAGGACATCATGATCGGCGACACCATCTGCGCAACCGATACGCTGGAAGCGCTGCCCTTCGTCAAGATCACCGAGCCAACCGTGCAGATGACCTTCTCCGTCAACGACAGCCCCTTCGCGGGCCGCGAAGGCACCTACGTCACCTCCCGCCACCTGCGCGACCGCCTCTTCCGCGAGCTGCAGACCGACGTCTCCCTGCGCGTGGAGGAAACCGAGACCCCGGATGCCTTCCGCGTCAGCGGCCGCGGCGAGCTGCACCTCTCCGTGCTGATCGAAAACATGCGCCGCCAGGGCTACGAATTCCAGGTTTCCAAGCCGGAGGTGCTCTACCGCCGCGACGAGAACGGCGCGCTGCTGGAGCCTGTGGAGAAGATGGTGTGCGACGTGCCCTCCGAGTACGCGGGCGCCGTCATCGAAAAGATCGGCCGCCGCCGCGGCGTCATGGACAACATGACGGGCACGGACCGCGTGCGCCTGGAGTTCTCCGTCCCCAGCCGCGGCCTGTTCGGCTACCGCAGCGAATTCATGACCGATACCCGCGGCGAGGGCGTCATGTCCTCCGTGTTCGATCACTACGCCCCCTATATGGGCGAGATCCCGCACCGCAGCTTCGGCGCGCTCGTCTCCACCGAGACCGGCACCGCCGTGATGTACGGCCTGTTCTACGCGCAGGACCGCGGCACGCTCTTCTGCGGGCCGAACACCGCCGTGTACTGCGGCATGATCGTCGGCCAGAACGCGCGCACGGGCGATATCGACGTCAACGTGTGCCGCCAGAAACACCTGACCTCCATCCGCAACGCCGCCGGCGCCGAAACCGCGATGAAGCTGACCAGCATGAAGACCCTCACGCTCGAAGAGTGCCTGGAGTTCATCGACGATGACGAGCTGCTGGAAGTCACCCCCAAGAACCTGCGCATGCGCAAGCGCATCCTGGAGACCGAGATGCGCAAAAAGGCCGCCGCCCGCGCACGGACGGCAGCCAAAGACTGATCATTCCGATAACAAACCCGCCTCTAAAGGCGGGTTTTTAGCTGAAACCTCATCCGCCACTCGCTGCATTCATGGTCCCCCTTTCCCAAGGGGGAAGGCTGTAATCCTTCTTTATCATACTGATACGTATGAAACCTCATCCAACGCGCTCGACGCGCGGTTCCCCTTCCCCATAGGGGAAGGTAAAGGATAAAGTATCACGCTGATCAGCGTGATGAAGAGGGCAGCAGCACGCGAATGCCGGATGAGGTTTTCTCTGTATTAATCCGTTTTGTTAATCCCTCCGGAACAGATCGCGCGTGTACACCTTCTCCTGCACGTCGTCCAGGCAGGGGTCGTAGCGGTTGGCGATGATAGCGTCGCACTGCCTCTTGAACGCCTCAAGGTCCCCGATGACAACGGAGCCGAAGAAGGTGGAACCGGCAGGCAGTGTCGGCTCGTAGATGACGACCGTCGCGCCCTTCGCCTTGATGCGCTTCATCACGCCCTGGATGCTGCTCTGGCGGAAGTTGTCGCTGCCCGTCTTCATCGTCAGCCGGTAAACGCCGATGGTCACGGGGTGCTCACTTTGCGGATCGTACTGGTTGTCCTCGGCGTAGTCATACGCGCCGGCCCTGCGCAGCACGCGGTCGGCGATGAAGTCTTTTCTCGTGCGGTTGCTGTCCACGATGGCCTGGATGAGGTTCTCCGGCACGTCGCGGTAATTG
>JAFUTW010000019.1 GCA_017484085.1 Clostridia bacterium
GAGAAGTTGGATTCGCACATGCCGCCCAGCACGAGGCCGAGAACGATGGCGGCGCTGTTGAAGTGGCAGACCTTGACCAGCAGGCCGATGACGCCCGCGATAACCATGATCTGCACGTCCGCGATGGCCATCTGGTTGGCGTAGGAACCGATCAGCGCCAGCATGACGATGATGGGCCCGAGGTAGTAGTACGGGATCGCCAGGATCTGAGCGAACACCTTGGCGATGCCCATGGCGACGATGACCATAAGGATGTTGGTCACGATCATGGACATGAAGGTCGCGGAGAGGTAGGTCGGCTGCTGGGTGAGCAGCAGGGGCCCGAGCTGGACGCCCTTGAGCGTCAGCGCGGACATCATGACCGCAGCGGCGTTGCCGCCGGGGATGCCCAGGGACAGCAGCGGGACCATGGCGCCGCCGGTCGCGGCGTTGTTGGAAGCCTCGGAGGCCGCGATGCCGTCGATGATGCCGGTGCCGAACTTCTCCGGGTACTTGGAGAGCTTGGTCTCCATCGTGTAGCACATGAAGCTGGCGATGGTCGCGCCCGCGCCGGGCAGGATGCCGACGACCGTGCCCACGACGGAGCAGCGGATCAGCGTCCACTTGATGGAGAGGATCTCGGCAAAGCTGGGCATCTTGGTGTTGACCGCGCCGCCGCCCACGCCGTCATCGGCTGTCATGCGGTGCTTCTTGGGGTTGGTCTGGTTGAAGACCTCCGTGATGGCGAAGAGACCGATGAGGACCGGGATCATTTCGACGCCTGCGAACAGCTGCTTGGAGCCGAAGGTGAGGCGCTGCACGGCGTACATCTTGTCCTGGCCGATGCAGGCGAGGAGCAGGCCGATGAGGCCGGAGATGATGCAGGTGAGGATGTGGTCGCCGTCCAGGCAGGTGAGGATGGACAGGCCCAGGAAGGTCACGGCGAAGAGGTCGCTGGGGCCGAACTTGAGGGCCGCCGCCGTCAGCGGCTGGGACAGCAGGAACATCGCGATGGCGGAAATGAGGCCGCCGAACGCGGAAGCCAGCAGGGCGACGCCCAGGGCCTTGCCCGCCTCGCCTCGCTGCGCCATGGGATAGCCGTCAAACGTCGTAGGCGCGGAAGACGGCACGCCCGGGATCTTGAAGAGGATGGCCGTGATGGAGCCGCCCGTGATGGACGAGCAGTAGATGGCCGTGAGGAAGACGATGGCCGGGATCGGCTGCATCGTGTAGGTGAAGGTGAGGCCCAGAGCGACCGCCATGGTGGCGGAAACGCCGGGCAGCGCGCCGAAGACCGTACCCAGAACGATGGCCACGCAGACCATCAGGAACATGGAGGGGTTGAATACGGCAGCAGCACCGCTGGCAAGCAATTGACCCATTGACATACTGTATTCGCCCCCTTATCCGATCATGGTCCGGACGGTGTTGAAGACGACCATCGCGGTCTCAGCCGCGTCCGCTGCTTCCTTCTTGCCGCCGAAGAGGTTCTTGACGCTCTGCACGATGTTCTCCAGCGCCAGCGCGAAGTCGCGCAGGAAGCCGTAGCCGCGCGGCAGGTTGACGCTCAGCATGCCGCTGAAGACGATGTACAGGATGAAGGTGATGACGACAGACGCGATCACCAGCTGCCCGTATTTCTTGGCGCCCAGCAGCCAGCCGTACGCGCACAGCACGAGGAAAGAAGTCACGATGAAGCCCAGCGGCTCCAGGATGAAGGACGCCACCGTCAGGATGACGATGCCGATGAACAGCTTGCTCTTGAAGAAGTTCGGGATGGTGGCGACAAACGCGCCAAAGGTGAAATTCTCGTTTCCCTTGTTCTTCCGGATGATCTTGATGATGTTGATCAGCAGGCAGATCTCCAGCAGGATGATGATGGCCTTGGGCCACGCATCCGGCTGCAGCGCGTAGGGGTTCTTGGACACCTTGGCCGGAACAGCCGCCTCCAGCACGTGGGTGAAGAACGCCCAGCCGAAGAACACAAAGAGCAGAACGTTAAGGATCAGCTCAAACATGCTTTTGTTCTCCTTTTGGTTGGAAAGAGGGAGCGCAAAGTCTCCCTCTTTCCGTCTTGATCAGTACCTTTTCAGGTTTCTTTACTGTCTTTTAACCGGGATTACTTGAGATCGTCGTAATCCTTGACCAGGGTGCCCTGCTCGACCATGTAGTCGCGGAGCGCCTTGTACTCGCTCTGGGCGAAAGCCGGGAGCTCTTCGGCGGTCGGGACCGGACGCTCGTCATACGCAGCGGCCTTGATGAACTCCTGCCAGGTCGCTTCCTGACGGCACTCTTCGACAGCGGCGACCAGCGCGTCGATCGCTTCCTGCGGGGTGCCGGTCTTCGCGAAGATCGCGCGCCACGGAGCCATGAAGGAGTTGACGCCCACTTCGCCGGAGCACTCGAGGTCCGGGAGGACCTTCAGGCGGTTCTCGCACAGGGCCAGCATCGGAACGATGTTGCCGGACTCGACCAGGCCGGCGATCTCGTCGTAGCCGCAGACATAGAGGTCGACGTGGCCGCCGACCAGGGCGGAGTTCGCGTCGGAGCCGGAGTCGTAGGGCAGCTCGAGGAGGAACAGGCCGTCGGTGGCCTGCGCCAGGGAAGCGCCGTCAACGCCGGTGGCGGTCAGCATCGCGACGGAGACCTCGAAGGGATGCTCCTCGATGTACTTGGTCAGCTCGGTCCAGTTGGAGACGCCGTACTTGTCCATGCTGGCCTTGGAGGCGACGATGAAGTTGATGGAATGCACGAGCACGTCGATCGGCTGCATCTCGGTCTTGAAGTCCACGGAGATGTTGCCCATCATGTCCTGCAGATACAGGGACTGGGTGCCCAGCATGAAGGTGTAGCCGTCAGCGGGCTGCTTGAGGGTGTATTCAACGCCGTTAACGCCGGAGCCGCCTTCAACGTTCTGCACTTCGCAGGGAACGCCGAGCTTGTCCTGCAGCAGGTTCGCCATGGGACGGATGGTGCCGTCAGCGCCGCCGCCGACGCCCCAGGGGCAAACGAAGGTGATCTTGCGCTCGAACTTCCATTCGGCGCTGGCCAGGGCCGCGACGCTCAGCAGCATCATTGCGGCGAGAACGAGACAGACGAGTTTCTTCATGAGAGAATCCTCCTTCTTTGTTCTGCGGAATCGCTCCGCTTGGGTAACACTTTCAAAGGCATTTCGTCGTTTTCATGCATACTGCATAAGACGATCTCGGTCCCGCTGCAGCACCGCATGGAACAATTCTTGCACTTTGGCTAAACAAATGATAAACTATTGGAAAACAAATGGCAAATACCGTTTTTTATATATGGGCCATAACCCGGAACTTATGGGAATTCGCTTATCCATAACCCGGAACCGTCAGGAAGGGGGAACCTGCCGTGAACTTGCGTCAAATCGAGTATGTCATGGCCGTTCTGCGGGAAGGCAGCATCACTGCCGCCAGCAAGAAGCTGTATCTTTCCCAGCCTGCGCTTTCTCAGGCCATCAAACAGGTGGAAACCGATCTGGGCGTCGCGATCTTCGACAGGACGACCGATCCGATCAGCCTCACCTATGCCGGCCGCCGCTATGTGGAGGCCGCCCAGCGCATCATCGATATCGACCGCAATCTGAGGACGGAACTGGCCGAGAGCGCAGGCGAGATCCACGGCCATTTCCGTTTGGGCCTCTCCAAGCAGCGCGGGCTGCAGATCCTACCTCTGGTTGTGCCGGAATTCGCACAGCGCTATCCGTATGTCTGCCTGAACCTCGTGGAACACGGCAGTGACACGCTGGAGCGGCTGACGGCCGAAGGGGAATGCGATATCTCGCTGGTGACCACCAACCGGAAGTCCAACCGGCTGCACTATGTGCTGATCGAAAGCGAAGAGGTCGTGCTGATGGCAGCCAAGGACACCGCGCTTGCGCGGGGAACGCCCGACGGGCAGGCCATCAGCATCTCCCGCGCGGAGAACGAGCGGTTCGTCTGCATGTCGTCCGGCCACAGCGTGCGTGCCATTCAGGACAGGCTGTTTGAGCGCTATCACCTCTCCCCCCGCGTTCTTATGGAAACCGACAACATGGAGGTTGCCAAGCAGGTCGCCGCCCTCTCCGGGGCCGTGATGCTCATCCCACGTGTATACGTCATACAGGACAAGTCTCTTGCCGGCCTTGTCCAGTGCCATCCCATTCTGGACAACGATTACGAACGCCACTTTTACTTCTGTTACCGCAAGGGCATGCGGCTCACACAATATATGGAAGACTTTATCCGTATCGTCTGTGACAAGCTACAGGTGCCTTACTCCATACCCGGCGAAGAAGAGATGAAACCGGAAATACACACGCATCATGTGCGGCCTACGGGCGAATGAGCCCCGCCGCCGATCAGAAAGGAAGGATAACATGATACTGGACCGGATCGAACGCCTGCCCCTTTATGAAGACATCATCCCCGGCGCCAAAGCGGCTGCCGATGCCTTTGCCCGCGGCGAAGCCGCCGGCGCGCCCTTTGAGATCCGTGAAAAGGCCTACGCCGCGAAGGCGGATGAAAAGCGACGCTTTGAGGTCCACGCGCATACCATCGATCTCATGATCGCCAAACAGGGCTGCGAGGTCATCCACATCTGCCCGCAGGAGGAGCTGACGCCTGCCGAACCCCTGCCGAACGGGGCGGACGGCCACAAGCTGGACGGCGCGCCCCGCGGGACGGCGGTTCTGCTTTCGGAAGGCTGGTTCTGCGCCATCTGCCCCGGTGAAGCGCACATGGTCGCCGGAAAACCGGACGGAAAGGAAAGCGCCATCGAAAAATGGGTGGTCAAGCTCCCCTGCTGAGGCGCACTTTTCCCTCTTCTATTGAGATTTGCTTTACTTCATGTTACAATCTTAACCATCAATGAGCGTTTCGGAGGTGTTTCAATGGCGATCCAGCTGATCCAGTATCCCAAGACGACTTCCAATCTGCCCCTTCGCGTGGCACACGGCCATTTTGCGACCAGCCACAGCCACATCAACTACTATATCGATCTCACGATGACCAAGCACCGCCTCTCCGAGGCGAGGCAGGCCGCCGCAGAGCTCGCCGGCAATTTCAAACCCACCACGATCGTCGATTCCATCCTGTGCCTGGACGGGACGGAGGTCATCGGCGCCTGCATGGCCAGTGAGCTGACACGCGCGGGCTACACGAACATGAACTCTCACCGCACCATCTACGTCGTTACCCCGGAGCACACCTCCGGCAGCCAGCTCATCTTCCGCGACAACTCCGCGCCGATGATTGTCGGCAAGCACGTTCTGGTGCTCGCCGCTTCCGTCACCACCGGCTATACGGCACAGGCCGCTATCGACGCCATCCGGTACTACCGCGGCATCCCCACGGGCATCTGCGCCATCTTCACCTGCGTGGATGAGTGCGAAGGCTTCCCCATCAACTCTATCTTCAGCACCCGCAACGTGCTGGATGACTACCAGAGCACCGACAGCCACAGCTGCCCGCTGTGCAAAGCAGGCGTCCGCATCGACGGCATGGTCAACTCCCACGGCATTTCCAGCTTCTGATCCGCAAAGCCGCACAGACAAAGCACCCGGGCTGCCAAACGGCAGCCCGGGTTTTATGATAACCCCTCAGTCAGTCCTGCAAATGAGAAAGCGCAGCAGAACCTCATTCGCCTTACGTAAACCCCTCAGTCAGTCCTGCGGACTGACAGCTCCCCTTTCAGGGGAGCCAAGGCTGTTAAAGCCTCTTCCAGCGCTCCTAAGCCTCCCCTGAAAGGGGAGGGGGACCATCGGCTCTGCTGATGGTGGAAGGGTTCCCGTCCCCCGCGCGGCGGCGGGTCACTTCACCTCATTCTTTGCCAGAAACCCCGTTCCTGCCGGCGAATCCACGGCAATAAAGCCGTCGAACTCACCCAGGACCGTCACTTCTGTGCCTGCCGGCAGCACCCCGGCTGCGCCGTAGGAATTGGAGGGACGGCTGCGCAGCACCACCGTCGGCGTGCCATACGGCGAAGTGACGCGCCTTGCCGCCGGCGTTTCCCCCAAGGGCGACGCGGAGAGATACGCGCTCATCACATACCCTTCGATCTCCCCCAGCTGCACGCGCGACCACTCACCGCCTGCCGTCTCCGTCTGGATGCACGCGCCGGCCGACAGACTGCCCAGCGCCTGCGCATCGGCCGAAGGTTCCCTGCGCACCCGCAGGCTGCCACCCGTGACCCACGCTGTCTCCCCCGCTGCCATGACCGCAGCAGACAGGATCAGCGCAAAAACCAGCGCAGCAGAAAAGGCTTTCTTCATACGTATTCCTCCGTTTCACACCCATAAGACGCGCGGATGCCCCGGGTTTATCCCGTTTTGATCGCTTTCAGTATAGCACGTTTTCCAAAGTGCCGTCATCCCGGAGTGCAAATTTCCAAAAAAGCAGCCCGCTCCCGCGAGGCTTTCCACAAAAGCGTTTTTGAGCGACCGATTCATATTTACCGGAACGGTTTTTTGCACTATACTGAAGGATATACATGCCGATTGTAAGCAAACGGAGGAAACGGAATGAAACTTTGGCTCACCGGCGAGCCCTTTACCCAGTCCAGACACTGCTATTTTGTGGAGGGGAACGTCGTCTCCTTCATTTTTGACTGCGGCTATCAGCGCGCCTATCCCGGAGACGAGCTGCCGCACCTTACCCCGCAGCAGATCCGGCAGGCCCAGTACCTGTTTATCTCCCACTCCCACGAAAACCAGTCCGGCGCTTACCCATGGCTGCTGGCCAACGGATTCACGGGGCGTGTCATCCTCACGACAGAGACCGCGAGGCAGCTGCCCTTCAGCGTCGACGATCCCCTCGTTCTGGAGGCGCTCAGCCTTCCGTGTGAATCCTTTCATCTGCCCGGCGGGCTGAGCGTCTGCTGGGGCCGCAGCGGGCACTGCTCCGGCAGCGCCTGGTTCTCCTTCACGGAGGGAGGCCGGACCCTCTTCTTCTCCGGTGACTACTACTCCTGCGCCCGCGTCAACGCGTGCGATCCCATCGCGGGCCGGAGCGCCGATCTCGCCGTGCTGGACTGCGATTACGGTCAGATCACCTCCGACAACCGCCGTGAGGATCAGGTGAAGGCGCTCATCGCCGCGATCTCCGAGGCGCTCTCCCAGGGCCGCCCCGTGCTGCTGCCCGTACCGCGCTTCGGACGCGGCATCGGCATCCTCACCTACCTCTGCGAGCAGCTGCCTTACACCGACGTCTTTGCCGACAGGCACTTCATCAAAGAGCTCGGTCATCTGGATGCTTCCTGGCTCTGGGTCAATCCTACCGTGCAGGATATCCTGGGGGCCGTCTACGTCCGAACCATACCGGAGGACTTTATCGCCCTGGGCGTTTACTTTGTCAGCGATCCGCAGCTGGATACACCTTACGGCCAGGCCCTCGCCCGCAGGATCCTGGAGTGCGGCGGGCGCATCTTCTTCACCGGCACTACGGAGCCGGGTTCCACCGCTTCACTGCTGCGCCACTCCGGCCAGGCTTCGCTGCTGCGCTACGGCGTCCACTGCACCCAGAGCGACATGCTGAACATCGCGGTGCAGAACGACTTCAGGCGGATCATCGCCTACCACTCGGATTTTGCACCCGACGCGCCCTGCTACGACGTGTGATTTTTCCCTCGGCACAAGACAGAACGATAAAGGGAGCCGCTTTCTCCGGCACGCGCCGGTGAAGAAGCGGCTTCCTTTTTATTTTTCCAGATGCTCCGCCAGGAAGGCTTGCAGCCCGTCCAGGTCGATCTGCCCCAGGTCCGTCACATCCAGCGCAAAGGTATCTCCCAGATCGATGTGATAGTTCTTCGCCAGCCCTTCCCCGCGGTACTCCGCAAAGGACGGGTGTCTCCCGCGGATCTTGAGCCCGTCTTTATGGTAGACATCGCAGCTGTAGCCCACATGGCGGTTGCTGCGCCGGTCGCGGCCCATGTAGCGCTGCCAGAGCGCCTTTGGATCCCCTTCCAGCACGACGGTCATCGCCTGATAGCCGCTTTTTTGAAGCAGCGCAGTCAGCTGCGGGACATGCTTTTCGCAGAACGGATACTCGATCAGGATGTCCTCTCCGCTGCCCATCTCCCGGCCAAGCAGCCGCCAGAAAGCCGCAAGGCTCTTCTCATCCAGCTTCCGCTTCGCCGCGGGGCTGTCGAAACCTTCCGCGTCATACCACATCTCCTTCAGCCTGTCGTAGGAGAGCAGCTTCAGCGAAGGGAACCACTCCAGGATCATGGAAGCCGTCCTCGTCTTCCCGGCCCCCGGCCAGCCGGTGAGGATCACCAGCCGGCGGCTCACGGTGCGCCCCCTGCCGGCGGCAGCACCTTCCCCAAGGGGCGCCGCAGCGTCTCCTGCTTAATCCTCATCAATCCACAGCCCCTTTCTCCTATCGTCCCCCGTTTCTCCATTTTTATGGTAGCAAAAGACACACTTCCTGTCAATGCAGGCCTACATGATCCGGCGCCTGCACGGTAAACTTCCGCTCGAGGCGCGGTTCGCTGCCGAAAAACTCCTCCTCCAGTGCCAGGCAGAGCGCATGATAGACCGGCAGATGGAGCTCCTGTACCCGGTACGGTTCCCTCTCCGGCACAGCTATGCACAGATCGCACAGACCGGAAAGCCGCCCGCCGCCCGCGCCCGTCATCGCGAGGGTGGCCAGCCCTTTAAAGCGCGCCGCCTGCGCTGCGTAGGCCACATTGTCGGAATTGCCGGAGGTGCTGAGGCACAGCAGCGCATCCCCCGCCCTGCCGTATCCCCACACCTGCTGGGCAAAGGCGAGGTCGCCCGCCACGTCGTTGGCATAGGCCGTGATGAGCGACGTTTCCGCCACCAGCGTGCGAACGCTCAGCGCCCCCTGCAAGTGCTCCGCAAGGTAAGCCCCGTCCGGGCAGGAGGCCGCAAGCGCCGCCGCTGTCCGTTCGTTCAGCCTCCGGGGCAGGATAAAGCCCTTCATCAGCTCGCCGGTGATGTGCAGCGCATCACCGGCGCTGCCTCCGTTGCCGCAGATGAGCAGCTGTCCGCCGGATGCAAAGACGCCCGTCAGCACCTCCAGCGCCCTGCGCATCGATGGCAGCGTACCGGCAAGCTGCGGGTAGCGCCGGACGCATTCCTCCAGATGGCCGTAAGAGGATGCTTTCATTGCCGGCACCTCCTTTTTTCTTAAAATAACAGGAGAAAAATGTTTGCTTTGACAAACCCTTGCCCTATGCGGTTAAATAGGCTTAACAACGGAAACGCTTCCGGGGAGGGCTGAAGATGCATATCACCGAATCCGTAGAAAACTATCTGGAGACGATTCACATCCTCTCCCTGAAAAAGGCGGAGGTTCACGCCATCGATATCTGCAACCATCTGGGCTTCTCGCGTCCGACGGTGTCCATCGTCCTGCGCCAGCTGCGCGAGGGCGGCCTGGTCACGGTGAACGAGGATAACCACGTCAAGCTGACAGCTGAAGGGCTCGCCATCGCGGAGCACATGTACGAGCGCCACCAGCTGCTCACCAAGATGTTCATGAGCATCGGCATCGATCCGGAACTGGCGGAGCATGACGCCTGCAAGATCGAGCACGACCTCAGCGACGAGACCTTCGACGCAATCCGCCGCCACTATCAGAAAGAGCATGAAAAGCAGTGACGGCGTTTCGCGGTATGCCCGCAGCCACGCGGTCCTGTGGGCCGCTTTTTTTATGCCCGGCCTCTCATTTGGCCAGCGCAAAAGCATACGCCTGTCTGACCCAGGCGATCAGTTCCCCGTCGATCTCAGCTGCGCTGCCGATGACGATGTGCACTGTCCATCTCCCGGGATACGGCTCGCACTGGACCGCCGCCCGCTCCGATGACAGCGGGGCGGGAAGCCCCAGCGTCAGGACGAGATACGGATCGGGAAGCTCCGCTTTGCGCTTCACACGCTGCAGCGAGGCGCAGGCAAACACATGGCGGTCATAAAAGGTGATCTGCGTCTTCTGCACGCGTTTGTGCACCCCGGGGAAGGTTTCCCGAAGCATGGCCTCTAAGGCTTCGTAAAGCGGCAGAGCGGAAGGATGCTTCTCAAAGAAAAGGAGCGTCTCAAGATCTGCCGCGCCGCCTCCCGCGCACATCACTGTCCACCATCAGGGTTGCCCTGTTCCTGCTCCACCAGCCTGTGCAGGATAGAGAGGTAGGCTTCGCCCAGCTGCGTTGGCCGGTAATCCCTGTGCGTGATGACGCCGATGCGGATGAGCTCGTCCACCTCCAGCGGGATGGAGATGATATCCTCGCCCTGCAGGTAGGAAGGACAGATGCCGGAAGAGATCGTATACCCGTCCGTGCCCACCATGAGGTTGATGATGGCGCTCTTGTCCGTCACGCGGATGTTCTTCTGCCGGCTGATGTCCGGCAGGATCTCCTCCGAAAAGTACAGCGCGTTCTGGTCGCCCTGCTCGTAGGTGAGACAGGGAAGCGGCTCCAGATCCGCCAGGGTCACGCTTCTGCGCCCGGCGAGCGGATTGCCGCGCCCGACGAAGATGTGCGGCTTTGCTGAAAACAGCTCCGAAAAGACGAGCCCCGACTCGCGCAGCACCTTTTTGATGACGGCCTCGTTGAACCCGGACAGGTAGATGACGCCCATCTCGCTGCGCAGCCGGCTCACGTCCGCGATGGCCTCCATCGTCTTCCCTTCGCGCAGGGTGAATTCGTAGGCGTCGCCCGCATAGGTCCGCACCAGCTCCACGAACGCCCCGGATGTGAACGAGTAGTGCTGGGTGGAGACGGCAAAGCGCTGCCGCGGCCTCGCATGCACGATGTAGCGGTCCTCGATGAGCGCCGCCTGGCCGACCACCTGTCTCGCATAGCTGAGGAACTCCGTGCCTTCCGGCGTCAGCAGGACGCCGCGGGAACCGCGCAGGAACAGCGTCGTCCCCGTCTCTTCTTCAAGCTCGCGGATCGCCGCGGACAGGCTCGGCTGGGAGATGAAAAGCATCTTCGCCGCCTCCGTGATGCTGCCCCGGTCGGCGACCTCTACCGCGTATTTCAGTTGTTGAAGGGTCATGTTCTCCTCCTTGTAACGGTTCCATTATACCGCCAAGCCGGGGGCTGTTCAAGGTAAAACATAGTTTTTATCTATGGCTAACCATATTTTTTCCGTGTTTGCCTATGGTTTGAAGTTGTGCTATGATACGCCCATCGCAAGGGAGTCCCCTCCCTAATCAAAAAGAAAGAGGTACAACAACATGAAGAAACTGATCGTACTGGTTCTCGCCGCCGTCCTGGCGCTTTCCGCGGTTTCCGCGCTGGCCATCTCCGTCGCCGTGCCGAACGACACCACCAATGAAGCGCGCGCGCTGCTGCTGCTGCAGGCCAACGGCTACATCAAGCTGAAGGACGGCGTGGACATCACCGCCACCGTCGCGGACATCGAGGAGAATCCGAACAACCTGGAGTTCCAGGAAGTCGAAGCGGCCATGGTGCCCAACATCAAGGCGGATGTAGACTATGCGATCATCAACAACAACTACGCGCTGGACGCCGGCCTCTCCCCCACGGGCGACAGCCTGCTGATCGAATCCGCCGAGTCCCCGTACGTCAACGTCCTCACCGTCAAGGAAGGCAATGAGACCGCGCCGGCCACCCTGGCCCTCATCGCGGCCGTGACCTCCAAGCAGGTCTCCGACTACATCACCTCCACCTATCCGGACGGCGCCGTCGTGGCCGTCGTGGCCGATCTCACCGACGGATATGACGCTTCCGTCGACTACGCCGCGCTGGCCGGCACCACCATCTCCATCGCCGCTTCCCCCACGCCGCACGCCCAGATCCTGGCCATCGCCAAGGACATCCTGGCCGCCAAGGACATCCAGCTCGACATCATCGAGTTCTCCGATTACGTGCAGCCGAACCTCGTCGTGGAAGCGGGCGAAGTTTACGCCAACTACTTTGCGCACATCCCCTATCAGGAGAACTTCAACGAGGAAAACGGCACCCATCTGGTCAACGTTGCCGGCATCCACGTGGAGCCCATGGCGCTCTACGGCGGCAAGCAGGCTGACCTCTCCGCGCTGACCAAGTAAGCAAGAGCGCACCGGTCCCAATGATCCGGGTACCTCCCCGCAAGGGGAGGCCCTTTTCTAGTCTTTCGGGGCCGCGGAATACCTCATAAAAAGTTAGGGGGAATCAGGTTTGATCGAGCTCCGCAACCTTTCCAAGAGCTTCCAGACAGCCGACGGGCCGGTGGAAGCCCTCAAACACATCAATCTCACCGTGAACGACGGCGATATCTATGGCATCATCGGCATGAGCGGCGCCGGCAAGTCCACGCTGGTCCGCTGCATCAACATGCTGGAGCGGCCTTCGGAGGGCGCCGTCATCCTCGACGGGCAGAACCTCTCCGAGCTGTCCGACGCCGATCTCCGCCAGATCCGCCACCAGGTCACCATGATCTTCCAGTCCTTCAATCTGCTCATGCAGCGGACCTGCCTGCAGAACATCATGCTGCCCCTGAAGCTGCTGGGCACGCCGAAGAAGGAAGCCGAAGAGCGCGCCCGCGAGCTGCTGGGTGTCGTCGGGCTCCCCGACAAGGCGAACAGCTACCCCGCGCAGCTCTCCGGCGGCCAGCAGCAGCGCATCGCCATCGCCAGGGCCCTGGCCACGGATCCCAAGGTGCTGCTCTGCGACGAGGCGACCAGTGCCCTGGATCCCAAGACGACCCACACGATCCTGGAGCTGATCCGCGACATCAACCGCAAAATGGGCATCACCGTCATCGTCATCACGCACCAGATGAGCGTGGTACAGGAGATCTGCAACCGCGTCGCCATCCTGGAGAACGGCTCCGTCGTGGAGGAGGGCGAGGTCGCGGAGGTCTTCACCAACCCGAGGGCTACCGCCACCCAAACGCTGGTCTACCCCGAGATGGCGGACGGCAGCGTCAGCCTCGCTGCCGGAAAGCAGCGCATCCGCCTCACCTTCAACGGCGCGGAAGCCGCAGGCGAGCCGCTTGTGGCCAGCATGGCCATGGATCTGCGCATCCCCGCAAGCGTACATACAGCCTCCATACGGTCCATCAACGGCAAGGCCTACGGCTATATGCTGCTGGAGATCCCCGGCGGTCCCGATGAGCTCGCCCGCGCCGTCAAATACCTGACGGGCCACAAGGACGTGCTCGTGCAGGTCACCGGTGAATACGGAAAGGAGGGTGTCTGATGAGTTTTGCAAGCGCATTCACGCCTGAAAAGCTGGCGGAAGCATGGGAGATCGTCGTGCGCGATTTTCCCCTTGCCCTTTGGGACACGCTGTATGTCACCCTGCTTTCAACCCTCTTTGCCATCCTGCTGGGGCTGCCGCTGGGCATGATCCTCGTCGCCTGCGATGAAAAAGGCATCCGCCCCTGGCCCGCCCCCATCATGAAGGCTATCAACGTCGTCATCAACTTCCTGCGCTCCGTGCCCTTCCTCATCCTCATCGTGATGGTCATCCCCATCACGCGCCTCATCGTGGGCACGTCGGTCGGCACCGTGGCTTCCATCGTGCCGCTGGTCATCGCGGCCTTCCCCTTTGTGGCGCGCCTCGTGGAAGGTAGCCTCCGCGAGGTCAGCCCCAACATCATCGAGATGGCGCAGTCCATGGGCGCAACGCCGATGCAGATCCTGCTGCACGTCATGCTGCCGGAGAGCGTTCCCAGCCTCATCAACAACTTTACCCTGGCCATCACCACCATCATGGGTTACACCGCGATGAGCGGCGCCATCGGCGGCGGCGGCCTCGGCAAGATCGCCATCATGATCGGCTACAACCGCTACAAATACGCCGTGCTCTATGCGGCCGTGGTCGTTCTGGTCATCCTGGTCCAGATCTTCCAGAGCTTCGGCAGCTGGCTTTCCCGAAAGTGCGATAAGCGGCTCAAGCACTGAGGTTTTACGGATATAAAAACTGTTCCCGGGATATGACCCTACCACCGGCTTACGCCGGTCCCCCTCCCCTTTCAGGGGAGGCAAGGGCTCCCTTGAAAGGGGAGCTGTCGCCGGAGGCGACTGAGGGGTCTCTCAGGAACAGTTTTTTCTTATGCTTCCTTACAGTTCCACGCACCGCTGCAGGGCACGCGCCTGGGCGTCTGCGCGGATGAGGGCGGTCGCTTCCTCAAGGGGCAGCGTCTTCTGCTCACCCGTGCGCATGTCCTTTACCGTCAGCGTGCCCGCGGCGATCTCGTCCTCACCCAGGAACACCGCGTACGGGATGCCCAGCTTGTCGGCATAGCCGATCTTGTGCTTGAACTTCTTGTTCTCCAGATAGATCTGCGTGCGGATGCCCGCCTTGCGCAGGGCGGCGCCCACCTCCACAGCACGGGATACGTCCGCCGTCATGGGGAGGATCAGCGCGTCCGCCGGCGCGCTCCAGGCCGTGTTCACGTACTTGCGTTCGTTCAAGATGTAGAAAAGACGCGTAAGGCCGATGGACATGCCGACCCCGGGCAGCTTTCTGTCCGTGTAGTAACCGGCCAGGTTGTCGTAGCGGCCGCCGCTGCAGATGCTGCCGATCTCCGGGTGCCGGTTGAGCGTCGTCTCGTAGACCGTACCGGTGTAATAGTCCAGTCCGCGCGCGATGGTCAGGTCGATCCTCAGGTTCTCCTGCGGCACGCCGAAGGCCGTCGCATAGCGCAGCACGTCCCGCAGCTCCGCGGTCCCCTCATCCAGCACTTCATTCTGTCCCTGCATGCCGGCAAGCCGCTCCAGCACCTCTTCCGGCTGCGCCTTCATGGAAAGCAGATCCAGCAGCCGGTCCGCCTTCTCCCGGTCCATGCCGATTTCGGAGAGCTCCTCCGTCACCTTTTCCCTGCCGATCTTCTCCAGCTTGTCGATGGTGCGCATCACATCCGTCGCCTGCTCCTGCATGCCCAGCAGCGCGAAAAGCCCGTTCAGGACTTTGCGGTTGTTCAGCCGGATGGTGAAATCGGTGATGCCCAGCGAGGTGAGCGCGGCGCAGATGACGGCGGGGATCTCCGCGTCGTTGGCGATACCCAGGGTCCCGTCGCCGATGATGTCGATATCCGCCTGATAGAACTCGCGGAAGCGGCCCTTCTGCGCCCTTTCGCCGCGGTACACCTTGCCGATCTGATAGCGCTTGAAGGGGAAGGTCAGCGTGCCTGCGTTCTTGGCCACGTATTTGGCCAGCGGCACGGTGAGGTCAAAGCGCATGGTCATGTCCGTGTCGCCCTTCTGGAAGCGGTAGATCTGCTTCTCCGTCTCTCCGCCCGCCTTGGCCAGCAGGATCTCGCTGTATTCCAGCACCGGCGTGTCGATCGAATAAAAGCCGAAGCTGCGGTAAACCTCCTCGAGGCGGCGCTTCACCTCGTCAAAAAGCAGCTGCTCCTGCGGCGGCAGTTCCATAAAGCCGGACAGCGTCCTAGGCGCGATCAGGTTGCTCATATCGGTCCCTCGTCTTTCTGTCAGTTGCGCCCCGCCAGAGGCGCTTTCTTTTCGAATGTCCATCATTATAGTGAGGAATCGGAGGCAGGTCAACCCTTTTAGCCTGTTGGGTCTGTCATTTCAGACGCGATGCTTGTCCCCTTCATGCGCCGGATCTCAGTACTTCCTGCTCAGAACCAGATAGGCAATCCAGTAAACACACAGGATCAGACAAACGGAATAGGAAAGCACCAGCTGAACCGTCCGCTCACCCAGGATCATGGCCACGACCGCGCCGGCTCCTTCAACCAGCACAACGATATATCCTGCCCAGGACCAGCTCTTCATGCGGATAAAGCTGTTGCGTTCGTCACTGAATTCCGTATTGATCCTTTCGCGGTATTCGGGATCTTTCCGGTATCTGATATTCCGGATGACCTGCATCGCTCCGATCACGATGAACACCGTGCCCATGCTTGAATACTGGGAATCCAGCACCTCTTTTGCAGACAGAACGGTCAGCGCCGTTCCCAGGAGAACCCAGAAAACGCTGAGGGTCAGCCTTTTGTTATTGTAGTACATGCTCATTCCTCCTCAAAAACAAACACTTCTTCAATCGTCATCCCGAAAAATCTCGCGATTTTGTAGGCCAGCAGGATTGACGGATTATACCGTCCGTTTTCAAGTGAACTGATGGTCTGCCGTGAAACCCCCATCTGTCTGGCCAGTTCCTCCTGCCGTATACCTCTTTCATTCCGTATTTCTTCTATGCGGTTTTTCATTTCATCACCCACCTTCCAAAATGTAAAGCGTGCTTTACATTTCCAGTCTATCACTCCCCTTCA
Source organism: Clostridia bacterium (assembly GCA_017484085.1). Classification (GTDB taxonomy): domain Bacteria; phylum Bacillota; class Clostridia; order Christensenellales; family Aristaeellaceae; genus Ventricola. Next base: position 16,190 of record JAFUTW010000019.1, read on the forward strand.
TAGATGTCAAGTATACTTTACATCGTTCCGGGCGGTTTCCCGGAACAGGAAACCCTGCCGCTCGCGCGCGGCCGCGGGCACGTCGTCTTCCATCTTTATACGATCTTAACGGGATTGCCCCTATCATTTACGGCAGGCTAACGTCCCGTACGGTATAATTGGCCCCGTAAGAGAAAGGAGGGGTAGCGTGCGGCTGTGGGGCAAAATCAGGATTTCCGTCTTCCAGATCATCGTCTTCGGCTTTGCCGGCCTCATCCTGGCCGGTACGCTCCTGCTCATGCTGCCGGCGTCCAGCCGGGAGCCGGGCGGCGCCGGCTTTGAGGACTGTCTGTTTACGGCCACCTCCGCCGTGTGCGTCACCGGCCTCGTCGTGCGGGATACTGCTCTCTGCTGGACAGGCTTCGGACAAGTCGTCATCCTCCTTCTCATCCAGACCGGAGGGCTGGGGATCATCACCGCAGCAGCTGCTCTCGCCACCTTCTCCGGACGCAGGATCGGGCTCATGCAGCGCAGCACCATGCAGGAGGCCCTCTCCGTGCCGCAGGTGGGCGGCGTTGTGCGGCTGACCCGGTTCATCGTCCTCTCGACCGCCGCCGTGGAGACGGCCGGCGCCCTGCTGCTGCTGACCGCCTTCGTTCCGGAATTCGGGTGGAAAAGGGGCGCGTGGTACGCTCTGTTTCACGCCGTTTCCGCATTCTGCAACGCCGGCTTCGATCTCATGGGTATCCGCGGCGAGTTCAGTTCCCTGACGCTCTGGGCTCAGCATCCATGCGTCAATATCGTGCTCATTCTCCTCATCATTGCAGGCGGCGTCGGTTTCCTCGTGTGGGATGATCTCGCGCGTCACCTGTATCGCATCAGGCGCTACCGCCTCCAGAGCAAGATCGTGCTGCTGACGTCTGCCGTCCTGGTCCTTCTCCCTTTTCTGTGGTTTTGGGGATTCGAAATGAAAACCCTTCCTCCCTCCTCCCGGATACTGCCTTCTCTGTTTCAGTCCGTCACCCTGCGCACAGCCGGCTTCAACACCGTGGATCTGGGGCAGATCAGCGGAGCGGGCCGCAGCATCATGATCCTGGCCATGCTGATCGGCGGTTCTCCCGGATCGACCGCCGGCGGAATGAAAACGAGCACCGCAGCCGTACTGGCGCTGACCGCCCACACCGTGCTCCGCCGCAAGGACGAGGTCACCTGCTTCGGCAGGCGTGTGGGCCAGGATGCCGTCCGCAGCGCGGTCTCCATCCTCTTTCTGTACTTTTTCCTGTTCTATTCATCCGGCCTGATCCTCTCCGCGATTGAAAAGCTTCCTCTGGAAGCCTGTCTGTTCGAGACCGCTTCGGCCCTCGGGACCGTAGGGCTCAGCCTGGGCATCACCAGCAGTCTCGGCAGCGTCTCACGGATGATCCTGATCACGCTGATGTTTCTGGGGCGGGTGGGCGCACTGACGCTCATCTACGCCGCGCAGCCCGTCCGCACTTCGCCGCACTGTTCTCTTCCCCTGGAAAAAGTGGCGATCGGCTAAGGAGGTATAAAATTGAAATCTATCCTTTTGATCGGCCTTGGGTTCTTCGGCCGCAGCATTGCCGAAAAGCTGAACGAGCTACGCCACCAGGTCATGGCTGTCGACAGGGATGAGGCGCGCGTCAACGAGATCCTCCCTCTCGTGACAGGCGCCCGGATCGGCGACTGCACCAGTCAGTCCTTTCTGAGATCCCTCGGCATCGACAATTATGACGTCTGCTTTGTCACGATCGGTGAGGATTTCAAGAGTTCCCTTGAAACCACACTGCTGCTCAAGCGGCTGGGCGCCCGGAAGGTCATCTCCCGCGCCGAGCAGGAGATCCACCGGGAACTGCTGCTGCGCAACGGCGCCGATGAGGTGATCTGTCCGGAAAAACAGCTGGCATCGTGGGCCGCTCTCCGCTACACCACGGACCATATCCTGGATTTCATCGCATTGGACAGCGAATACTCCATCTACGACCTGTCCGTCCCGGAAGACTGGCAGGGAAAGACGGTCGGCTGGCTGGATATCCGCAAAAAGCACGCGCTGAACCTTCTGGCCGTACGGGAAAACGGCAGCTCCGCCGTCGCTGTCACCAGCGATACGGTATTGCGCAAAAATCAGACTCTTCTCGTGCTCGGGAAGTGGAAAGATGTTCAAAAATGTTTTAAAATATAACTGTCTGCACGGAGTGAATGAAGATGACCGGTTTAGTCCTTCTTCTGCTGTTTATCGCCGTCTGCATCCTCGTACACCTGATCGTCCGGAGAATCTGACTGCCGGTCCGGGGTAAGGGAACGGGCGGCCATCCCGGTAACGGAGGTCTGCCATGAATACGGAAAACACGGCAAAACCCCGCAAAGGCATACTCGTCTGCCTTTCCTCCTCCACCTCCAACGCACGGGTGATCCATGCCGCCGCGGATCTCGCCGCCGCCTTCCGCGGCAGCCTTACGGCGCTGTTCGTGGAGACGCCGGCCTATGCACTCCTGTCCGAGGATGACAAGAAGCGTCTGCGCAGCAACATGAACCTCGCCGAAAAGCTCGGGGCCCGTCTGGAGACCGTGATCGGCGACGACGTACCGTACCAGATCGCGGAGTATGCCCGCGTTTCCGACGTCTCGTGTATCGTCATCGGGCAGACCAATACGGTCAGCCGGCTGTTCCGGCGCAGGAAACCCCTGACGGACAGGCTGGTCGCCTACGCCCCCGATCTCGACTATTTCATCATTCCCGATCACGGGACCCGGGTTTATGTCGCACGCAATCCTTCCCGGTTCGACCGGAGGCAGGCCATGCTGGACAGCCTCCTATTTCTCACCTCTCTCGCCGGCTGCACGCTGATCGGCTTCCTTTTTTCACACCTGGGCTTTACCGACGCCAATATCATCATGGTGTACCTGCTCGGCCTGCTGATCGTGTCCATCGGCGCCGCCAACCGGGTTTTCGGCATGGTGTGGGCCGTGCTCAGCGTACTGCTGTTCGACCTGCTGTTCACCACGCCGCGCTTTTCCTTTTATTCCTACGAAACCGGTTACCCTGTCACGTTCATCGTCATGCTGGCTGCGGCTTCCATCATCAGCACCCTCGCAATCCGGCTCAAGCAGAATGCCGGTCAGTCCGCCAAATCAGCCAGGCGGATGAGCGTCGTGCTGGAAACCGACCGTCAGCTGTCCAAGGCGAAGACGACGGAGGAGATCTTCTTCGTCCTGGCCAGCCAGCTGACAAAGCTGCTGAAACGGAGCCTTGTCATCTATCCCGCCCAGGGCGATGAACTGGGCGATCCCGTCTTTTACCCGGCGGCGGAGGACACCGTCCCCTACCGCACAAACGACGAAAAGCCGGCTGCGGAGTGGGCTTTCCGGCACCGGCGGCGCGCAGGCGCCGCGACGGATGTCTTTCCGACGGCGGATTACCTGTATTACAGTCTGAGGGTGCAGGAACGCGTATACGGCGTCGTGGGCACAGCCGTGCACGGCTCTCCGCCGGATGCATCCGAACTGAGCGTCCTCGCCTCCGTCGTGGGCGAATGCTCTCTGGCTCTCGAAAACGCGCGGAATGCCAGAGAAAAAGAAGAGAGCATGCTGCTGGCGGAAAACGAGCGGCTGCGGGCAAACCTCCTGCGCGCGGTCTCTCACGATCTGCGGACGCCGCTCACCTCCATCCTCGGCAATGCGGACAACCTGCTTTACCGCGGCGAAGCATTGGATCCCCGGACGAGAAAGCAGCTCTACGAGGACATCTACGCCGACGCGCAGTGGCTGACCGGCATGGTGGAAAACCTCCTGTCCGCAAGCAGGGTGAGCGAAGGCAAACTGAGCCTGAAGATGAGCACCGAACTCATGGATGATATGATCACCGAGGGCATACAGCACCTGGGCAGAAGGCTGGACAGCCATATCCTGGAGCGCAGGAAGGCAGAAACGCTCCTGTTTGTCAAAGCGGACGCCCGCCTTATGGTGCAGGTCATCATCAACCTGGTGGACAACGCGATCAAATATACGCCTTCCGGTTCCCGCATCTGCATAGAAACAGCCGAAGAAGGGGAAAACGTCGCCGTCCGCATCGGGGATGACGGCCCCGGCATCCCGGAAGAAGAGAAGACCCACATCTTCGATCTGTTCTATACCGGCGGGAACCCTGCCGGGGACAACCGGCGCGGGCTCGGCATCGGGCTTGCGCTGTGCGAGTCCATCCTGAAGGGCCACGGCGGCTCCATCCGCGTAAAGGACAACGTACCGAAGGGCACCCTGTTTGAATTCACCCTGCCGAAAGAAGAGGTGAACCTGAATGAATAAGCCGCTGATCCTGATCGTGGAGGATGACGCGCCCATCCGCAACCTGATATCGGTCACGATGGATGCGCACGCGTACCGCCACATCACAGCCGCCGACGCTTCCGCCGGCATCCTTCAGGCCGCCACCCACAATCCGGATGTCCTGCTGCTGGACCTGGGGCTCCCGGATCTGGACGGCGTTGAGGTGATCCGCAAGATCCGCTCCTGGTCCAGCATGCCGATCATCGTGATCAGCGCCCGCAGCGACGACGCGGACAAGATCGACGCGCTGGATGCCGGGGCGGACGACTACCTGACCAAGCCTTTTTCCGTGGAAGAACTGCTTGCCCGTCTCCGCGTGACGCTGCGGAGGCTGAATCAGTTCCCGCAGGACGGACAGGAAAGCTCCGTCTTCACGAACGGGGAACTGAAGATCGATTATCTCGCCGGATGCGCCTTTCTGGGCGGGGAAGAGCTCCACCTGACCCCGATCGAGTACCGGCTGCTGTGCCTCCTCTCCCGCAACTGCGGCAGGGTCCTGACGCACAAATACATCACGCAGCAGGTATGGGGTACGGCCTGGGAAAACAACGTCGCCTCCCTTCGCGTCTTCATGGCGACCCTGCGCAAGAAGCTGGAAGCCGGACAGAAGAGTTCCTCCTGTATCCAGACACACGTGGGCATCGGATACCGGATGGTCAAACTGGATCCCTGACGGCGCCTTTACACCATATAAAAACCGCCTCCCTTTCGGGGAGGCGGCTTCAGTCCGTTTACGGGATCAGATGGCGAACGAACGGATGTGCTCCGGAACGTTTGCCGCGTCTTCGCTGTAGCTGAGCACCAGGGTGCAGCCCGCGCCCGCGGCCAGCTTTTCCAGCTTGACAAAAAACTCGTTCAGCCCGGCTTCGTCGGTCGCAACCAGCTTGAGGAAGCCGTCGATGAAGAGGTAGCTGATGTCATAGTTGCCTGCAAGGATGCCGGCGAGGAAGCCGTAGAAGCTGTCCTTGCCCTTGACGCCGTATTCGCTGGCATCAATAAAACGAACCTGAGGCTTGAGGCTCAGTGTATAGCTTCTCCCGTCATCCACAAAGAGGACGTTGCCTTTCGCCTCCGCAATGGATGCGTTTGCCATATCCAGAATGCGTTTGGTCTTGCCGGAACCCTTCTTACCGAAGATAATCTGTATCACGGTCAATCCCTCCCTTTCTTGTTCTTGGTATGCTCATTATACCGTAAAAATGCCCTGCTGGCTAGCCCCAAAATTCACACCGCCCGGTCTGCCCTGAAAGCTTGACAGAAAAGCCCGTATTCCCTAAACTCAGCTTACAAGCATAAAAAGGATGGTCATAAAAATGGATCAGTACACCGGCCGCTATATTCTGTCACGGGCCTCCTCTGAGGAAGCGCCCGCTTTCTACGGTTTGATGCGCTCCGTTTACAGGGAAATGCCGGACAAGGATCTCTTCGCCGTCGGCGATATCGAACTCTCCTGGATGCAGACTGCGCTGACCCCGCCGGGTTTCGGCATCAGCGCCCGGACGGAATCCGGAGAGCTGGCCGGCATGCTCGTCGTCCTGCTGCCCGAAAGCTGGGATCACAGTCTGGCAAACGCCGCCGGGCTTGATCCGGACATCCTGCCCTGCACGGCGGAGATGGATATGTCCTGCGTCGCGCCGCAGCACCGCGGCCAGGGCCTGCAGCGAAGGATGCTCACCTTTGCGGAAACCTTGCTTCCGGAAACGACGCGGTATCTGCTCTGCACCGTTTCCCCGCACAACCCTGCCAGCCTGAAGAGCGTCCTCGCCCTCGGCTACAGGGTCGCCGTCACCCGAAAGATGTACGGCGGTTTTCTCAGGCACATCCTCATCAAGCAGCTGCAGCGTTAGAGTTCCATGCCGATCTGTTCCGGTACGCTGTCTCTCGTCGGTATCGCCCGAACGGACAGGACAGCTTCCCGCAGGACGGCGTCCGCGTCCGCATCCAGCCGGATCCACTCTGCCGCCTCCCGCGCGTGCAGCAGGACAGGCATGCGGTCGTGCAGCCCCGCGATGCTCTCAGCCGGGCTGCGCGTCAGCACCGTAAACTCCGTTTCCTTCTCCGCCGGCCTGTAAAGCCCGGCCAGAAAAAGCGGCTCCCCTCCTACGGCATCGATCCTGTACTTCCGCTTTGCGCTGCCGCTCCTGTCCCACTCGATGTAGCCGGACACCGGGACCGCGCAGCGCCTGCGGCGCATCCCGTCCGCAAACAGCGGCCGCGACCTCGCCGTCTCGCTGCGCGCGTTGATGACCAGGTGGCCGTCCGGCAGC
>JAFUTW010000020.1 GCA_017484085.1 Clostridia bacterium
ACGCCTGAAAGCAGCGCGCACCGCCAAACATCTGAGCCAACAGGCATTAGCAGATATCATCGGAAAGAGCCTCAACACCGTCGGGCTTTATGAGCGCGGACTCCGGCAGCCCAGCCTGGAAACCCTTTGCCTTCTGGCTGATACTCTGGATGTCTCCTGTGATTATCTATTGGCCCGGACAGAGGCAAAAAAGACGGCGCTGACGTCGGATGCTGCGGATGAGAATCTCGCTGTGCGCGTCTCCCGTATTGAAAACCATCTTGGTTTGGAATAAGCCGAATAGTTTTCTATACTGTAGAAGAGGTACTGTCAAAGTGCCTCTTTTTTATACTTCCAAAAAAGCAACCGCCCTCCGAAACGGAGGGCGGATACCTACCTTGAATCAATCAGTTCTCGGAAGCGGCTTTCTCTTCCATGTTGATGATCTGCTTGCCATCGTAGTAGCCGCAATGCTTGCAGATACGGTGGACGAGCATCATCTGCTGGCAGCGCGGGCACTTGACGATAGCCGGCGCGGTCAGCTTCCAGTTCGCACGGCGCATACGGCCGCGGGACTTCGATACTTTACCTTTCGGGACTGCCATGTTTACACCTCCTGATCCCCCTTGGGACTGATTTCTTCCATGCGTTCGGCTAAAGCCTGAAAAGGACTCCTGCGGACGGATTCCTTCCGGCATGAGCACGTCGTTACATTGAGGTTTGCGCCGCACTGGTCGCACAGGCCTTTGCAGTCTTCCCTGCACAGGATGCGCGTGGGCACCTCCAGCAGCACGGATGTCCGCACCGCGTCGGTGAGATCCAGCACATGGCCCTGATAGGTATACTGCTCTTCCGTCGGCACTTCGCCTTCCGCCTCACGGACGAAGGCTTCGCTGACGGGCGCCGAAACCTCTGTAAGCGCAGGAGCCAGGCAACGTGCGCAGCGGGATTCCACCACGGTTTGGGCCTGCGCGTCGATCACAACGGTTTCCCCTGTGATCATGTACGTGCCGGACAGTTTGACCGGGCTGACGTACCGGACGGTATCGCCGCCCCATCGGTCTTCTCCCCAGGTTTCCTCCAGCGTGAAAGGAACGTCGATCCCCTTCATCTGAACCCCCCGGGTTATATCCAGCTTCATCGTACCACCTCGAAAAATGACCATCCCGCATTATACGCGCACACCGGAAGCTTGTCAAGCATCAATCCTGTACTCCGGGACAGGAGCGGCAGCCTCAGCCGACAGCGTCCGGATAATTGTTATAATCCGGATACGGTCCGCGTCCCGGCGGATCGTAATCGTCATCCCTGATGTCCGGATCTCCGTCATTATCCTTTCCGCCGCTGTTAAAGATGCTGGGGTGATACGTCCTGTAATTGTAATAGTCCTCTTCGCTCTCCAGGAATTCGATATACCCCTTCGGGATCCATCCCTGACCGAACGCTGTATCGCAGAGGAACGTATCCATACAGTCACCCAGGATGATGAGCGGCGCGCCCTCGATCAGCTGGCCCCATTTGCGCCAGGTGATGTCCGGAACCTTGCGGACGTTGACCTTATGTGCCGTACAGTAGCCGTACTGCGGAGTCTCGTATTCGGTAAACGGATACTCTGCTTTGTAAATCCAGATCTTCTCTTCGTTTTTACTCCAGCCGGGCTCCTTGAATACCTTTGGATTTACCATGGAAGGGCGGGGTTCCGCAGCTTTGGCTGCAGGTTCCGCTTCTTTTTCCGCCGGGCTTTGGGTTTCCGTATCTGTTTTAACGCGGTTTCCGCCCAGGTTATTAAATAAGGTCTTCGGGTCGATGGATGTTGCGCCCTTCGCTGTTGCGGTCATCATCAGCAGGAGCGCAGACAGGAGCAACAGACATAGCAGTCTCTTCATGGTGCGTCCTCCTTTTATCGTCCGATCTTATCCGATACAGACAAAACCTAGGACAGCAGGCGGAGCGGCGCCGAAACCTAAAGCATTACCACCAGCTGTGGCGGAAGACGACCAGCTCTCCTTTGCTGTTGTGGGTGAGTCCGGTGTAGCCCGTTCCGGGCTCGCGGTACCACTTGGCTTTCAGCTCTTCTTCCGTGATCTTGCCTGCCTTGTACTGCTCCATCAGCTTCGCGTTGTAGCCGGGGTGATCCTTGGGGGCGCGGCGGTAGAAGTTCGGATGATGCGCGCTGTACTCTTCAAACTCGCTCTCCGTCATCCCCTCAAAGATCCGGATGTACTGCTTGGGCACATACCCTTCGCCGAAAACCGTACGGCACAGGTACTCGTCCCCTTCCTCGCCGATAACGACCACCGGCGCCCTGCGGATGAGTTCCCCGCGGTGGGGATACCGCTGGCCGGGGTTGATCCGCACGTTGACGCGCTCTCCCGTGCAGCAGGCATAGGCCGGGAAATTGGATTCTTCCGCTTTCTCCGGCTCTGCATCTTCCGTTTCAGCCGTTTCTTCGGGTTCCTCCGTCACAGTCTCCTGTGCCTCAGCGGTTTCTTCTGCCTCAGCGGTTTCTTCTGCCTCAGCGGTCTCCTCTGCCTCGGCAGTCTCCTGTACCCCGGCAGTCTCCTGTGCCTCGACGGTCTCTTCGTCTGTCGCAGTGATCTCCGCCAGCGCGGGAAGGACGGACAGGGCCAGAGCCAGGGCCAGAGCAGCCAGAACAGCGCATTTCTTCATGTGATATTCCCCTTTTCAGAGCAGTTCTTTCATTTAAAGTGCGTTTACGATCGCCAGCGTGTCCCTCGCGATGGGCAGCTCTTCGTTGGTCGCCAGACGCAGGACCTTGATGGTGGAGTCGTCCGTGCTGATGACGCCCGCATTGCCGCGCACGTTCTTCGCCGGATCGATCTTGACACCCAGGAAAGCAAGGCCGCTGATGACGTCTTCCGCCGCCTGCGTGTCGTTCTCGCCGATGCCCGCGGTGAAGACGATGGCGTCCGCGCCGCCGACGGCGACGTTATAAGCGCCGATGTACTTCTGCACGCGGTAGGTCCACACAGCGATGGTCTCCTTCGCCAGCTCGTCGCCCGCTGCGGCCGCAGCCTTGACGTCACGCATATCGGAAGAGACGGACAGGCCCGCGAAGCCGGACTTCTTGTTGAGGGTGTTCAGCATCTCGTGAATGTCCATGCCGGTATTGTCCATGATGTACTCCAGCACGGCGGGATCGACATCGCCGGAGCGGCTGCCCATGAGCAGGCCTTCCAGCGGCGTGAGGCCCATGGAGGTATCCACGACCTTGCCGTTCACCACGGCGGACAGGGAGGAGCCGTTGCCCAGGTGGCAGATGATCAGCTTGCAGGCGTCGGCCGGCTTGCCTATGTACTTGGGCGCCTCGCCCGCGATGAAGCGGTGGCTGGTGCCGTGGAAGCCGTAGCGGCGGACCTTCAGCGTCTTGTAGTACTCATAGGGCACGCCGTAGAGATACGCCTTGGGCGGCATGGTCTGGTGGAAAGCGGTATCGAACACGGCGACGTTGGGCTTGCCGGGCATGACTTCCTGGCACGCGCGGATGCCGGCGATGTTCGCCTTCTGGTGCAGCGGTCCCAGCGGAACCAGCGCTTCGATCTCAGCCAGGGTCTCGGGGGTCACGAGCGCGGACTCCTTGAAGGTCTCGCCGCCGTGCAGGACGCGGTGGCCGCAGGCACCGATCTCGTCCAGGGAGGTGATAGCGCCGTTATCCTTATCCGTCAGCGCCTCCAGAACCGCGGAGATCGCCTCGGAGTGGTTCTTCATGTTGCGGGTGAACTCGATGCCCTTGTCGGTGCCCAGAACGCTGTGCTTGAAGTGGGTGCCTTCGATGCCGATGCGCTCCACCAGGCCCTTGGCCTTGACGGACTCGTCGTCCATGTCGATCAGCTGGTACTTGAGGGAAGAAGAGCCGGAATTGATGACAAGAATTTTCATGGGTATCTCCTCCATTTTATAATGCGTTTTTGATGGTTCAGGAAGCTTTCCGCCTTGCATTCAAGGCATAATAATACATATAAATTATACTGAAGAAACCCGTATTTGTAAAGGAATATCACACAAGAAGCGGCGTGCGGCCGCACCGGGCGGCAGATTTGGCGCAGAAAGAATCCCGCGGGGCATTGAAATAAGGGCTTGCTGTGTGCTACAATCCAGTTATCTTCTATAAAAAATACAATTTGGAGGGTTCACAAATGGCTGATATGTTTGCGCCGATGATCGAAAAACTGAAGGCAAATCCGAAGACCATCGTCTTTACCGAGGGTGCCGATCCCCGCATCCAGGAGGCGGCTGCGCGCCTGCTCTCCGAGAAGGTGCTGAACGTCGTGATGGTGGGCAACAAGGCCGAAATCGAAGCCGCTTCCAATGCTTCCGGCTTTGACATCAGCGGCGCGGAAATCGTCGATCCCGACACCTATGAGGGCTTCGACGACATGGTCGCCAAGATGGTGGAACTGCGCAAGGGCAAGATGAGCGCGGAGGACTGCGCTGCGGCCCTCAAGAAGTCCAACTACTTCGGCACGATGCTGGTGAAGATCGGCAAGGCCGACTGCCTGCTGGGCGGCGCCACCTATTCCACCGCCGACACCGTACGCCCCGCGCTGCAGCTGATCAAGACCAAGAAGGGCGCTTCCCTGGTCTCCTCCTGCTTCATCCTGGACCGTGACTTCGGCGATGAAGGCCTGCGCCGCATCGCGATGGGCGACTGCGCCATCAACATCGACTACCAGGATTCCGTGGACAAGGCGACCGGCGAGGTGAAGCAGACCGCCGCCTCCAAGCTGGCCGAGGTGGTCGTTTCCACCGCCGAGACCGCGAAGATCTTCGGCATCGATCCCAAGGTCGCGGTGCTGAGCTTCTCCACCAAGGGCTCCGGCAAGGGCGGCACCGTCCAGCTGAGCCACGACGCTACCGCTATCGCCCAGGAGAAGGCGCCGGAACTGGCGATCGACGGCGAGCTGCAGTTTGACGCCGCGGTTTCCATGGAAGTCGCCGCCACCAAGTGCAAGGGCAGCAAGGTCGCCGGCCAGGCGAACACCTTCATCTTCCCCTGCATCGAGGCGGGCAACATCGGCTACAAGATCGCCCAGCGTCTGGGCGGCTACGCGGCCTACGGCCCCATCCTGCAGGGCCTGAACGCCCCCATCAACGACCTCTCCCGCGGCTGCAATGCGGACGAAGTCTACAAGATGAGCCTGATCACGGCCTGCCAGGGCTGAGCATAAGCCATCACCTCACCGCGCGCCGCCCGCAAGGGCGGTGCGTGTTTTTTAAGCGGCTTCTCCCGGAGGAAGTGCGATGAACATCGAATCCCTTCTTTTCCTTCGCGCGCTCTCCGTCGAGTGGGAGCGCATCCCGCAGGACAGCTATCTGCGCGGCATCCCGGCCATCGCCTCCATACGGTCCCTGTCTTTCCCGGCGCCCGTCACCTTTTTCGCAGGGGAAAACGGCACCGGCAAATCCACCCTGCTGGAAGCCGCCGCCGTCGCCCTGGGCTTCAATCCGGAAGGCGGCACCCGCAACTACCGTTTTTCCACGTACGATTCCCATTCCGCTCTTTCCGATGCCCTCCGGCTGCAGCGCGGCGTCCGCCGCCCGCGCTACGGTTACTTTCTGAGGGCGGAGAGCTTTTACAACGTCGCCACCAAGGAAGAAGAGTACAGTAGGGAGCCCGGCGGCATCCCGCTGCACCTGCATGAAAAATCCCACGGCGAGAGCTTTCTGCTCCTCGCCCATGAAAATTTCAAAGGCGGCGGTCTCTACCTGCTCGATGAGCCGGAGGCCGCGCTGTCGCCCCAGCGGCAGCTGACGCTCCTTTCGGAAATCCACCGGTGCAGCAAGGCCGGGGCACAGTTCATCATCGCCACCCATTCGCCCATCCTGCTGGGATTCCCCGGCGCAGGGATCCTCAGCTTTGACGGCGAGCGGATCCACCCCGTTTCGTACGAGGAGACGGACAGCTACCGCATCACTTCCCTTTTTGTGAATGAGCGCGGGCGTCTGCTCCGCCAGCTTTTGGAGGAAGAGCCATGAAGGTCTGCGGCGTCATCTGCGAGTACAACCCCTTCCATAACGGACATCTCTTCCACCTGTCGGAGGCCAGGCGGCAGAGCGGCGCAGACTACGTCATCTGCGTCATGAGCGGGGATGTGACCCAACGCGGCACCTTTGCCCGTCACGATAAATTTCTAAGGACGCGGATGGCCCTTGCAGGCGGCGCGGATCTCGTGCTCCAGCTGCCGGTGCGCTTTTCGTGCGCCGCGGCAAACGAGTTCGCCGCGGGCGGCGTCGCTTCTCTTTCCGCGCTCGGCGTCGTGACGCACCTCTCCTTCGGCTGTGAAGAGGAAGCCGCCGGCAGCCTGCTGCCCGCAGCAGCGTGCCTCCGGTCGGAATCACTCGCTTTCAAAGAGGCCCTGGACGCCGCTCTGCGGGACGGGCTGCCCTACCCCGCAGCCTACGCCGTAGCGGCGGAAGCCGCGTCGGGCATTTCCGGCCTTTCCGCTTTGCTTTCGCAGCCCAACGCGGCGCTGGCGCTGCACTACCTTTGCGCGCTCCCGCCGCAGATCACGCCCGTCCCCGTCATACGGACGGGGAACCGGCATGATGCGCCCGGTCTCGGCATCGGCGCCGGCGCATCCGCCGTCCGGGAAGCGCTGGAAGCCGGGGCCGCCCGGGCGGATATCGCCCCCTCTCTGCCCTTCGCCGGGGAGCTGTTCGCAGCGGAAGACGCAGGGCGCGTCCATCCCGAAAACGCCCTGGAACAGCTGGCGCTCTGGCGCCTGCGGGAGATGAAGTCGGAAGCGCTCTCCGGGATCGCCGGCGTCAGCGAGGGGCTGGAAAACCGCCTTTTTCAGGCCGCCGGTCAGGCCGGGGACCGGGAAATGTGGCTGTCCCTGTGCAAGACGCGGCGCTATACCCGGGCCCGCCTCTCCCGCATCCTGACCTCTGCGCTGCTCGGGCTCACCGCCCCTCTGGCGGCAGCGCATCCCCTGCCCGGATATGCGCGCATCCTCGGGTTCAGGCAAAGCGCCCGGCCTCTGCTCCGCGCCGTACGCCGTCAGTCCTCCCTGCCGCTTATCGCCAAGTGCGCGGACTACGACAGGGATGACCCGCTCTTTGCACTGGATGTCCGCGCCAGGGATCTTTGGGCGCTGGGATGCAAAAATCCCGCGGCGCGCGCCGCGGGATCCGATTTCACAACAAGTCCGGTCATCCTCTGAGGGGATCACGGCTCGCTCATCAGCGAGGAGACCACGTGCTCCGCCCAGTCGTCAAAGCCTTCCGGGTCCCTGTCGTACAGGATGCCCGAGACACCCTGCGCCGACAGCGTAAGCTGCGCCATGCTCCCGGCCAGCTTGCCGCCGGCCGCCGTTACAAGCCCGCTCTCCCCCTTGGCATCCAGGATCTTCTCGGCCAGGGAGAGGGCGGCTTTCCATCTCTCGGGGCTGTTTTGGCACGCTTTCGTCAGGGCAAGCCCACAGGCCGGCGTACCGACGAGGATGCTGCGCTGCGTTCCGTCCAGGCCCGGCAGCGGGATGGCCAGAACGGCATCCTGCCGCTCCTCCGGCACGGAGAGAGAGAAGTCCCATGAATCAAAGCGCATGGCCGCCTTTCCTGCGAGGAAGGCATCCGCGCACGCCTGATCTTCGGCGTTCCAGGGGTCCGCGCCGAATGCGCCCAGCGCAGAAAGCTGGGACAGCACCAGTGCTGCGCCCTCTTTGGAGGCGTCGCTGCCGAAATCTTCTGCCGGCGCGCCCATCATCGCAGCGCAGTCCAGCACGATCTCCGGCCACTCGGTGAGCGCGTTGGCGATGGGCGTCACCCCCGTCTGGGCAAGCACGGCGCAGGAGACCACCAGATCCTCCCAGCTCCCGGGTGCGGCAAGGCTTGCCTTTTCCAGCACATCGGTGTTGACGAACAGCGTTTCAAAGTGATAGCGCACCGGCGTCAGCAGGATGCTTCCGTCGCTCTCCGCCATCGCGGAAAGGCTCCGTGCGCCCGGAACGCCGGCCTGCGACAGCTCCTCGGCCGTGACCAGGTCCTTTGCCTCCAGCCCGGAGGCGACGGGGATTATGACAAGATCCGCCTCCCCTGCCGAAACTGCGCGCCGGAGCTGCTCAAACCAGGTCTCATCCTGCAGGGCGGAGTAGTCCTCGCAGGCGTTGCCCGTTTCCTCTTCCCAGCTGCGCAGCAGCTCTTCCCAGCCCTGCGCGCCCGGATCCATATCCGCAAAGGGCGTATAGACACGCAGCGTTGCGGCAGCGCAAAGCGCGGGGAGAAGCAAAAGGGCAAAGCATGCCAGTGCCAGTGAAAACCGTTTCATTTCCGGGGCCTCCTTCAGGTCACAGTTTCAGATCGATCGTCTTCTGCAGTATGCGCCGCGCCATCGGGGCCGCGACGCTGCCGCCGCTTCCGCCGTTTTCCACCAGCACGCACACGGCATACGGCGCGGACGGGTTGGTGATATAGCCGACGAACCACGCGTGGGCGGCGATACCTTTGTCGTTGCTCGCCTCCGCCGTGCCCGTCTTTCCGGCCACGACGTAGCCGCTGACGGCCGCCCGGGTTCCGGTACCGCGCTCGACCACGCGGATCATCTCCGCCTCCACACGCCCGGCGACGCTCGCGGGCATGACGGTGAGTGCGCCCTTCCCTGCGGGCAGCGCGCGCTCGGTGCCGTGCGGTGTCAGGATCCGGGAGATCAGCCGGGGTTCCGGCATCCTGCCGCCGTTCGCCACGGCGCAGGCGATGAGCGCCATGTGCAGGGGCGTTGCCAGCACGCGGCCCTGCCCGATGGAAGACCAGGCGAGATCCTCCGCGCTCAGGTTGTCGATGGGGTAACTGGAATTGTACACGATGAGATCGTCGAAAAGGAAGTTTTCGTTAAAGCGCAGCGCTTCCGCCGTCCTGCCGAGGCCCTCGTAGCCCAGCCTCTGGGAGAGCGCGGCAAACGCCGTGTTGCAGGAGTGGGAAAACGCTTCCGAAAGTGTCTGTTTCCCGTGCGCGCTCTGCTCCGTCACCGAATAGCCGCCCGGATTGTAACGGCCCGTGCAGTCAAAGGTCATGTCCTCGACGTCCGGAAGGTTCTCCAGGGCAGAGGCCAGGGTCACGATCTTAAAGGTGGAGCCCGGCGGGTACAGCCCCTGCGTGCAGCGGTTCATCAGCGCGCCGGCCGTATCATCCGAAAGCGCCGCGTCCAAATTTTCCGGATCAAACTGCGGGAGGGAGACCATGGCGAGGATCTCCCCGCTCTTCCAGTTCATCACGACGGCCGCGCCGCGCCTGCCCTGCGGAAAATGCTCCGTAATATAGCGGGAAAGACGCTCCGAAACCGTCAGCTCCAGATCGTCCCCATGCACCTCGTTGCCCATAATGGCATCCGTCAGCCGCTCGAACAGCCCGGACTTGAAGCCAAGCAGGTACTGCGCGTGGAAGGTGTCCACGCCGGTCGAAACCTTTCCCTCGCTGTCGCCGACCACCTGGGAAACCGCCATGCGCGTCGCGCGGTCCGGGTTGTAATGGCGCTCCCCGGCTTCATTGGTCCAGGCCAGCATCGCGCCGTCCCTGTCCGTCACCGCGCCCATCACGACGTTCTTCTTCTGCCTGCTGATGCGCGGGTTGTGCGGGCTGGCGATCCACCTGCCGCCGTAAAAGGAGACGGAGTAACCGAAATACGCGATGACAAGGCCGATCATAAGGCCGAAGCACGCCGTCAGCAGCCGGATGCGCCGCCTGATTGCCTTCATGCCTTCACCTCCCTGCGGGGCGCCGCCTCAAAGAGATCCCCCGCAAGCGCATCGCGCGCACCGAAGCAGGTGCCGTGCAGGATGCCGATCATGCCCATGCAGGAGAACAGGGAGGAGCCGCCGTAGCTGAGGAAGGGCATCGTGACACCCGTAAGCGGGATCAGTTTGATGACGCCCGCCACGATCATGAAGGTCTGGATCCCCAGCACCGCCAGAACGCCGCAGCCCAGAAGCATTTCAAAGGAACGCCGGGCCCTTGAGACGAGGATGACGCCCCTCAGGATGAGCAGCACATGGAGGATCAGAAGCAGCACGCCGAAGACCTGCCCCAGCTGCTCGCAGATGACAGCAAAGATGAAATCGTTGTAGTATTCGGGGATCCTGTCCGGCGTACCCTGTCCCAGCCCTACGCCGAACAGCCCGCCGGAACCGATGGCCAGAAGCGCCTGGATGATCTGGTATCCGCCGCCGTAAGGATCGCTCCACGGATTGCGCCACATCGAAACCCGGACCCGGACGTGCGAAAACAGCCTGTACCCCAGGCAGGCCGCACCGGCGCCGCCTCCGATCCCCAGGATGGTCAGCGGCAGATTGCCGCATGCCGCGTAAAAGAGGATGAGCGTCGTGAGATAGTAGATGAGCGCCGTTCCGAGATCCCGCTGGAGCATCAGCAGCAGCATGCAGGCTGCCGCAAAGAACACCGCAGGCATCATCTCCGTGATCGTCCGGTGGGCGCTGAAGTAGCGCGCGAGCACGAGGATGAGGCACAGCTTGACCACCTCGCTGGGCTGGAAGCTGCCGATCACGGGGACCTCCACCCAGTTTTTAGCGCCGTTGATCCACTCGCCGTAAAGCAGCGGCAGGATGAGCAGCGCCGTGCCGCCCAGAATGGCGGCCACGCTGAGTACGCGCGTATGGCGCAGCCGGGTGACCGTAAGGCTCATCAGCACCATAAAGACGAGGCCGCAGAGGTATACGATCATCTGCCGCTGTCCGCGCAGCGGCGAAACCGTCATCAGGATGACGATGCCCGTCCCGCAGAAGAAGTTGGTCAGCGCCATCGCAGGCGGGTCGATGGGCAAAAACCGGGGCAGAAGGGCCGTCGTAAACAGGCCCGCCGCTACGACCGCCATGCACAGCATCCGGGCCGTCTGCGGTATTTCGGCGTCCGGGCGGCTCAGCGCCAGCACCATGCCGGAAGCCTGAAACACCGCTGTCAGCAGCGCCGTAAGGCCTGTTTCAAGCCCCGCGGTGCGGGAAAGGATCCTGCGGCGGTCCCGCGTCGCCGCGTCCATCCGCTTAGCCTCCCGCTGGGAAGCGGAACGCTCCTTCTTTTCTTTCCGGCCCCTGCGCTTGTCGTTCGCCCGCCCCGGCGCGCCGAGCCCGCTCCCTTTGCCGCGCTGTGCGCTCTCGCGCCTCTTTCGCGTCACGTAAGGGCCGGCCGGCGCATCCGCCGCCGAAATCCTGCCGGGCTGCATACTTAGCCGGAGGCGCAGATCGCCCAGACGCAGCTCCGCGCCGTCCCGCAGGATCGCCTCGTCACCGGGCTGCGCCTGCACGCCGTCCACCAGGAAACCGTCCCTGTGCAGCGGCGCCATGTGCAGCCCGTCCTTTTCCATCCAGAAGAAAGCGGAGCGCAGGTGCACTTTCCGATAGGGGATGCATACGTCGCACCCCGCGGCGGAGCCCATCGTCCCCTCCATGGGAACGCGCAGCTGGGTGCCTTTGGCCAGCCGCTTGCCGCCCTCGCTCACCACGCGGAAGACACAGGCGCAGCCGACGGCGGGCGTGCTCTGTGCAATGCGCCGCCAGAGCGCCCGTTCCGACCGGAACCTCCGGAGCAGCAGCAGCGCGATGGCAATCGCGCAGAGGGAAGCAAAATAGCCGTACGCGAGCCCGGCGGCCCTGTACCACGTCCCGTCCACGGCGCTCCCCTCCTCTTTGCCGAATTTCCATTCATTTTAGCATCATTCTCAGGGTTGCGCAATGCGCGCACTTGCGGGGGCCGGTTTGTGCCTTTATAATGGCGGCAAATGCGAATCCTTTTTCAGGGAGGCCTTTATGCAGAGCATCGTCTGGTCCGTCCGCAGGCGGGAGCGCCCTTCCGAGCGCGTTTTGTCCATCCTCATGAGCGTTCTGGCCGTCTTTTTTCTCCTTCAGGGGATCCTCTTTTCCCGCGCCTTTATGCTGCCCTGTTTCTGCATGGCCGCATGCCGTTTTGTTTACGGCGCCGCCCGCGTCCGGGATTACGAGTGCACACTGGAAGACGGAAAGCTGACCATTGACCGCGTCAGCGACCGCGGACGGCAGCGCCTGCACGAGATCCCGCTTGTAGATTTCGAGATCCTCTCCCTGCCGGACGGCGAAGCGGTCCTTCCTTATAAAAAAGGAGGGATCAGGCTGCCCAAATACGATTACACCTCTTACAGGGAAGACGTTCCCTGGTATACGCTGATCGCGCAGGAGAACGGACAGCGCATCAAGCTGCTTTGCGAGTTTCCTCCCGAAGCACTGGAAATGATAAGGCGGAAAAAGCCCGGCTGCGTCCGGCTCGCCTGAAAAAGCTCAAAGAGACATTTTTGTTCAAATAGCGAAAATAATAGAATCTTTATGGACATTCTGCACTAAGTATGATAAGATGAAGGGGAAGAGCAGCCCGGTCATTTGGAAAGGCTGCATAAGTTTCATTTATCAAAGGAGGAATTCACATGAACAAGAAGATCCTGTCTCTGGTCCTGGCCTGCATGATGGCCCTCGTCGCCTGCTGCGCCATGGCCGAGACCCTCACCGTTTCCGCGTGGGACCCCAACTTCAACATCCCCGCCCTGGAAGCCGCCGCAGCGGATTACAAGGTTGAGCACCCGGATTTCGAGCTGGTCATCAACACCGTCTCCGGCTCCTCCGACGTGGAACTCGCCATGACGACCGCCGGCTCCTCCGGCGACTACAGCACCCTTTCCGACATCGTGCTGTTCCAGGATCACTTCATCCAGCGCTACGTCGCCGACTATCCGGACGCGTGGCAGAGCCTGGAAGGCGCCGACATCAACTGGGACGACTTCGGCGCTGAGAAGCTCTCCTATTCCACCATCAACGGCGTGCACTACGGCGTGCCTGTCGACAACGGCACCGCGATCTTCGCATACCGCGTCGACATCCTCGAGCAGTGCGGCTACACCCTGGCCGACGTGACCGGCATCACCTGGGACCGCTTCATCGAGATCGGTGAGGACGTCTGGGCCAAGACCGGCAAGTACCTCCTCTCCATGGACGGCAGCGGCAACGACCTGCCCTACATGATGCTTCAGGCCGAGGGCCTGTCCCAGTTCAAGGACGGCGAGCCCTTCATCGCCGAGAACGAAGCGATGGTCCAGATCATCTCCAAGCTGGTTGAGATGATCCAGAAGAACATCCTCTTCCTCTCCAACGACTGGACCGGCTATACCGACGGCAGCATCATGGGCGACCAGGTTGCGGGCGTCATGAACGGCAACTGGATCATCCCCACCATCAGCCAGGTGGCTGACAACAGCGGCAAGTGGGAAATCACCACCCTGCCGACCCTCACCGGCGCGGAAGGCTATGCGGCCAACGGCGGCTCTTCCTTGTACATCACCGCCAACTGCAAGAACCCCGACCTCGCGAAGGACTTCCTGGCCAAGACCTTCGGCGGCAGCACCAAGACCTATGACGCAGCGCTGCGCAACGGCGGCGTCATCACCTGCTGCATCAGCGCCGGCCAGTCCGACGTGTACAAAGAGGGCGTGCCCTTCTTCAACGGCCAGCCGATCTACTCCGACATCGTTGAGATGGGCTCCCACGTTGCGATCGTCGAGCAGAACGATTATCACTACACCTGCCGCCAGTACATCGGCGCCGCCATCCAGGAAATCCTGATGGGCAGCGACGTTGCGACCGCCCTGCAGAACGCAGAGAGCCAGCTGCGCTTCGCGATGGATCTGTAAGATTGAACCGGACAGCGACAGACTGTAATCCAAAGGCGGGGAATCGGGTGTCCGGTTCCCTGCTTTGGCTTTACGCAAGGAGGTTTTAGCCCCTATGAACAAGAAGAAAGGGATGGGGCTGCTGGCCAGGCAGCAGGCTGCCGGCTGGGCTTTTCTGACGCCGGCGACACTGCTGATCTTCATCATGAGCTTTTGGCCGATGGTCCGCGCCTTCATCATCTCCTTCCAGACGGGTTCCGCGGCC
Source organism: Clostridia bacterium (assembly GCA_017484085.1). Classification (GTDB taxonomy): domain Bacteria; phylum Bacillota; class Clostridia; order Christensenellales; family Aristaeellaceae; genus Ventricola. The sequence goes on from JAFUTW010000020.1 coordinate 13,899, forward strand.
AACATGAAGTGGGCGGAGCCCGTCACCAGGAACTATCAGCGCATGCTGCAGGACAAGATGTTCCAGACGGCCATGGGCAATACGTTCCTGTACCTCATCATCCAGGTCCCCATCATGCTGGTCCTGGCCATCCTGCTGGCCCAGCTGCTCAACAACAAGGATCTCAAGTTCCGCGGACTGTTCCGCACGATGATCTTCCTGCCCTGCGCCACGGCGCTGGTTTCCTACGCCATCATCTTCAAATCCCTCTTCGCCACGCAGGGCCTCATCAACTCCGCGCTGGTCGGCATCGGCATCCTAAAGGAAAACTACAACTTTCTCGGCAACCCCGCCAGCGCAAAGGCGGTCATCATCATCGCCCTGCTCTGGCGCTGGACGGGTTACAACATGGTCTTCTTCCTCTCCGGCCTGCAGAACATCGAGTATTCCGTCTACGAGGCCGCGAAGATCGACGGCGCGAACGCCTGGAAGACCTTCTGGAATATCACCGTCCCGCTGCTGAAGCCCGTCATCGTCATGACAGGCATCATGTCCATCAACGGCACCCTGCAGCTCTTCGATGAATCCGTCAACCTCACCAACGGCGGTCCGGCCAATACGACCATCACGATGTCCCACTACATCTACAACAACTCGCTGGGGCAGGGCGTCGCCAACTTCGGCTATGCCTCCGCGCTGTCCTTCATCGTCTTCATCCTGGTCGCCGTACTGGCCGCAATCAACCTGAAGGTGGGTGATAGCCGTGACTGATGCGCCGCGCAAAAACAACGTTTCCCACATCCAGCTCCGGCTCATTCCCAGCTATATCTTCCTCATCATCGTTTCCTTTATCTCCGTCTTCCCGCTGTACTGGATGCTGACCGCCGCCACCAACACCACCGTTGAGGTCGCGCGCGGCAAGATCTGGTTCGGCACCAACCTGCTGGTCAACTATCAGAACCTCATCAAGCAGCAGGATCTCTGGCGGGCGATGGGCAACTCCTTCCTGTATTCCACAGTGCAGACCGTCGTGTGCCTGTTCGTGTGCTCCCTGGCCGGATACGGCTTCGAGCTCTACCACGACAAGCACAAGGACCGGCTCTTCTCCATCCTGCTGCTGGCCATGATGGTGCCGCAGGTGGCGACGCTGATCCCGCTGTTCATGATGGTCTCCAAGATGAAGCTGCTCAACACCGTCTGGGCTTTCATCCTTCCCTCGATCTCGACGCCTTTCATGATCATGATGTTCCGCCAGAATTCGCGCAACTTCCCGGTGGATGTACTGGAAGCCGCGCGCATCGACGGCGAAAGCGAACTGCGCATCTTCTTCAACATGTATTTCCCGATCATGCGCTCCACCTACGCCGCCGCCGCGGTCATCACCTTCATGAACTCCTGGAACGCGTACATGTGGCCCCGCGTGGTCATGAAGGACAACAGCGCGCAGACCATGCCGATGCTCATCGCCAACCTGTCCAACGGCTATGCCGTGGACTACGGCATGATGATGCTGGGCGTCCTCTTCTGCTCGCTGCCCACCATCATCATCTTCTTCGTGCTGCAAAAGCAGTTCGCAGAAGGCATCACGGGTTCCGTCAAATAAGCGTTACGCTCATCCAAAAGGCCTCCCCTGCCGGGGGAGGCTTTTCATATTTCCTTTCGAATGCCGGCAGCAGCCGTATGGGCTTTCTCGCGGCAGGACTTTTCCGGTTTTTTTGCATTTTCCGGGGAAATGGCGTATAATCCCGCGAAAATGAAACGGAGGTGTCTGTTTGACCCAAACTCACAAAGAACTGAACGGAATGATGCTGCAGGCTTTTCAGTGGGAGCTGCCTTCGGGCGGCCACTGGAACCTGATCCATAAAAATGCCCGGATGCTGCGCCGCCTCGGCTTTACTGCCATTTGGCTGCCGCCCGCATACAAAGGCTCAGCCGGCGCAAATGACGTGGGCTACGGCGTATACGATCTCTACGACCTGGGTGAATTCGACCAGAAAGGCAGCGTCGCCACCAAATACGGCACAGCCGCGGAATACCGCGCCTGTATATCCGCCCTGCGGCGTGCAGGCCTGCTGGTGCTGGCCGATGTCGTTCTCAATCACCGGCTGGGCGCCGATGAACTGGAACACGTTTCCGTCCGCCCCGTGAACCCTGAAAACCGCGCTGCCGCGCCCGGTGAAGCAATGGAAGCCGATTGTTATACCCGCTTCACTTTTCCGGGGCGGAAAGGGCGCTATTCCCGCTTTGTCTGGGATCACCGCTGCTTTACCGGCGTGGACTATACGACGCAGGATCCGTCCCACTCCCTCTTTCTCGTGGACGGGAAACGCTGGGCGGACGACGTGGATGCGGAACACGGGAATTTCGATTATCTGATGGGCGCCGATGTGGATGTGCAGAATCCGGAAGTCAAGCAGGAACTCATCCGCTGGGGCATCTGGTATCTCAAAAACAGCGGCGCGGACGCGTTCCGGCTGGATGCTGTCAAGCACATCAGCGCGTCTTTCCTGGCCGAATGGCTCTCCGCGCTCCGCCGCAAGACCGGCAAAGAGCTCTTTGCCGTCGGTGAATACTGGAACTACGACCTCTCCGCGCTGGAAACCTTCCTTGCCCGGACCGGCAGCTGCATGAGCCTTTTCGACGTGCCGCTTCACGCACATTTTAATGAAGCCTCCCGCTCCGGCGGCGCTTACGATCTGCGCAATCTGTTTGCGGGCACGCTGACAGATGCCCGTCCGGAGCTTTCCGTCACCTTCGTGGACAACCACGATACCCAGCCCGGGCAGGCGCTGGAAAGCTGGGTGGACGGCTGGTTCAAGCCCGCCGCCTACGCGCTCATCCTCCTCGGCCGCAGCGGGTTCCCCTGCGTCTTCTGGGGCGACCTGTACGGCATCCCTTCCCGCGGGATCAAGGCAGTCTCCCAGCTGCCTGCGCTGATGCGCCTGCGCAGGACCGGCGCTTTCGGCGAAGAGCACCGCTATTTCGATGATGCCGATATCGTCGGCCTGACCCGTGAAGGCACTGCGAACGTCCCCGGCAGCGGTCTCGCGTTCCTTTGCACGAATGCGCGCGGCGGCGAAAAGCGCATGTACGTCGGCAGCCGTTTCGCAGGACAGGTTTTCCGCTGTGACGTGGGCGGCAGGCCGCCTGTTGTCATCGGCAGGGACGGCTGCGGCGTCTTTTCCGTGGCAGACGGCGGCATCAGCGTCTACACGCCTGCGCCGAAACTGAAAACGCTGATCTGGCGGTTTTTTCACCGCTGACAGAATAATGCCGCCCCGCTGCATGCAGCGGGGCGGATGTGGTTGATGCTGTTTTCCGGCAGAAGCGGAAGCTTCTTTACTTCACCGTGATCCTGAAGGAATAGGAGAATTCCGTATCGAGGAAGGCGTAGCGCACGTCGAGCGCGGGGCCGCAGGAGGCCGTGCCGATGCCGCTGTTTTTATAAGCGATCAGCAGGTCGGTCCGGTTCTCCTCCGGGATCTCCCACGTATGCTGCGCCCCGTCCAGCCCCTCGATCGTCTGGTGGAGCGCGGAAAACTCAAACTGCTCGCCTTCCACCCGCACGGTGCTCCGGCAGTCCGTCAGCTCTACCCAGCGCGCATCCAGGTGATTGCCCGTCTCCTGCGGCAGGATATAGGGGAAGTACTGCTCACTCACCGTGCTCTCAAAGATCCCCTGCCTGCAGTGATTCATAAGATCCGGATAGCACTCGCAGGGCCCCATCGCCAGATACCGCAGGCCCTCAAAACCGCGCAGGAGCGGCAGGCGGAGCGCAAAACGCGGCAGATAGACTTTGGCATCGCGCAGCCACGGATGGTTCAGCATCCCGGCCGGGATATCCGTGCCGAAATCGGGATTGCGCCGCGCCTGTATGGATACCTTTACGCCCTCGTCGTCAAACCGGTAGCGCAGGGTCACCTGCAGCATCGGCACGCGCGCGGCGGCAGCCACCGTTCCTTTTGCAATGATCTCTCCAGGTTTCTCGCCCGGGGCGCATTCGGCGCAGAAGAACCTCGCCTTGTGCATGTGCAGCTCCCGGAAGACCCGCTTGATGTCTCTCTCGTTGTCCGTCATCGCCCGCCAGATGGTGAGATCCGCCGGGGCGGCGAGCAGCTCCTCGCCGCTCTTTTGAATGGAACAGATCATTCCCGTCGCGCGGTCGACCGTGTACAGCGTGCCTCCGGCCCTGGCGCAAAGCAGCCGCGTACCCGCCGCCTCCGAAACCCGGACGGCGGTCTTCTCCGCCTCAGACGGCGCAAAGACGCTGAGGGGGAAGGAGGCCGCGCACAGCGTATGGCCGGCCGGCGCCCAGTTTTCTTCTTCAGCCAGCACAAAGCACAGTTCCGCCGAAAGCAGGTCTTTTGCCTGCGGCAGCGTCTTCGGGAAGGGCAGACGAACTTCCGCCGTCCCGTGAGGCGCGATGTCCAGCCGCTCTTCGCCTGAGGCAGCCGTCTCTCCGTCGCAGACGATGCGCCAGCGCAGCGCAAAAGCGCAAAGATTGGTGAAATCCAGCCGGTTGGTCACCCGGAAGAGCCCTTCCGCGGGCTGCAGGGCATCGATCTGCGCCGGCCGATAGGCGGCCTTCATCGTAAACAGCCCCGTACCCGGCACGCGGTCCGGGCTGACCAGGCCATCCACGCAGAAATTGCCGTCGTGCGGGAACTCGCCGCTGTCTCCGCCGTAGCCGAACCCCAGCACACGGCCCTCGGCATCCTTCATGCGCACCGCATGGTCGCACCACTCCCAGATGCAGCCGCCGATGAGGCGCGGATACCTGTAGACGAGATCCCAGTATTCCTCCAGCCCGCCGGGGCCGTTACCCATAGCATGGCCGTATTCACACATGAAGTACGGACGGGGATCCTTGGCGTCACGTCCCTGGTACTCGACGCCCGCCAGATCCGGGTACATCCGGCTTACGATGTCCACGCAGGGATCGATCTCGCACTGTCCCTCGCCATAAGGCGGATCGGGATACGCCGTGCGCTCGTAATGGACCGGCCGGGAGGGGTCGCGCCGGCGCACCCACGCGGACATCGCGCGGTGGTTGTCACCGATCTGTGATTCGTTGCCCAGCGACCACATGATGACGGCGGGACAGTTTTTATCCCGCTCCAGGGTGCGCACCATGCGCGAGACATAGGCGTCTTTCCACTCCGGGTTGCCGGAAAGGGAAGCGATCGCCCTGTCCGGTTTGCCGAAGAAAGCGTTGTCCGCGCCGTGCGTTTCAATATCACACTCGTCCACCACATAGAAGCCGAGGCGGCTGCACAGCTCATAAAAATACGGATGATCCGGATAGTGTGAAGTGCGGATGCAGTTGACGTTGTGCCGCTTCATCATCAGCAGGTCGCGCTCCATGTCCTCGCGGGACACGGTCCAGCCCTTGTCCGGATGCGACTCATGCCGGTTGACGCCCCGCAGCTTCATCGGCTGCCCGTTGATCAGCAGCTCGCGCGCCGGCGATACGGAAACCCTGCAGAATCCGAAAGGCACGCGGATGACCTCTTCCGCCGTGCGAATTTCCAGCGTATACAGCTGGGGATCCTCCGCGTTCCACAGCCGAACGCCGGGAACGGCGCCTTTGCCGTCAGACAGCGGAAAGCTGCCGCCGTCCGGCGCGGTCACCGTCATCTCTGCCGCGCACTTCCCCTGCACGTCGGCATCCACCTGCACGCTGCCGTCCAGGCCGGTATGGATAAAGAAATCGCGCACGTGATCCTGCGGGCGTTCCAGCAGATAGACATCCCGGAAGATGCCGTGATAACGGTACGCATCCTGATCCTCAAGGTATGTGCCGCTGGACCAGGTGAAGACGATGGCTGTCAGGCAGTTCTCTCCGGGGCGGCAAAGGTCCGTCACGTCAAATTCCGCCTGCAGGTGCGAGCCCTTGGTAAGCCCCGCAAAGACACCGTTTACATAGAGCATCATGCAGCTGGAAACACCTTCAAAGACGATGAAGGTGCGCAGGCCGTCAGATCCTGCCGTAAAGCTGCGCCGGTATACGCCCACCGGGTTGAGGGCAGGGATTGCCGGCGGATCAAAGGGGATCGGGTAATTGACATTGAGATACTGCTTCTGCCCCCAGCCGTGGCACTCCCAGCAGGAGGGCACGGGGATGCTGTCCGTGAATTGCACCGCGGACACGTCCTCCGGAAGATCCAGCGGGCTGTCCAGATAAGCGAAATCCCAGGTGCCGTTCAGGCTCCTCATGCGGGGATTCCCCTCTGTGTCCGTCGGTATATAGTAGGCCCGCGGTGCCAGGCGGCCTGCGCCTTCCGTCTTCGGGTCCGATATCCACTCCAGATGCTGCATAGTTTTTCCTCCTGCGCTTTTTCGGGCTTTGCCCTGTACGCGCATTGTATCATCCTCCGTCCGGGAATTCAATGGGAGAAGCCTTGGCTGCAAAGCCGTTTGCGCCCCACGGCAAAATCGGATACAATACAGGAAAAAGCAGCGGGTTTCCGCTTGAGTACAGGAGGGACCGTTTTATGGAAAAAAGGATGATCGGCCGCAGCGGGATCACCGTGCCCACGCTCGGTCTGGGCTGCTGGGCCATCGGCGGCGGCAGCTGGTGGGGTGAAAACGACGATGCGGTTTCTATCGACACCATCCACCGCGCCTTTGATCTCGGCGTCCGGTGGATCGACACTGCGCGCGTCTATGGTTTCGGACACAGCGAAGAGGTCGTCGGCAAAGCGCTGCGCGGCCTGCCGCGCGATCAGGTCGTCGTTTCCACCAAGTGCGCCCTGCAGTGGCGGAACGGCGAGGGCGATTACCACTTTTCCCGCGACGGACACGAGGTATACCGCAACCTGACCCCCGCTTCCATCCGGCGCGATCTGGAGGACAGCCTGCTTGCGATGGGGCTTGATACCATCGACGTGCTGTACACCCACTGGCAGTGCAAGGACTATGGCCGCGTACCGGTCGCCGAAACCATGGGCGAGCTGCTGAAGATGAAGCAGGAAGGAAAGATCCGCGCGATCGGCGCCTCCAACGTCGATCTCAAGGTGCTGTCCGATTACGATCAGGCCGGCGAACTGGACGTCATTCAGGAAAAGCTGAGCATCCTGGACAGAAAACCGGAGGCCGAGCTGCTCCCCTTCTGCGAGGCGCACGGCATCTCCCTGCAGACCTACTCCCCCATCGAGCAGGGGCTTCTCTCCGGCAAAGCGCCGGATGATTACCGGCCGAAGCCCGGCGAGGTGCGGGAGAACCGCGTGTGGTGGCGCCAGGAGAACATCCCGAAGGTCAACCGGATGCTGCGCGGTTGGCAGGATCTCACGGAAAAATACGGCTGCACGACGGCCAACCTGTGCATCAAATGGAACAGCATGCTCTCCCCCGCCGTCCACGTGCTCTGCGGCGCCCGGAAGATCCCGCAGATCGAGGAGAACGTCCGCGCGCTGGAAATCCCGCTGACGCAGGCGGACTTCCTTCGCATGAAGCGGGATGCCGACGCGCTCATCGCGCAGCAGGGATAAAAACAGAGGACACCGAACCCCCAGTCAGCCTGCGGCTGACAGCCCCCTGTAAAGGGGGCCGCGCTGCGGCGCGAAGGAATCTATTTACGAAGCTTTGAGAAACTAAGCCTCTTTGTTCTCTTCGCCGCAAAGCGGCGCCTCCCATGAATAGGGGAGGTGGCACGGCACAGCCGTGTCGGAGGGGTTTAACCCCCAGTCAGCCTGCGGCTGACAGCCCCCTGTAAAAGGGGCCGCTCTGCGGCGCGAAGGATTGATTGCCTCCCCATTTGCCAACCTCCCCTGTCTTGTGTATAATAGGGGGACACCATTGTGAAAGGAGGGATGATCGTGGCTGCGGAACGGATGCTCATCTCGGGCGGACACCGGCTGGAAGGCGTCGTCCATGTCAGCGGCGGCAAGAACACGGCCGTTGCGATCATCCCCGCCACCATCCTGAGCGAAGCGCCCTGCATCGTGGAGAACCTGCCGGACATCGAAGACGTGCATGTCTCCATTGAGACGCTGAAGCACCTGGGCGCGCAGGTCGACTGGGATCCCGCGCTGGGCACCATGCGTGTGGACGCCTCCACCATCTGCAGGACAGACGTGCCGCTGGAGCTCTGCCGCAGGATGCGCGCTTCCTATTACTACATCGGCGCGCTGCTTGCGCGTTTCGGCGAGGCGACGGTACCGCTGCCCGGCGGCTGCGACATCGGCAGGCGGCCGATCGACCAGCACATCAAAGGGCTGCGCGCGCTGGGCGCGGAGGTGGATAACCACGCCGGCACCGTATTTGCCAGGGCAAACGGGCTGATCGGGTCCGACATCTTCATGGATATGGTCACCGTCGGCGGCACAGTCAACGTCATGCTGGCCGCAACGCGCGCCCGCGGCGTCACCACCATCTACAATGCCGCAAAGGAGCCGCACATCGTCGATCTGGCGAACTTTCTGGGCTCCATCGGCTGCCGCGTAAAAGGCGCCGGAACGGACGTCATCCGTATTTACGGCGCGGAAAAGCTGGCTGCGCGGCGTTCCTACGCCGTTATCCCGGACCAGATCGAGACCGGTACGCTGATGATCGCAGCGGCCGCCACGCACGGCGACGTGACGATCACCGGCTGCATCCCCACCCATATGGAAGCGCTGACCGCCAAGCTGCTGGAGATGGGCGCGCGCGTGGAAGAGAGAGATGACGCCATCCGCGTCCGCTCGCTGGGAGCGCACCGCGGCGTATCCTTCAAAACGCAGGTCTATCCGGGCTTCCCGACCGATCTGCAGCAGCCCATGAGTGCGCTGCTGTGCACCGCCATGGGTACCAGCACCATCGTGGAAAACATCTTCGAATCCCGCTTCCGCCACCTCTACGAGATGGAGCGCATGGGCGCCAATGTCCGTATTTACGAACAGACGGCCGTCATTCAGGGTATCCCGCAGCTGCACGCCGCGGCTGTGGAGGCTTCCGATCTGCGCGCAGGCGCGGCGCTGGTCATCGCCGGCCTCATGGCGCAGGGGACGACGGAGATCTACAACACGCACTTCATCGACCGCGGTTACGAGCACCTGGAAGAGAAGCTGAACAGCCTCGGCGCAAAGATTTCCCGCATCCGCGAGTGAGTGTCCTTCGCCTTTCCGAAACCGTTTTGGCGTTTTTCTTGTCAATTGCTTGACACTCATGATATAATACCCGCCGTGTGCACGGGCTGTCCGTGAGCACGACGGGATTTTGATTTTATACCGGGAGGGTTTAAATATGCCGCTTAAAAGCGAATACAACAAGGAAGCCATAAAAGAGTCCATTCTGGACAAGCTGTTGCGCTATTACGGCTGCACGATCGATGAAGCCACACCCAAACAGATCTATGCCGCCGTGGCGTCCACCGTGCGCGACCAGATCATGCTCAAATGGCGCTTTGAAAAGGAAGCGCGCCGCGCCACTCATGCCAAGCGCCTCTACTATCTCTCCATCGAGTTTCTGACCGGCCGCTGGCTGCACAACAACCTGCTGAACCTCTGCTCCACCAAGGAATATGAAGAAGCCTTCGCCGATCTGGGGCTCACCCTGCGCGGCGTGCTGCATGAGGAGCCGGAACCGGCGCTGGGCAACGGCGGCCTGGGCCGCCTTGCCGCCTGCTTCCTCGATTCCATGGCGACGCTGGATCTGCCCGCGATGGGCAGCACCATCCGCTACGAGTACGGCCTGTTCCGCCAGCGCATCGTGGACGGACAGCAGGTCGAGGTGCCCGATGAGTGGCTGACCTACGGCAACGCGTGGGAGATCCCCACTCAGCGGGACGCCGTACGGATCCGTTTCGGCGGCAAGCTCGTCGAGCAGTGGGGCGTCGACGGCCACAACTATGTGAGCCTGGAGGATACGGAAGACGTCATCGCCGTGCCGTATGACCTGCCCATCGTCGGCTACAACAGCGACGTCATCGACCGCCTGCGCACCTGGAGCGCCGTGCTGCCCAAGAACTTCAACCCGGACGAGCCCGTAGAGAGCTACGCCAAGCAGAATGACGACTCCATCGCGGCGCAGATCTCCAAGGTGCTCTATCCCGAGGACAACACGCCCGAGGGCAAAAAGCTGCGCCTCATGCAGGAGTACTTCCTGGTCAGCGCCACGCTGCAGTACGCACTGAAGGACTTCAAGCGCGTCAACGGCAACGACATGAGCCTGCTGCCGGAAAAGGTGGCTTTCCACATCAACGATACGCACCCCGCCATGGTCATCCCGGAGCTGATGCGCATCCTGGTGGATGAGGAGCACCTGCCCTGGGAGGAGGCGGAGCGCATCACCGAAGCGACGGTCGCCTACACCAACCACACCATCATGGCGGAAGCGCTGGAGAAGTGGCCGGAGAAAATGCTGCGGGAGACCCTGCCGCGCATCTACTCCATCATGCAGGAACTCAACCGCCGCCTCTGCCAATACCTGTTTGACTGCTTCCCCGGCCAGTGGGAGCGCATCGGGCACATGGCCATCCTCGCCTATGATCAGGCGCACATGGCCAATATGTGCATCGCCTATTCCCATTCCATCAACGGCGTTTCCCAGCTGCACGGCGACATCCTGAAGCGCAGCACTTTTGCCGATTACTACAGCATCATGCCGGAGAAATTCTCCGCGATCACCAACGGCATCACGCCGCGCCGCTGGCTGATGCTGGCCAACCCGGATCTCTCCGCCCTGCTGGACGAGGCGATCGGCCAGGGCTGGCGCACGGACCTCATGGAGCTGCAGAAGCTGATGCCTCTGGCGGATGACGCTGCCTTCATCGAACGGTTTGCCGCCATCAAGCACAGCAACAAGGAGCGCTTCTCCCGCTGGATCAACCGCCATCAGGGCCTCGTGCTGGATCCCGACAGCATGTTCGACGTACAGGTGAAGCGCCTGCACGAGTACAAGCGCCAGCTGCTCAATGCGCTGCACATCCTCGTGCTCTACAACCGCATCTGCGACGATCCGAACTTCGTCATCTCGCCCCATACCTTCATCTTCGGCGCGAAGGCAGCCCCGGGATATCGCAGGGCTAAGGAGATCATCCACTTCATCAACGTGCTCGCATCCAAGATCGAAAAGGACGAGCGCGCAAACAAGATGCTGAAGATCGCCTTCCTGCGCAACTACAACGTCTCCACCGCCGAGGTGCTGATCCCCGCTTCCGAGATCTCCGAGCAGCTGTCCACCGCCTCCAAGGAGGCCAGCGGCACCGGCAACATGAAGTTCATGATGAACGGCGCCGTAACCCTGGGCACGCTGGACGGCGCGAACGTGGAGATCGCGGATCTCGTCGGCCCCGACAACTGCTACATCTTCGGCATGCGCTCCAAGGAAGTGGAAGCCCTGTACGCAACGGGTTCCTACCGCTCCCTGGACATCTACGAGAACAACGCGGAGATCCGCCGCGCGCTCAACATGCTCTTCGACGGCTCGCTCACGCCCGACAACCCCAAGATGTTCGAAGGCCTCTACCGTGCCCTCGTCTTCTCGGACAACGGCGGCATGGCCGATCCGTATCTCGTGCTCAAGGACTTCGGCTCCTACCAGCAGGCACGCCAGCGCATGGCCCACGATTATGAGGATTCCCGCGCCTGGACGCGCAAGGAGATCATCAACGTCGCCCAGTCCGGCGTCTTCTCCTCCGACCGCACCATCCGCGAATACAACGACCGGATCTGGCACCTCACGCCGCTGGTCAAAAACAAATAAGAAAAACCGGCTGCTGCAAGCTCATGCCTTTGCTTGCAGCAACCGTATCTTTATCAGCAATTGGTTGACATCTTTTTGTTTTCAGGATACAATGCAGACAGACGGAGTGGTAGGTTAGGACTCCACCCTTCCGTTATTTACGAGATGGATAGAACCGCCAACGGATTCCGGCCGTTGGCGGTTCGTGTTTTACCATTGCTTCTCCATAATCCCGGCGCTATAATAGCCTCATCTTTTGATTGAAAGCGGTGTCTTTTTTGCTGGAAGGGATCACCCTTGCATCCTTCTGTGCTGTGCTGATCGGCTGTATCCTGCTTCAGGGGTCGCTGGTCGCGGCACTTCTGATCGGCCTTTGCATCTTTCTCGCCTACGGCAGACTGAAAGGCTTCTCTTTCCCCGCCCTCGGTGGGATGTGCCTCTCCGGGATCCGTTCGGCCCGCAATATCCTCCTCAACCTCGTCTTTATCGGCACCCTTACGGCCGTGTGGCGTGCCGCAGGCACCATCCCCGTCATCGTCAGCTATGCTTCGCTGCTCATCCGGCCCAACGCTTTCCTGGTGATGACCTTTCTTTTGTGCGGCGGCGTATCCACCCTCACGGGAACGGCGCTGGGCACCGCTGCCACCATGGGCGTCATCTGCGCCACCATGGGCAGGAGCCTCGGCGTCGACATCCGCCTCATCGGCGGCGCGGTTCTCTCCGGCATCTTCGTCGGCGACCGCTGCTCTCCCGTTTCCACAAGCGCCCTGCTCACCGCCGAGCTTACCGGCACCGATATTTACCGCAATATCCGTGGGATGCTGCGCACCGCTTTCTTTCCCTTCCTTACAACAGCGGCCGTTTACGGCATCATCGGCTTTGTGACATCGCCGGGCGGCGAGGCGCTGGATCTGCGGCGCATCTTCTCGGCGGAATTCCGCCTCCTGCCTGTCTGCGTTCTGCCCGCGCTGGTCATCCTCGCGCTGTCCGCCTTCCGCGTGCCGGTCAAGATCGCCATGCTGTGCAGCATCACCGCTTCATTGCCGCTGGCGCTCTTCGTCCAGCGCATCCCGGCTGCCGCTCTCCTGCGCATGGTCGTCTTCGGCTTTACCGCAGGCGATCCGCAGGCTGCAGTGCTGATCAACGGCGGGGGCATCCTCTCCATGTTCCGCGTCTTCTGCATCGTCTGCCTCTCCTCCGCCTACGCCGGCATCTTCCGTGAGACCGGCCTGCTGGACGGGGAGACGCGCCTGCTCCGGCACGTTTCAGAGCGGACCAACCCCTACGCTGCGATGTTCCTCACCTCGATTCCCGCTTCCATGATCGGCTGCAACCAGACGCTGGCCGTCATGCTCACCCATCAGCTCTGCAGCGGGCTTTATAAAGACCGAAATGCGCTGGCGCTCGATCTGGAAAACTCCGCCATCCTCATCGCGCCCCTCGTCCCCTGGTCCATCGCAGGCGGAGCGCCGCTTTCGGCCATCGGGGCGCCGCACAGCGCCATCCTGTTCGCCTTTTATCTCTGTCTGCTGCCCCTGAACCGCCTCTTCGGCAGTTTCCGGGCGCAGCGCCATAAGGGAGGAAATCTATGAGTATTATGGACAAGCTGAAGGACATGCTGCCCGGTTCCGCCAAAGAAAAAGAAGCCTCTCTGCCCGAAGCCGAGCAGATCGATGCGGACGCGGTCGGGTCCGCACCGGACGCCGCCGCAGATGAAAGCCCCAAGACCGGAGAAGCCGCCGTGACAGACGTGTCCGCCCAAGACGCAAACGAGACCGCAGCCACATCTTCCGCGACGGCGGATCATTTGACCATCCGCGTCGACTACGCCGAAGAGGAGGCCCGCAGGGAGACCGCTCCGGTTTCACAGCGCGACATCCTCGCCGCGCGCGTGATCGAGTGCCTCAAGGCGCGCAAGTTCCGCTATACGGTCCAGCGGGATGATGAAAAGATTCTGCACATCACCATGAATATGATGATGAACGGCAAGCTGAACTCCTGCGTCATGCACGTCTTCGCCAACCCGACAGACATCGAGGCGGTCTGCGTATGCCCCATCAAGGCCACGGAGGACGTGCGCTCCCAGGTCGCGGAATACATCACGCGGGCCAACTGCATGCTGAAGTTCGGCAGCTTCCGGCTCGATTACCGCAGCGGAGAGGTGCGCTTCGCCTGCGCGCTCTCCGCCATCGAAGGAACGCCTTCCCTGAAGGACGTGGACCGCACCATCGCGATCCCCTTCCTTATGATGAACCGCTACGGCGACGGGCTGGTCAAAAGCCTCATGGGATACGGCAATCCGGAGGAGGATCTCGCGGCGATCCTCCGGCAGCCGCCGAAGTGAAAACAATTATTTTTCTGCTATTACTGGATAAATCAGGGCACTTTCCCTGAAAAAGGGCGAAATTCAAAGAAAAAAGAAGAAAGTTTGAGATTTTCCGGCTTTTTCTGTTGACACTGCCCCCCTGCTGCCGTATAATAGCGGAGCATGTTTGGCAGGCGTATTTCGTCTGCCGTAAAGGATAAGGAGGTGCCAGGATGGCTCAAGCCGGATCGCGCGTGAAGATCGTGCTGGCGTGCACGGAGTGCAAGCAGCGTAATTACAATACGATGAAGAACAAGCGCAACGACCCTGACCGTATCGAAATGCGCAAGTACTGCCGTTTCTGCAAGAAGCACACGGTTCATAAAGAAACCCGCTGACGCTTACGCACAACGGAATAAGGATGTGAGAGAGATGTCTGAGAAAAAGGAAGTCAAAACGACGGAGAAGCCCGGCTTCTTCAGCCGCGCAGCCGCCTGGTGCAAGGCCCTCCCCGGCCGCATCCAGGGTGCTTTCAAGAACATGGCGGCCGAACTCAAAAAGGTCGCCTGGCCTTCCCGCGAGGATCTCATCAATTACTCCCTCGTCGTTATCGCCTTTGTCGTCGTGCTGGCCATTGTCGTCGGCGTGCTGGATACAGCCTCTTCCTTCCTCGTGAAGCAGCTGATCGCGCTGTAAGACGGGGCGAGAGGAGCAGAGGGTATGGCACAGGAAAAAGCCCTTTGGTATGTCGTGCATACCTATTCGGGTTACGAGAACAAGGTGGCGACCGATCTTCGCAAGACGGTTGAAAACAACGGCATGGGCGATCTCATTCAGGAGGTCATGGTACCGATTGAAGAGGTTGTGGAGATCCGCAACGGAAAGCCCCATACCATCCAGCACAAGATCTTTCCGGGCTATGTGCTGGTCAAGATGATCAAGACCACGGAGAGCTGGTATGTCGTGCGCAACACGCGCGGCGTCACGGGCTTTGTGGGCCCGGGAAGCGAGCCGATCCCGCTGACGGACGAAGAGTTCGAGCGGATGACCAGCTGCCAGGGGACGGTGCACATCGACCTGCAGGCCGGTGACAACGTCCGCATCAAGCAGGAGAATCTCGAGAATGCCATCGGCACGGTGGAGCAGGTCTTCGCCGAGGAACACAGGGTGCAGGTTTCCATCTCCATCCTGGGCCGCAAGACGATGGTGGAACTCGATATCTCGGAGGTGGAGCGCCTGTAAGGCGCGCCACGACGCGTGGGAGGAACCGAGAGGTTCCGCGTAACCACAGATTGAGGAGGAACAGACCATGGCAAAGAAAGTTACAGGCATGATCAAGCTGCAGGTGCCGGGCGGAAAGGCCAATCCGGCGCCGCCTATCGGCCCCGCTCTGGGCCAGCACGGTGTTAACATCCCGGGCTTCTGCAAGGAGTTCAACGAGCGCACGAAGAACGACGTCGGCATGATTATCCCCGTCGTCATCACCGTGTATTCCGACCGCTCCTTCACCTTCATCACCAAGACGCCGCCCGTCCCGGTCCTCATCAAGAAGGCCCTGGGCATTGAGACCGCCAGCGGCGTGCCGAACAAGACGAAGGTCGGCCAGCTGACGCAGGCGCAGGTCCGCGAGATCGCGGAGAAGAAGATGCCCGACCTCAACGCCGGCAGCATCGAAGCCGCGATGAGCATGGTCAAGGGTACCGCCCGCTCCATGGGTGTCACCGTGGCCGAGGACTGAGCACAAACACCCATCCCCGCAGGGGATGAAGACTGTGGAAGGCGCGAAGGCGCCGTTTGCACCACAAGGAGGAACGAAAAATGAAACACGGCAAGAAGTATCTGGAGAGCGCAAAGCTCATCGAAGCCGGCAAGCTCTACGATCCGGAAGAGGCTGTCAAGCTGGCCATGCAGACCGCTAAGTCCAAGTTCGACGAGACCATCGAGGTTTCCATCCGCCTGGGCGTCGATCCCCGTCAGGCCGATCAGCAGGTCCGCGGCGCTGTCGTGCTGCCGCACGGCACCGGCAAGACCGTTCGCGTGCTCGTCTTCGCCAAGGGCGATCAGGCCAAGGAAGCCGAGGCTGCCGGCGCGGATTATGTCGGCGCTGAGGAGCTCGTTCAGAAGATCCAGAGCGAGAACTGGTTTGAGTTTGACGTCGTCGTCGCGACCCCGAACATGATGGGTGTCGTCGGCCGTATCGGCCGTATCCTGGGCCCGAAAGGCCTCATGCCTAACCCCAAGAGCGGTACGGTCACCATGGACGTCGCCAAGGCAATTTCCGAGATCAAAGCCGGTAAAGTCGAGTACCGTCTCGACAAGCAGGCCATCATCCACTGCCCGGTCGGCAAGAAGTCCTTCACCGCCGAGCAGCTGACCGAGAACCTGAACACCCTGATGGGCGCTATCGTCCGCGCGAAGCCCGCTGCTGCCAAGGGCACCTACCTGCGCAGCGTCGTGCTTTCCTCCACGATGGGCCCCGGCATCAAGGTCAACGGCCTCAAGTTCTGATTAAGCCGCATAAAATCACCCGCTCCGTAAATGGGGCGGGTGATTTTTTTAAGAAACAAATATTGCTTCGATTCTCAAAACTTCACTGATCAATCCCCCGCGCCGCAGCGCGGCCCCTTTTGCAGGGGGCTGTCAGCTGTTGGCTGACTGAGGGTTTTCTTTTTAGTTTTCATCCGTTCCTTAATAGTCCTGTCAATTACCTGACAGACTTCATTGAAGTGGTTATCTACCTGCTCATTTGAAAACCGGATAACTTCTACTAAGAATTCACCCAGCGCAGCGGTACGGTTGCGGTCACTGGCAAGTCCTTCCTCTGTATGGTGCTGGTTTCCGTCCAGCTCTATGATCAGCTT
This sequence comes from Clostridia bacterium, assembly GCA_017484085.1. GTDB lineage: Bacteria > Bacillota > Clostridia > Christensenellales > Aristaeellaceae > Ventricola. Next base: position 30,705 of record JAFUTW010000020.1, read on the forward strand.
TGCGGCAGCACAATAGAAATCTGCAATATATACACCGATCATTCTTTGCCGATAGATTTTTACCGGATAATTCCGCAGGAAACGATACCAAAGTTCCCTTTCCTGATGTGTCGGGCTATGCCTGTTCTCCCGAGCATATGGCCTCAGTTTGTCACTGTATGCATAATTGTTTCTCGGCATATTAAACCCCTCCGTCACGGCTTTCGCCGTGCCACTGGCGTAGGCCCTGCGGGCCGTACGTCCCCGGCTTTGCCGGGGATCGATGGCAAAGCCATCGACGAATCCTCCCCTACAAAGGGGAGGCGCCGCTTTGCGGCGAAGTAAATGAAGCGCCTTAGTTTTTCAAAGTTCCGCTGATCAATCCTTCGCACCGCAGTGCGGCCCCCTTTACAGGGGGCTGTCAGCCGCAGGCTGACTGAGGGTTAAACCCCTCCGTCACGTCCTACGCCCCCAGCGGCTTTTTCCCCGGCAGGCCTGCCCGCCTGGGATAGGCCCCGGGCGTCTTTTTTGTCTTGTCGGTGATAAGCAGCATATGGCCCCACTCCGGCCGGCCGGGAACGGGTGCGGGCACCGGTTCCCGCAGCGTGCCGCCGAGCAGGTAAGCCGCCCGTTTCGCCTGCTGCCATTCCTCCGCGACGCCCGGCCCTTTCCACGCGACGGCGATGCCGCCCGGCATGACGAAGGGCAGCGTCAGCTCCTGCAGCACGGCGGAATTCGCTACCGCGCGGGAGAGCGCCGCGTCATACCGCTCCCTGTGCGCTTCCATCCGGCCCGCATCCTCCGCGCGCGCGTGGAGCGTCTCGGCCGTAAGGCCCAGGCGCTTCAGAGTATTCTCCAGGAAGGCGATCCGCTTCTGCAGCGCATCCAGGAACGTCATTTTGAGGTCCGGGCGAAGGATGAGCAGGGGCATGCCGGGAAAACCGGCGCCTGTCCCCACGTCGATGACCTTCGCATCCCTCTTCAAAAGGCCCAGCGCCAGCGGCGCGGCGCTGTCCAGATCGTGCCGGTCGATGCGCTCGTCCTCCTCCAGCACCGCAGTGAGGTCCATTCTTTGATTGTACTCGTCCAGGATGGCGTGAAAGGCCTCAAAGCGCTCCAGCGCCGCAGCGTCCGCCTCGATTTCCAGCGCAGCCAGCCCGCGCACCAGTCTCTCCCGATTCATCGGCTCCTCCGGCTCTCCCACAGGAATTTCAGCCAGCTGAGGCCTTCCCGCAGGTGGTTTTTGATAAAGTATTCCGGCTTGCTCTCCGAGCCCCTTCCACTGGCCTCGATGCTGACCTGTCTGGCCAGCGCCAGCGCGCGGGGCACGTGGTAATCGCTGGTGACGATCAGGGCACGGCTGCAGCCTTCCGCCTCCATCATGGCTTTAGCGTTGATCAGGTTCTCCCGGGTGTTGATGGAAGCGGTTTCCGCCAGCACGTCCGCATCACGGCACCCTTTGGCGATCAGCCACGCGCGCATCACGGCACCTTCCGCTGCCGGCTCGTTTGCGCCGCGGCCGCCGCAGCAGATGATGGGCCTTTGCTTTTCCATGTAGGCCTCCAGCGCCACGCCCATCCGGCGCTCCAGCGCCACGCTGGGCGTCCCGTCCTCTTTCACCTGCGCGCCCAGAACGAGGATGACGTCCGTCTCCCCTTCCGGCGGCAGATGGGTCTCCATCCAGAAGACGCAGAGGATGAGCGCCGCGGCCGACAGCAGCGCCGCAGCCGCGAGGATCGCCAACGCCATTGCCAAACGCCTGCCTTTCATCATTTGCTCTCCGCCTCCCATCCCAGCCCCGGGACCTGACGGGTCAGTGATGCCGCGCTGCCCGCGCGCAGACTCTCCCCGGAGATCCTTCCGTTTTTGATCAGCCCGCCGGAGGCCATGGAATACGCGGTATCCCTGCCGATGATGACGTGGTCCAGCGCACGGATGCCCACGACGCCCAGCGCATCCACCACGCGGCGCGTGGTTTCGATATCCGCTGATGAAGGCTGCGGCGTGCCGCCGGGATGGTTGTGCGCCAGAATGACGGCGTGCGCGTGCGCCTGCAGCGCCTGCTCCACCACCTCTCTGGGGTACAGGGAGACTTCGTCCAGCGTCCCCCTGCGCAGCAGCGCCGCGCGGAGCACCCGGCCGGACAAATCCAGGCAGATGAGGAAGACGCGCTCCTCCTGAGCTCCCGCAAACAGCGTCCTGGCATAGCGCACGGTGGAGGCGGGATCGCTCAGCGCAGGCCTCTCGCCCAGCCGGCTCTGCTCATACCGGCCCATCAGCTGGGGCATCAGCGACAGCAGGGTCGCCGCGTTTTCTCCCACCCCGGCGACCGAAAGCAGCGACGCGCGGTCCGCCTCCAGTACGCCGGACAGGGAGCCGAAGCGCACGAGCAGCTCTGCCGCCAGCGGACTTACGTCCTTCTGCGGGATGGCGTACATCAGCAGGAGTTCCAGTGTCTCCCTTTCCGTAAAGGATGCAAGGCCCTCCCGTAAAAAGCGCTCCCGCAGCCGCTGCCTGTGCCCTGTATGTACATCGCTCAAAGCCTTGTCCTCCTTACGCATGCGTGTCCTCAAACAGCGAGCGGATCTCTTCTTCCGTCAGCTGCGTCGGGAACGCCTCTCCCGCCTCGATCATCTTTTCAAACAGCTCGCGCTTGCGCTCGCCCAGGCGGATGACCTGCTCCTCCACGCTGTCACGCGTCACCAGCCGCGTTACGGTCACGCTCTTCGTCTGGCCGATGCGGTGGACACGGTCTGTCGCCTGATCCTCCGCGGCGGGGTTCCACCACGGGTCATAATGGATCACCCAGTCCGCGCCGATGAGGTTGAGCCCTGCGCCGCCCGCCTTCAGCGATATGAGGAAGATCTGCCCCTCTCCGGCATTAAAGCGCTGCACCCTGTCCATGCGCTCCCGGGCCGGCGTTTCGCCGTCCAGATAGAAGTTTTCGATGCCCGTCGCCTCCAGCCTGCGCTCGATGATGCGCAGCATCCGCGTGAACTGCGAGAAGATGAGCGCGCGGTGTCCGCTCTCCAGCGCCCCGGGCAGGATATCCATCAACAGGTCCAGCTTGCCGCTGGAGCCCGCATACTCCGGCAGGATGAGCGAAGGATGGCCGCAGGCTTCCCGCAGCTCTGTCAGTGCGGCCAGCACGCGGAAGCGCCCGCCGCCGGAAAGCGTCCGTTCGTCCGGGCGCAGGCGCTGCAGCGCCGCGCGGTAGACCCGCCGCTGTTCCGGCGTCATCTCCGCGGTCAGCACGCTTTCCGTCTTCTCCGGCAAATCGGAGAGGACGTCCTTTTTCAGCCTGCGCAGCAGGAAGGGCCGGATGCGCCGCCGCAGGCTTGCCGCGTCTCCGCCTTCCCCGTAGCGCTGCATGAAACGGGAAAAGCTGTCCAGATATCCGGGCAGCACTGCGTCGAAGATGGACCAAAGCTCCCCCGGGTGGTTCTCCATCGGCGTGCCCGTGAGGGCGAAGCGGGATACGGCCTTGAGCTCCCGCGCCGCGCCGGCACCCGCGCTCGCAGCATTCTTGATGTGCTGCGCCTCATCCAGGATGGCAAAGCGGAAGGAAACCCCGGAGAGCAGGGCACTGTCCCTGCGCAGCAGCGGATAGCTCGTGAGGTAGACATCCGTCTTCTCCGGATGCGCTTCCATTTCGAGGATCTTTCGCTCCCTTTGCGCGGGCCCGCCTTCGGCGACCGCTGTACTGAGTGAGGGCGCGAAATGCTCGATCTCCGTCTTCCAGTTGTAGAGCAGGGAGGTCGGCGCGATGATGACGGAAGGCCGCGTGCCTTCCTTTTCCTTTGCCCACTGCAGCAGCGCAATGACCTGCAGGGTCTTTCCCAGGCCCATGTCGTCCGCAAGGATGCCGCCCATCCCCAGGCGGTAGAGGCTCTGCAGCCACTCAAAGCCGCGCACCTGATAGGGCCGCAGCAGCTCTGCCAGCGCCTCGGGGCAGGGATCCGGTTGCTGCTGCCCCCGTCCGTAGCGCCGGCGCACTTCGGCATCCGCCTCGATCGGAAGATCCTTCTCCCCCAGGAGGTTCATCAGCCACAGCGCGCGGTACCCGGCGATTTCCGCAGGTCCCCTGCCCGTTTCCTCCGGGTTTTCCGGTATCTCTGCCGTTTCAGCGACCTCCTGCCAGTCCCCCAGCCCGGAGAGATCCAGGAAGGCGCCGTCCGGCAGCCTGTACCATGTCTTCTTCTCCCGCAGCGCGCGCAGGATGCCGTCCGTATCCTCAAAGGGCTGCCCGTCCAGCAGCAGCTCCAGCTGCATGGCGCCGCCGCGCACGCCGAGCCGCCCGGACAGCGACGCCCTGCGCGGGCGCATGTGACGGAACGCCTCCGACAGCCAGACCTCGCAGCATTCCTGCAGCTGCGCCAGCCCTTCGGTGAAAAAGCGCCAGATCCGGGCGTGTCCCTGCAGCGTTACCTGTCCGCCGTTCATGCGGAAACCGCAGGCAGCCAGCACATCCATGGCACGGCGCTCGCCGTCCGCGTCCCGCACCATCAGCAGCCCGTTTTCCGTCTCCTGCTCCTGTGGGCTGAAGGGATCGACGGCGACCTCGCCGTAATGGAAGACGAGCCGGCACACGACGGCTTCGCCCACGCGGTCCAGGTTGGCCCGCGCTTTGAGCGGCCGGTTGATCAGCCTGTCCTTGAGCCGCCCTTCGATCTCCACCTCGCCGGCGCTTCTCAGGCGCGGCAGCAGCTGGGACACCGCAAAGACGCTCTCCTCCGGGGCGAAGGTAAAGACCGTATTGCCGCCCTCCATCGAGCGCAGCGCAGCCCGCTGCGCGCGCTCCGTCCGCAGGATCTCCCCTCCGCTGTACACATAAAAGCCGTCCCTGTCGATAAAACGGAGCCCTGCCGGCGCTTCGGCGCGCACTTCGATCTCCCGCCCGCGCATGCCCATGCTGAAGGACAGGTTCACCTTTCCTTCCGAAATCCCGGGGAGGATCCACTCCTTTTCCCCGTCCGAAAGGCGGAACGGACGTTTTTCCAGCATCTGCAGCAGCCGGGGCAGCATGCGCTCCGGTACGGTGAGAAAGCGCGCGGCAGACCCGGTACGGACCAGAGTGCCGGCGGTTTCGGCCATCCTGCAGGCATCGCAGAGCAGCTGCAGCAGCGCGCGGTCTGCCTCGCTGTAGCTGTTCCATTCCGGCACCAGCGCGCTGCTCTTGCCGAAGGTGATTTCCTTCCTCTCCTCCAGCGCCTCAAAAAACTGCCAGAGGCTGCGCACCACATACAGCCTGTCCTGTCCTGTGCGCAAAGAGACTCGCACGGTCCTGCCGCCCGCCGCCTCCAGCTGCAGCCGCGGTTCCAGCTGCAGGGTCCTGCCCTCCGGCAGCAGATCGCTCATCTCCTGCCTAAGACGCGCCGCGGCTGCCAGCTTTCTCTGCCGCCTTGCGATTTCCAGCCGGCCGGAGGAAACCGCATCCAGCAGCGCTGCCGCGATATGGCGGCATACACCGGGCGTGCCACAGCCGCACCGGCCTGAAAGCGACTCGTCCGGGCGCAGGTAAACGACCCGCCTGTCCGCCTTGCCGACGGCATAAACGAGCTCGCCCGCCTCCATTCCAAGAGGGCGAACGGCGTTTTCCCGCAGCAGCGCCTGCGCCGCCGCGTACTCCTCTTCGCCTGCCATCCGCGAAATGCCTGCCCGTTCTTCCATCGCTGTTCCCCTTATAACCGCTTTTCTTCAAAGATCATCAATCTATATTAATTCACCGGACGGTTCCCGGATTCCTGCCTTTTCTCCTTTATTCCTCCGCAAAGAAACAACTGCCTCTTACGCTTCCGTCAGGGGCAGTTGCTCCACAACCTGTTGTGCAGAATCCTTCATTTGTCCACAAAATGGGGATAAGTCTGTCGATAACTCACGGTTCATAGCGCGCGGCAAACGCCTCTGCCGCCTGCCGCAGCAGTTCGCTGCCGGCCTCCATCTCCTTTGCGGAGTTCACACGGTTCTCCCCGCGCGCCATCGCCGCCATCAGCGCGTCGCTGACCTGCGTACTGTGATGGGAGTAGTCGAAATAGTTGTTAAGGTTTTCGATCCAGTCCAGCCGGCAGGAGAAGTCATAGATCTCCACATTGGGATAGGAAAGCAGGAGTTCGCACACGAGCCGCCTGGAGCGGTACTGCTGCTCCGCAAGGCCGCCCCGGGTAACCTGATACCAGTAGGCTGCCGAATAGGGCGGCATGTAAATGCAGAACCGCGTTTCCGGATGCGCCTCAATGCATGGGATGAGATTCCTGCGGATGTTTTCGGTGGAACGCTCCAGCCGCGTGTCTGCCGGCTGCATCTCCTTCTGCTTCTGGAAGGTCACGGTATCAAGGACGCTTTTCTCCGAAAAGGTCACATCCACCCACTGGTACATCGCATCCCGTTTCCCCTCCAGGGAAAGGCCGCGGTTTTTCAGCAGGCGCGGGAGCTTGACCAGCAGCACATCGCGGTTGAGGAGATAATTGACGTCATCCGCTGCCGAATCGTTCCACAGGTATTCAACGATCTCCTCGTCATCGTCCGGCGGGCCCATCAGGCTGTAGGCATCCACCGCGAGGATAGCCAGCGAAAGGGGGCGTTTTTCCAGGATGTGGGAAAGCTGCCAGCCCATCTGGGCCGTATGGCTGCCCCGCATCGGCAGCTTGACGGAGCGCACGCCGAAGGCCTCGTCCACCACGGAAGGGCGGCTCATCTCCACCATAGAGGTTCCGAGGATTACCGCATCATAATCGTAATTCCGCGCGATGCCGGGGTTGTTGTAGCTCTCCTGATCGTAGAGCGGCAGGATGCCGGATTCCCGGTAGTGCTCAAAGGGGTCCAGAAGGAAGACCGCCAGGGCGCAGAGCAACAGCAGAAAAAAAGTAAGCGACAGCACAAGGGCATTCCAGCGCCGGGCCGTAACCATGTGCATCGCCTCCCTCTTCTCTTTCCAACGGATTAAATCTTTCATGCCATTTTACCACAAAACCCTGCTGATAGAAACGCCCTGAGCGCACCCCTCTCCTCATCACGTTTGATCAGTATTCCCGATGTGTCTTACTCCAGTACTCAATTTTTCACCGCTAAAGCAACTTGTTCATCCAGTTCCTGAAACTCATCCCATATCCACTCCTCAACTGCCTTCATTCTGCTCGGTTTCCTTTTCCTTTATCCATCTCTTTTCCAGCAGAAACCATCCTTTTCCTATCTTGGTAAAAGATGTAATCTGCGTTTGCCCTTTGTGCAAGCCATAGTGCTCTGCAAATTCTTCAATCCATTGATTACCAATTGCCATCTGCGAAGTATCGATGCTCTCTTCATTAACTTCTAACATTTCGTCAAAGCTGTAAAGTAGTGTCGGGCTTTTATTACCTTCAAAAAAGACGGTTAACCCGTTTTTTCCGCGAAGGTTGATATAGTCTACGCACGGGCTGAATAAACTACGGTCAAACAACAGCAGTCTCATTCCAGAGTAATTAATCAAGACACCGTCTTCCTTAATCTGTTCGTTTTTCTCCTCCAGGCATTTTGCGTTTCTCTCGTAGTACTTTATTACATCTTCCCTGTCCGTGTGTTCAATGCTATAAACCGCAATACAGAGAATTGCTATGATGCATATAGTCAACACATAATTTTTCCGGTTTTTCTTCCGCAGAATTACAGAAAGAAGAAAAGCAAACAATAATTCAACAATACAGGTCGCAACGCCGTAAGGGACATTCCTAAGGCAAGCATAGCTGCCTAACTGAAGTGCCAGAAAAAGGGCGGCCAATAAGAAGCTCCCACTCAACTGCACAATTACACAGGCAGCGAATACCGGCACAAAGATGCTAATACTCCATTCAGCATCAATTATAAAACCTGAAGCTACAGTCAGAACCGTCAGCAGCGTAAGATACACCGAACAAAAGACAGAGAGCGCAAAGGAACCGCTCTCTTTTTCTGCCCCATCAAATCGATATACTCTCAGGACCCAGTACAACGGCAAGAAGCCTATTAAAATGAAGGGGAACCCCATCAAGGAGCATCGCACAAAATCAGTAGGCGGAATATATGCTCCACTCAACAGGCTCCCCGAACCAAACAGCCGACCCAACAAGAGGAACGTCACAAAATACACGATGGCGGCTGCAAAACCGGAAACCAAATGATCAAATTGCAAGGTCTGCCTCACAAAATCCCTGATTCCGCTGATAATACCTTGCTTTTTCAGCCAGCGATAGGCGGCAATGGGCAGAACCATAAACGGTACAAGGCATCGCAATGTGTCTGCAATACTAACTTTGTGCAGGAAGCCCGATGCATTCAAAAGTTCTATCGCAATTCCATATACGATGGCAATGAGGAACATCCTGCATAATAAAGGCCATGCTTTACTCTTACGCATTTATTCAGCCTACCTGTTCTTTGTATTCCACCTGTTTGTCCGGCGCTCAACCGATTTTTATGGCTTTCTGCATTAATCAGTCGCTGTTCTCTGTTTTCATAGTAAAGAAGGCAACGCATTCTTTGTACACATTCTCGAGTATTGTTTAACTATCTCCATCGTTTTGCTCACGACTTAGTGAAACGTCTATTTTGTTTAAGTTCATATATAATTGGTCGTTTCTGAGCCGGCCTATCTCATGCAGTTTCTTATCCAGTTTCCATGAGTTTTTCATCTCCGCCCAATAAACGGCTACACATTCGTTTCCAATATAAATCTCCCAGCGCGGGTCTCCAAGACTAATCGTCTTCCCTCCCGGTACAAACGCTCTGGCAATTCGGACATGTGTAATCTCAGAAAAATGATGAACTTCTTTCGCTTTTCTGTTTTCAATAACTTGAAAGCATTCACCAGACACGATGATCTGATAGTCTGGGTTGCCTGGATGCAATAAGGCATAACAAAACATCAGAGCAAAAAACAGTAGTATATACCAGCACGAAAGCAAAGCCCCTTTATCCTCCAAATCTCCTAAGTTAAAATACAGAATCAAGATACATGCAGAAAGTATTGCCATAACCAAACCTATGCGACGCGCAAGGTCAGGATTCGGTTCTTTCCCAAAGTACACGGTATACGACTCGTTCTTCTTTTTGAAGGACATATTTCTCCTTCTTTCGTATTCGGAGTAGCCGTACCATAACTTAAGCTGGCTGCAATCACTCAAATTCTTCCTTATGCAAACGTATGCGCCATGGTTATTTATCCGCAATGATCCGTTTCTCTTCAAAACACTCGCCCAAACAACTCTGTTTTCTCATTTCATTAGTTCTCCCTGAAGCCCCTTATATTATATTCCTGCACTCACCATTTTGCCACCAGTTGCTGATTATGGTTTTTCTTCTCGGTAAATATGATTTTGTATTATAAAAAACACTTCGGTTCTTCCAAAGCGTCTTTGCTCCTCTACATAAAATACAATAATACAAATACAATCTAATATCGTCTGCTTTTCATACGGTCTGCATGCGAGCTATCCATCTCGGCAAAAGAAATTGACGGATTGCCCCATACTGAGTAAAATGATAAAAAACTCTCGGTTTTCATCCCCGACACCCGGTGAACCCCGATCTCCGGAGGAAATAATGGCAGTCATCCCGTTCATCCTGACAGCTTTGCTGAGCGCTGTCTTCTTCTTTTTTGTCTTTTATTGCATCTGGTATGGCCGTGCACCCATCCCGCGCTCTCCGGAGGCTACGGCCGTCCGGCGCTTTGCCATACTGATCCCCGCCCGGAATGAAGAAGCCGTCATCGGCAACCTCATAGACAGTCTGAACCGGCAGGATTATCCGCGCGAAGCATACAGGATTTACGCCGTCGTAAACAACTCGACGGATTGCACGGCTGAAACCGCCCGTCAGGCCGGGGCCGAAGTCCTCACCATTGAGCGGCCTGTCAGCGGCAAAGGCGACGTGCTGCGCCTGGCCTTTGACGCACTGAGATCTAAAGAGGATACGGATGCTTATATCATCTTTGACGCGGACAACGTCGTCGACAGCGGTTTCCTTCGGGAGATGAACCGCCAGTACGAAACCGGCGCGCCCATCATCCAAGGGCGGCGTATGGGCAAAAACGCTCACGACTCCCTCATTTCCGGTTTCTATGAGCTCTTTTATCTCATCCAAAACATCTGCTATAACCATGCGCAGTGCGTCTCAGGGAACAGCTGCTCCCTGAACGGCACCGGATGGATGATCCGCCGTGACTGGCTGGAGAGAAACGGTTTCGAGACCGCCACCCTGACGGAGGATCTGGAACTTACCGCCCGGGTCATCGCAAGGGGTGAACGCGTACTGTATGCGCATGACGCCGTTACTTACGATGAGTATCCCACAACGCTGAGGATGTCCGTGCGCCAGCTGTCCAGATGGTGTTTCGGCCAGAAGCAGTGCATGTGCGCTTACACCGGACATCTTCTCGGCTGCTTTTGGGGCCGCCATTCCCTTTCCGGCCTCAATCTGGGGATCGTGTTCACAGCCCCTGTCCTGCTTCCTGTGTACCTTGTGCTGCTCTGTCTCAGCTTCATGCTGCTGCTGCGCCGGCATATGATCCCGCCTGCAGCCGTCCCGGCTGTGCTTCTCTTTGCCCTCTTCATCTACGGGCTGGTGATCGCCATCGTCATCAAAGCGTGCAGGCAGCGCGGGGAGGCGTTTACCGTCTCTCTTCCCTGCATCCTTCTCTTTCCGTTTTTCATGCTCGCCTGGATACCGGTATCCGTCGTCAGCCTTTTCCGCACGCGCTGCGAATGGATGCCTATTGCCCATAACCGGTCTGTCACGATCGAGCAGCGGCAGACGCAGGCAGAAACGAAAACGAAGGGGACCGGCGGCTTTCTCTCCGTGTGCGGAGACTGCACGCCTTCCGGCATGCATGGCTTCGGCCATTATCTGCTGCTGACCTCGACGCTGATCGCCGTCGTCATCGCGCTCAACCATACGCTGGTCCTCTCCTTTTTCCGCATCCGCAGGCTCATCCGCCATACCGCGGTCTTTCTCTGGGTGCTGGAGCTGCTCAAGATCCTGTTCAAGTTAAAAAAAGAAAAGAGCCGGGATCCCGGTACCTGGGTGCCGCTCTACTTCTGCTCCATAGCGCTCTACGCCCTGCTGCTCAGCGGTTTCGGCAGCGGCATCTGTCAGCGCATCGGCGACGTCTTTCTCGCTACGGGCGGCTTGTGCGCCGGCGTCTGTTTCCTGGCATATCCGTCCTCCTCGCTGCTTCTTTACCCTTGGTGGCATTTCTGCTCCCTGCACAGCTTCCTCTATCACGGTACGATGATCTGGATCGGCGTACTGGTCAGCCGCAGCGGTTTGTTCCGGCTGCAGCTGTCTGATTTTCCGCTCTACGCCGGATTTGTGCTGTTCTTCTGCCTGCTGGCGCTTTGGGTCAACCGCAGGTACGGCAGCAACCTCATGTTCATCTCCAGGCCTTTTGAAGGGACCTTCCTGACCCGCGCTCATGGTCTTCTCCGGGGTGCTTATACCCTGATCGTTCTTCTGGTTCAGATGGTCGTTCCCTTCCTTTCGATCACCATCATCCGGGAAATCACCCCCCTGCTGCAGCGGCCGGGATGGTATCCGCCCATCAGCATCTGATTTCCATGATTGTCAATTTCCGCCTTATAAGGGTATAATAGCAGACAGAAATAAACTGTTCATCAAAGCCCATAAAGGAGGTCTCAATATGGCTGTTCCCACCCCGCATATCACCGCAAAAGAAGGCGATTTCGCGCGTACCGTGCTGATGCCCGGCGACCCGCTGCGCAGCCGCTTTATCGCGGAAACCTACCTGGAAAACCCGGTGCTCGTCAACAACACGCGCGGCGTGCAGGGATATACCGGCACCTATAAAGGCAAGCGCGTCTCTGTCATGGCCAGCGGCATGGGCATCCCCTCGATCGGCATCTATTCCTACGAGCTGTTCAATTTCTACGGTGTGGAGAACATCATCCGCGTCGGTACGGCCGGCGGCATCGGCGATACCGTCCACATCCGCGACGTGGTCTTCGGCATGAGCGCCTACACCAACTCCAACTTCGGACGGCAGTACGGCTTTGACGGCAATGTGGCCCCCTGCTGCTCCTTCAAGCTGCTGGATGCCGCTGTGAAAGCCGCGCGGCAACTCGGCATCGAGCCCAATGTCGGTGCGCTCTACTCCTCCGATATCTTTTATGACGAGGCCGGCAACGCGCAGATCATGAAAAAACTGGGCGTGCTCGCCACCGAGATGGAGGCCGCCGGGCTGTACATGAACGCCGCGCGCGCCGGCAAGAACGCGCTGGCGATCTGCACGATCTCCGACCACCTCTTTACCGGCGAATCCCTCCCGGCAGAGGAGCGGCAGACGACCTTCACCCAGATGATGGAGATCGCGCTGGAAATCGCGTAACCGCCGGGTTTTCGGAGAAACAGGCGGCAGCGCTCTTTCTCCGGAGTTGACTGATCAAAAGGAGACTTTTCCCATGTCCATCGAACGGGCCAGAGCGCATCTGGCTGCCTTCGGTCTTGAAGACCGCATCCTTGAATTCGACGTCTCCAGCGCCACGGTCGCCCTGGCTGCGCAGGCCGTCGGATGCGAGCCGGAGCACATCGTCAAGACCCTCTCCTTTGAAAAAGGGGAGGGTGCCCTTCTGATCCTCGCTGCCGGAACAGCGCGGATCGACAACCAGAAGTTCAAACAGCGCTTTTGCATGAAGGCGAAAATGCTGAGTGCCGAGCGCGTAGAGCCGCTGACCGGGCACGGCATCGGCGGTGTCTGTCCGTTTGGGATCCCGGACGCTGCAGAGGTCTGGCTGGATGAGTCCGTCCGCGGGCTCGACCCCGTTTATCCCGCCGCGGGAACCCCGAACAGCGCCGTACGCCTATCTGTCGATGAACTGGAACGGGCCAGTGGCGCCTTGGGATGGGTGGATGTATGTAAAATGCCTTTAAAGGAGGAAAATATATGAGACGGATCTTTATCTCCTCGGATATCGAGGGCACCTGCGGGATCGCCCACTGGGACGAAACCGAGCTGAGCAAGCCGGATCACGCGTACTTTGCCAAACAGATGACCCGGGAGGTTTCCGCTGCCTGCGAAGGCGCCCTTTCTGCCGGCGCAGACGATATCCTCATCAAGGATGCTCATGACAGCGCACGCAACATCCTTCCGGATGAACTGCCGCGCGGCATCTCCATCTTCCGCGGCTGGGGCAGCGATATCCATTCCATGATGTCCGGCATCGACGAAAGCTTCTCCGGATGCTTTTTCACAGGCTATCACTCCTCCTCCAACACGGATACCAACCCCCTTTCCCATACACACAATACGCGCAACACCTCCATCCGCGTCAACGGGATACAGACCAGCGAAATGCTGATGAACGCTTACTCCGCAGCCCTTTATGACGTCCCCGTCCTGATGGTGACGGGCGACCTGGGGGTCTGTGAGCAGGCAAAGACCCTCCTGCCCAACGTTTACACCGTGCCGGTCAGCCGCGGCCGCGGCAACGGATCCATCTCGATCCATCCGCAGGAAGCGGTGGAGCGCATCCGTGAGACAGCACAGAAGGCCACCCGCGAAGCGCTGGAGCACCCGGAGCGCTTTCAGCTGAACCTGCCCTCCAAATTCGACTGTGAGGTCGAGTTCATCCACCATTACGCCGCCCGCCGGGCCTCTTTCTTCCCGGGCGTGCGTCAGACAGGCCCCAGGTCCGTTATCTTCTCTTCCGACTCCTGGTATGACTGCCTGCGCTTCTTCATGTTCTGCCTGTAAGACACCTTTTGTGTAAATGCTTATCTGAATATATCAATAACAGGTGTTGAATATGACTGGCCCTATGACATGATGAATCGCATGTCAGCAGTGACATCCGCCCCAAGTAAGGCGTAAGTGATATTAGCCGCACACAGCTGTGCGGCGTTTTTATGTGCATCTTTCAGGTTTAATCTTTTTTAATGACCCCTTCTGCTTCCAGTTGAAACCGGAGCCCGTGCCGTTTATAATCCTTTTATCAGAATCTGTCACGGACAGACAAAGGAGATAAGATTATGAAACAGAAAGTTACCGTTTTCGGCAGCTTTGTCGTGGATCTGATGACGCGCTCTCCCCGCCTCCCCGTCCCCGGTGAGACGGTAAAGGGCAGCTTCTTTAAGCAGGGTGCCGGCGGAAAGGGCTTTAACCAGGGGATCGCGGCGCACAAGGCCGGCGCTGACGTCTCCATGATCACCAAGCTGGGTCGGGATTCCCTATCCCGCGTCGCGCTGGACGCGATGGAAGCGGTGGGGCTCTCCCAGGACTGCCTCTTCTGGCATGATGAAGCGCCGACCGGCGTTGCGCTGATCCTGGTCGATGAAAAGACCAGCCAGAATGAGATCGTCATCGTCCCCGGCGCCTGCGCAACGATCACTCCGGAGGATATCGCTTCCGTCCGTCAGCGCATCCTGGATTCCGCCTATGTGCTGCTCCAGCTGGAGGTCAACCAGGACGCCAACGAAAGCGTCGCGGCGCTGTGCAAGGCAAACGGCGTCCGCCTCATCGTCAATACTGCCCCCTTCCAGCCCGTATCGGATGAGTTCCTGTCCGGCTGTTATCTGGTTACGCCGAACGAGGTGGAGGCTGAGGAACTGACCGGCGTTCCCGTCACCGATCTTAACGGCGCCGACCGCGCAGCGCAGGTTTTCTTTTCCAAGGGCGTGCAGAATGTGCTGATTACCCTGGGCGGCAGGGGCGTCTATCTGAATGACGGCAGCCACTCCGAAATTATCCCCGCTTATAGCGTCAAAGCCATTGACACCACCGGTGCAGGCGACGCCTTCAACGGCGGCCTTCTGGCAGCTCTCGCAGAAGGCATGGACCTCCGCAGGGCCGCCGCCTTTGCAAACGCCGTAGCCGCGCTGTCCGTACAAAAGCTGGGAACGACCCCTTCTATGCCCACCAGAGCGGAGATCGACGCGTTTATCGCCGCAAATCCCTGCAAATAATACAAAAAGCCCGTTTTATCTGAAATCTGCTCATTCAGTATACCCTTGTCTTTCCAAAAAAGCTCCCCTCAAAGGGGAGCTGTCACCGGAGGTGACCGAAGGGTTTATGAATCAGGCAGGATCCTCAGAATAAAACGGGCGTTTCAATACCGTTCTCTCAGAGATCGTAGCGGACGACCTTGGAGAAGTCTTCCGCCTTCAGGCTTGCGCCGCCGATGAGGCCGCCGTCGATTTCCGGCTGAGCCATCAGGCCCTTGGCGTTCTTGGGATTCATGGAGCCGCCGTACTGGATCCGAACTTCATCCGCGGCATCACCGTAGACGCTGCGGATCGCCTTGCGGATGACGCCGATGGTCTCATTGGCCTGCTCATCCGTAGCCGTGAGGCCCGTTCCGATGGCCCAGACCGGCTCATAAGCGATGACGACCTTGGCCACCTGCTCGGCGGTGAGGCCGGTCAGCGCGGTCAGCGTCTGGTAGGTAACGAGCGCATCCGTATATCCCGCCTCGCGCTCTTCCTTCTTTTCACCGACGCAGATGATGGGCGTAAGCCCCGCGGCGACCGCAGCCAGGGCGCGCAGGTTAACGGTGGCATCCGTCTCGCCGAAGTACTGACGGCGTTCGCTGTGGCCGAGGATGACGTACTCGACGCCGCTCTCCTTCAGCATCGCCGCGCTGAGCTCGCCGGTAAAGGCGCCGCTCTCTTTCCAGTGCATGTTTTCCGCGCCGAGCTTCACGTTCGTGCCCGCAATGACTTCCTTCACCGCGGCAAAGTCGACAGCAGGAGTGCAGACGACGACATCGCAAGGAGCGTCCTTCACCAGCGGAATCAGGGCGGTGACCAGTTCTTTTGCCTCGCTGGGGGTCTTATTCATCTTCCAGTTTCCGGCAATGATAGGCTTGCGCATGGGTATTGTTCCTCCTTTGATCTGCTTTGGATCCCTTCAATTGAAAGGAAGGGAAACCGCCGGCAAACACCGACGGTTTTCTTTTTTTATTTCTCGTCCAGGCACGCGACGCCGGGCAGCACCTTGCCCTCCAGATACTCCAGAGAAGCGCCGCCGCCGGTGGAAATATGGGTCATCTTGTCGCCCAGGCCCATCTGCTCAACAGCCGCCGCGGAATCGCCGCCGCCGATGATCGTAACGGCTTCGCTCTCTGCCAGCGCCTTCGCAACGGCGAGGGTACCGGCCGCCAGCGTCGGATTCTCAAAGACGCCCATGGGGCCGTTCCAGATGACGGTCTTGGCGCTCTTCACGGCATCCGCAAACAGCTCGCAGCTCTTGGGGCCGATATCGCAGCCTTCCATATCGTCCGGGATCGCATCCACGGAAACGACCTTGGTGTCCACCGGTGCGTCGATCGGATCCGGGAAGGAGGGCACGCAAACCGTGTCGACCGGCAGCAGCAGCTTCACGCCCTTCTGCTCCGCCTTCTTCATCATCTCCGCGCAGTAGTCGATCTTGCTCTCGTCCAGCAGGCTGTGGCCGACGCCGTAGCCCTTGGCCTTGAGGAAGGTAAACGCCATGCCGCCGCCGATGATCAGCGTATCGACCTTCTCCAGCATGTTGTCGATGACGTTCAGCTTGTCCACGACCTTCGCGCCGCCCAGAACGGCCACGAAAGGACGGTCCGCATTCTCCAGCGCCTTGCCCATGATGGACAGCTCTTTGCCGATGAGGTAGCCGGCCACGCAGGGGGAGAGGAACTTGGTCACGCCTTCCGTGGAGCAGTGCGCACGGTGGCAGGAACCGAAGGCGTCATCCACATAGCAGTCCGCCAGGGAAGCCAGCTCGCGGGAGAAATCCTCGATGTTCTTGGTCTCTTCCTTGCGGAAGCGGGTGTTCTGCAGAAGGACGACATCGCCCTCCTTCATGGCCGCCACGGCCGCCTTGGCGTTGTCGCCCACGACGGTGTCGTCATTTGCGAAGACGACGGGCTGGCCCAGCAGCTCGGACAAGCGGACCGCCACGGGCGCCAGGGAGAACTTCTCTTCCGGCCCGTTCTTCGGCTTGCCGAGGTGGCTGCAGAGGATGACCTTGCCGCCGTCCGCGATGAGCTTTTTGATGGTGGGCAGCGCCGCCACGATGCGCTTGTCATTCGTGATCTTGCCGTCCTTCATGGGGACGTTGAAATCGCAGCGTACGAGGACGCGCAGGCCCTTTACCTGGATATCGTCTACTGTCTTTTTAGCCATAACCGATTCCTCCCGTTGAACAGTTGTATTGTTGTGTTTTTCACGATCGGGGCTATTCTATCATTCTTTCAGTGGAATGTCAAAACAAACCGGACTTTTGCAAAAAGAATCCCTCTCCTTTTAAGAGAGGGAAGTCTTTGCTTGTGAAAAGCTTACGCGGCAGGCGGAAGAGTCGCTTCCGGGACCGGCGTTTCCTCTGCTGCGGGCGCCTCTTCGGTGGCAGCGGGTTCCTCAGCTACTTCCGGTTCAGCCTCCTCGGCAAAACCGTAGCCTTCCGGCGCCTCCGTCTCTTCAACGATGTTGATCACGGGTTCCGGCGTCGCTTCGGCAGCGATCCTTGCGGCTTCCTCGGCCTCGGCTTCCGCCTTGGCCCGCTCTTCCGCTTCCTCGCGCATGCGCTGCGCTTCATCCACAGCCTCCTGCGTCACAGCCTGACGGCCGCTCGGCTGGATATTCAGCGCCTGCCTCATGTACTCGTAGGGGCAATCGCTCTCCAGAACCGCGTTGCGGTAGGGATTGGAGGAGGTGTGACGGCCCTTGCGCAGCTCGACGTGCACATAGTGGGAACCGCCGACGTGCTTGATGCCCTGCGCCTTGTAGTTCGCGTTGTTGTAGATGCCGGCAATGATGCCCTTGCCGCCCTCATAGGCGATGACATCGGAAGCCGTCACCATATCGCCGCGCTTCACCTGGATATCGCCGCAGTGGAGGTAGAGCAGCGTGATGTCCAGATCCTCGCTGTAGATGCCGACGGTGCCGTTGGAGTCGCCCGCACGGGTGACCACGCCGCCGAGGATCGCATGCAGCGGAGCGCCCTTCATATAGACGAAGTCGATGCCCTCGTGGATGCCGGAGTATCCGTAGGTGCTGGAACTGTAGCGGGTCTTGCCCGTCTCATACTGATTATCCTTGAGCTCTGTTCCGACTGCGACATAGCTCTTGGTGACCTTTTCCTTGACATCGCCGTTCTTATCGGTGTACTTCTTGACCGTCGCGACCTGCTTCATCTTCTTGCGCATATCGCGGATCTGCTCGCAGTACTGTCCGTAGAACATCGCCGTCTCGCCGACGTCCGCGCCGTAGAGGCGCTCGCGCATCGCGTCCGTGATATCCAGGACGATGGGTGCGATCGCCAGCGTTCCGCCTTCATCCATCACGAAATACTCCTCAGGCACCTTGCTGTCGAAGGGCTGAAGGAGATAATTGCCGTGGTTGTAGGCATAAACGTCGTCATAATACGTCACCTTGCGCGTCCTCTTGTAACGGGATGCGCTGACAAAGGTGAGCTTTCCGGTTTCCGTCTTAATAAGCCCTTCCGGTTCGGGTGTCGGCAGCGCAGCGCTGGCGGCGGTGGTGCCGGGCTCAACCAGCAGGCCCGTCTGCTCTAACGCCGTCTTCTTTCCGTTATTCTGCGCAGGCTCATCCGCCGCTTCGATGTCTGCGAGGGCGCAGCAGCAAGCCAGCGTAAGCACCAGCATGAGAAGGACAGCTAATACTTTCTTCATACCCTACTCCTCCGAATTATGAGTATTGTTAACAATATTATAACAAAATTGAAACAAAAATCAACCCTTTTTCGTCGGAAAATTCTGTTTAGGTGAAACCCGGCGTACCTCTTCCATGCAAAGCCTGTGGTGGCGTTTGGCCGGCGGAGTCAGAAGAAAGAGACGGTATGCCTCCTTCACGGCTGCCGCTTCATCTTCGGCGGCAAGGAGGACCCTCTGATGCATGATCAGACAGCCGTTGCTCCCACGCTTCAGATGCATCTGGCCTTCCGCTTTTCCGTGCTGCGGGCACTGTCCGATCGCCTCATACCGGTCTCTCCCCGCGTCAAACCAGGGGACGATGAAGCTAGTTTTTCTTCCGCACAAGGGACAGAGCAGGTTGGTGACGGCGTCGTCCCGCAGCGCATCGGTCTGAACCGTGTGCCGGGTCGGCCTGGACCGGAGGACCGAATCGGCGATGCGCCGTTCCCTCTCCAGTATTCCGGACAGCTCTGCCCTTTTTTCTTCTCCCAGACCCTCCAGCGCGGCGGAGACAGCCGGCAGCAGCGCCGCTGTGCATTCCGCGTCATAGACCGCTCTGTGCGCCGGGACCTCCAGCAGCGTACCGGTCTCCTCCAGCGCGGCATGCAGGTTCATCTGCCGGTGCGCATCACCGAAGTGCGCATAGCCGAAGACGAGCTGCGCATCCAGCGGCGGTGAAAACGGCGAGGGCTGCATATAGTATTCCAAATTCCGGCGCAGCACGGGATAGTCGTCTCTTCCCCAGGTAATCAGCTGGGCAGCGTCGCCGCAGAAGCGCATGAAATCCGCTATGACCTCCGGAAAGGAACGCCCGGAGGAAAGCTCCTGTTCCGTGATGCCCGTCACCTGCCGGATATGCTTGTCCACCCGTTTGTAAAGCCTGGGACAGATCAGTTCGCTGAAGCGGTCCGTGATCTCACCCTGCGGGCCGAGCCTGCAGGCGCCGATCTCGATGATTTCATGGGGCATCCTCAGGTTCGGCGCATAGCTGTTCTGGTTCCATTCCAGGTCAAAGACGACAATGCCGTCTGTCTTCTCATCAAACAGGGCTCTCAGCGCTTCAAGAGGGTTTTCTCTCATTTCGTTCTTCACAGGTTTTCCCGCACCACGCGTTCGACATAGGCCTTCTGTTCATCCGTCAGCTTCGCAAAGGGCTCCCGGCACTCGCCGCAGTCGGTCCCCGTCACGCGCAGCATATGCTTGATGGACGGGAAGAGCGCGCAGTCCACCAGCGCCTGCATGATGCGGTTGGCGCGGTGCTGCAGCGCCTGCGCTTCTTCGACGTCACGCCGCTGATATGCCGCTTCGATCCGGGTAAACAGCGGAAGCGTAAAGTTGAAGGTGGAGCCGATCGCGCCGCATGCGCCCAAGATCCTGGCGCCGATGTAAACCTCGTCGTAGCCTCCGAAGACAGAAAGCTCCGGGTTCAGATCCAGCATGCGCTCGATCTGGTGGAGGTTGAGGCTCGTCTGCTTTACGCCGGAGAGCGTGCCGTCCGTCAGCACCGCTTTGATGTCCGGATGAGAGAGATCGATCTCCACGCCCGTGTTCCCCGGAAAATTATAGAAGAACAGCGGGATATCGGCACTCTCCCGGATAGCGCGCAGATACCCGGCGATACCCTTCATGCCGAATTTGTAATAATAAGGGGCCGTTGTAATGGTCGCATCGTACCCGAGGCTTGCGCACAGGCCTGCGAACTCCTTCGCTTCTTTGAGAGAAATGGCAGAGCATGCGCCGATCAGCTTCATTTCCGAACGCCTCGGATGGGCGGCAGCCGCACGGAGCAGGGTGACCTTTTCTTCCTTTGTGAGCAGCGGCGCTTCCGCGCTGCTCCCTCCGATGAGAAAGCCGGACGCGCCTTCATCCAGATTGCGGCTCATCAGCTGGACCAGCGTCTCCGGGCAGACGTTTCCTTCCTCATCATACGGGGTGACGGAAGCGGCAAAGAAGCCGCTCATTCCCTTCAGCTTTTCCATACTGTCTCTCCTTATCGTTCAGATCGAATTGATTCTGGATACCTTTCCGTGACAGACCAGGTATTTTTCTTCCGCAAGGGCGAGCAGGGGCCCGTCCGCGCGGACGTCGTCCGTGTACATGGCATGCACGATATACTCTCCCCATTCTTCCCGGATCCGGCGGATCTTTTCGCTGCTCTTGCAGTTCTCGCCGATCAGCCGGCCCGTTGCGGGATCGCATCTCGTACAAACCAGCAGATCCGGCAGGAGTATGCGCGCGGCCGCTTTCAGTTCAAAATCGGGGGATGCGGAAGCGATGACCACCGGCCGACGCCTCTCCCTTTTCCAAAACCAGCTGCCGAGCTTGCTTTTCGTCTTTTCAAGCTCCCAGAAGCGGTTCGCCTCTTCTTCCAGCGAAATATGACGGGCCAGGCAGGAAAACAATCCGCTCTTAAACCCCGTCAGCGAAAAACGGCCGGACACGGCTTTCAAAGCAGTAACAAACAGGTGCGGCAGGATGCAAAAAAGGAGGAACGGCTTTCTAGAAAAGACGTATTTCAGAAAATCGACGGTCGAATCTCCGTCGTAAATCGTGCCGTCAAAATCAAAGACGTCGATCTCCATTTCATCACCCCCATCTGCCGGAAAAGAGTATAGCATGGAAGCCATAAAATGAAAAGGGCGCAAAACTGCGCCCCTTATTCCAAGGCCTTCGGCAGGTTCCAATGAAACAGCGTTGCCATCAGCCGTACGGCTACCGTAATGACCATCCCCGCCGCGTAAGCGGCTGCCTGAGGCGTTCCTGCTCTGATCATCAGGGAGTAGAGAAGCGCCCCCGTTATGGCGGCGACAGCATAGATCCTCTTGGTCAGCACAAAAGGGATCTCCCGCGTCATCATATCGCGCAGCATGCCGCCGCCGATCGCCGTCGTCATCCCGAGAAAGGTCGTAAAAAACAGATTGTTCCCGAATCCGGCCTCAAAGCCGATTCTGGCGCCGGAAACGGCAAAGACGCCCAGCCCGACGGCATCAAACAGGTTGTTGATCCTTCCGATCTTTTCCTCGCTTTTGATATACCGTCCCCTGAAATGGCGCGCCAGTAAAAACACCGTCAGTGCGCAGCCGGCAGCCAGGAGCAGATAGCGGAAATTGGAAAACATGCGCGGCGGCAGATGTCCGATCAATACATCCCGCAGCGTGCCGCCGCCCAGCGCTGTTACGACGGACAAAAAGAGGACGCCGAAGAGGTCGGAACCCCTGTCGATCGCCGTCATTGCTCCGGAAACGGCAAAGGCCGCCGTTCCGATCCATTCGCAGAGCTCGAAAACAAAAGTCAGTCCTGTCATATCACTCCAACTCTCCGTGATCCCCTCTCGCATAGTCTGCCGTCAGCACATCGGCATAGGCGATCTTTACCGATTTTTTTCTGCCGGCAAACAGCGCGTAAAAGCCGTCTTTCTCCATGGCGGTCACCTGAAGGTTTTTGCGCTTCATCTCCGCCTCATTAAGGAGGATGACGCTGATTTTTCTGCCGTTTTCCAGCGAATACCGCACAAACCGCTCCGTCATCAGCTTTCCTCCGCGTTTACCCTGAAGATTTTAACGCTGCCGTTTTCATAGACGAGAGGCCACTGTTCTTTGATGGTTTCAAGATCCACGTCAAAATCCGCCCGCTCGTAATCACTTACATAAACGTAATCCACATGATACTTTTTGAGAACATCTTCGTACGCCTCGGGCTGCTCGTAATACCGCCTGCAGTCCTCCGCCTGGGTGCGGTAGTCGAGCCCGTGGAAAAAGACATACAGATCGCTCCCGCAGATGATTTGGCGGCCCGCCAGCGAGCAGACCGGATTGATGTGCTGCTGCCCCGTCAGAAAAACCGAATCCCTTTCCGTATTCTGCCGGATCCAGTTGCCGGCATCCACTGCGGAGGGGTTGAAAAGCTGATAAGATGACACCGCTTCCCTGGCAAGCGAAAGGCTGCCCGAGAAAACGGAACAGAAAATGAACAGCGCACAGATGAGGCCCCTTCCGCGGAGTCCGGAAAGCCGCTGCATGAGGATCGAGCCGTAATCCGCAGCGAGGATCATGGCAAACATGAACCAGATATAGAAAAGCTTATTGTTGTCGTACTCGTTGGGCTGGAAGAGGATGAACTCCGCCACCGCGTAGACAGCCGTCATGCCCAGCGCCGTTTCAACCTGCCCGCGCCTCTTCGCATTGAGGAGCGCACAAAGCACAAGGATAAAAGGAAGACCGGCGTTTTTGATCCAGAACCAGAAGTAGCCGTCGATCATGCCGCGCCCGCCGCTGTTGTTGACCCAATTGAACTGAAAGCGCAGGGAACCGCCTTCCAGCGTCTGCTTTACCGCATTGCCCAGCAGCTGCGGACAGGCGAGGAGCAGCACGATGATGAGATAGAGCGCGGAGCGCTGCAGAGTCCCTTTGCGGTCTTCCCGGCAGACGATGAGCCTGCCCATCAGATAGCCGCCGGAAAAGAGCCCAAGCGCCAGAAACGTATGCGTATGAACCAGCGGAAGCGCCCCGGCCCAAAGCGCCAGAAGAACCGTTTCCCTGACGGATCTGTTTTTCTGGGAGCTGTCCAGCAGCCAAAGACAGGGGAGGATCATCGCCCAGCCACCCAGAAGGGAGCGCTGCGGGATCATCAGGTCCGCGATGACGTTCGAAAACCGGAGGTTGTATTCCGGCTGATTGGCCGGCGTCTTGTAGAACCCGGAAAAGATCTCCATGATCCTGGCAAAGTGGTCTTTCCCGGCCATATCAAAGTCATAGAGAAATCCGAGGCCGCCGTTCAAAAAGAAGAACACGGCAGCAACGGCAATGGCTTTTTTTCTGCTGCCGAGAAAGCGCCTGCAAAGCAGCATGTACCCCGCAAACGTCAGCGCCATCAGAAAGCTGCCCGGAAGGACGACCGCCAGGTTGAGGGGCAGGCCCATCATATAAAACGTGGTGCTGAGTGAATCCGTGAGATACGGATAGGAAAGCGGCGTATCGTACAGCAGATTGTAGGAGGGCGGAAACGGCATGTTTTCAATGGAGGTGATAAACGACAGGTGCATGCAGAGATCCCCGTAGGTGGACTGCCCGCACCAGTAAGAGCCGTCCGCCGCAGGCAGGATCATATGCGTCGCCTGCAGATAGACGGAAAAAGCCGTAAGCGGCAGGCACACGGCGGCCATGACGGCTACCTGTTTTCTGTCGTCTTCAGAAAACTTTTTAACGTCAGAAGGATCTCTTAAAAACCATGCCAGCGTCACCAGCGCAACCAGGACAGCGATAGCCGCAAAATGCGCGGCATAGCCGAAGGTCAGCGGATAGGCGCACAGCGCTGGCAGCCACATCTCCAGCAGGATACCGAGGGAGAGCCCCAGCCATATGCGCTCCGGCAGGTTTGTTTTAGGGAGTAAAAAGCGAATGGCGGCCAGCCCGGCCGCCTCAAAGAGTGCCGTATAACACAGGGCCGTCATAATCAGCCTCCCAAACCCAGGATGGAAAAGATGAGCTTTGTATCAAACAGCGGCGCCAGCTGTGATGCGTTCACCAATTCCTGTATCTGTGTAATCGGAGCAAATGTAAGAACAATTGGAATCAACACGAAAAGAACAACCAGGGTAATATACCCGCGAACGAAACCAAATAGTCCGCCAACGAGAGAATCCAGATGACGGAGCACCGGAAATTCAAATACATAAGAAATCATGTGGATGAAAAACAGCGCGACGATATAGCATCCGAGGAAGCAAATGAGAAAGCTTAAAATATTGATGGAGGCACTCACAATGGACTGACTTAAAACATCGGAAACACTTGCTGTACTGACAGCTGTCTGCATATCTTTTAAAAACAATTCCCTGAATCCGATAGGCAAATTTGCTTTTTCCAGTATAGTGCTTAGAGTATTTGTATTGACTTTTGAAACTGAAAGCATAGACAAGTCTATGCTGCCAATTCTACTGGCAGAATCTGTATAGTATTTAAGTGTTCTGACTATGGTTTCGTTTTTATTCAATACAGAAACAAGATTCGGGCTCAGCATAAAAGCGCCCGCGATGGAAGCGATGAGGCCGGCAAGGCTGAGGATGCCGCTGATGAATCCCCTGTACATGCCGTAGAGGATGCTGATGATGAGCACGGCTATGCAGAAGATATCGACGATGTTGGTAGGCATATCGGTAAGGCTTCCTTTCTTCGGTAATGGTGAAAAACAGGAAGGGCATGCGTTTACAACGGCAGTTCCACGACGTAGATTTCGGAACCGGAGGCGACGACGGCACGGTTATCCGTCAGCATGCCCAGCACTGAGGTGACATTGATGGGCATGGCAAAGCTTTGGAAGGCGTTGTCCCCAAAGCGGCACGCATATACCGCGTTTGAGGAAAAACCGTAAACGGCACGTTTTCCGAGCCGCACATCCAGACAGTTTCCGGGAAGATGGGTCATCCTGTCCACCTGTCCGTACATGAGACGGACGCTCCCGATGCTCATATTGCCCGTCTGTTCCTGGGCCGGTATCAGCAATCTGTAAGTCGTGTTTCCTTCTTTTCTGACATCCTGCAGGGTATAGCCGTAAATAAGGGTGGAATTTCCGCTTTCGACCAAGCGGTAATTATAGCGGAGGATCTCCCTTGTCGTTACGATCTCCAGGTTTCCGCCTTCCGAATCGTATATTTCATAGGCGATGTGTTCGCCGATGGACTTTTTTCCGATGGAAAGCCTTCCCGGCTGGAAGGTCTGCAGTTCGGTGGAGATGACCGAGCCCGTCGTATTGAGGCCGAGGACCCACATGAGCTCCGTCTGCGCCGTCCCGGAAGATGTGGTCGACGCTTTAAAAAAGCCAATATCCACAAGCGTCTGGTCCGAGACGGGAATGTTGTCCACCGTCTGCCCGTTCCCGTTGATCACGGTGATGACGCCCTGATCCGGTTCGCCGCTGAAGACGGCAACGTACTCTTCTCCGGCATCCGCAAACTGTATGGTGTCGCTCATCTTGTTGTTGTAGATGAGCCGTCCTTTTTCATTCAGGATATAAATGTCATTTCCGGACCAGGCGACGATTTTCTTTTCCGTTGCATCGTAATCCGCGTTGGTGCCGATCTGGTAGCTCCACTCGTTTCCGCCTGTGGAGGAAACACAGTGCAGCGTCGTCCCGTCATAAAAGACGACGTTATCGGAAAAAGGCGTCACGCTCTGGCTGAGCGTTGCTCCGATCCGGATGATACGCCCGATTCCGTTCCTGCCGCGCTCCCTACTGACGAACTTCCATCCGGCTAAAGCGATGGCGCCGATGACGGCCAGTGTTAACAGGACCCTGATATAAGCTCTCCAGTCCCTTTTCTTTTTCTTTTTTGCCGCCGAACGGTTCATCCGGTAAGTGCCGACAGCAGAGCCGGAACCGGCAGTGACATATCGGACATGCCTTTTATTGCGATCCATCCGCTCTGCCCCTCTTAAATTGATAAATGTAATTTTCCTCAGTTTTCAACTTTTGGAATCCTTCCGCCGCTTTGGAAACCCCCAACCCCGGCAAACCCCATTGTTTCCGCGGTTTTACACTTCTTTTAAATCAGGTTTTCCCCAATGTTATCCACAAGAATGTGGATAAGTTTTTCTTTTTTTGTGGAAAATTGTGGAAAACTTTTCAGATGTACAGTTTTCCCTCTCTCACCTGATAGATCCTTCCTTTTTCCGCGCCTGCAAGATCGCTGATGTCTGTGCAGGTGACAAAGGTCTGCATGCTTCCGATCCGTTCGATCAGCTGCCGTCTCCTGTCCGGATCCAGCTCGCTCATGACGTCGTCCAGCATGAGGATCGGCGCTTCGCCCCTCTCCATTTCGGCAAAGCTCGTCTGCGCCAGCTTGAGTGAAAGCACCGCGCTCCTCTGCTGCCCCTGTGAGGCATAGGTCCTCGCGTCTTTTCCGTTGATGGTAATGGCGATATCGTCCCTGTGCACACCCGTGCCCGTGGACATCCTGCGGATGTCATCCGCCCGCGTTTCACGCAGCCGCTGCAGAAGGAAAGCAGCCGGATCTTCCTTTTGAGCAGCCTCCGAATTATAGCGCAGGCGAAGCTCTTCTTTGCCGTCCGTCAGGCTTTTATGTTCTTCGCAAGCCAGAGAGGAAAGGACCTCGATCACCTCGCGCCTTGCACGGACGACGGATGCACCCGTCAGGGAAAGCTGCTCATCCCACACGTCAAGCGTTCCTTCCAGAGAAGGCTTTTCCGCTATAGCCCGCAGCAGCGCATTTCTTTGAACCAATACGCGCGCCGCCTGCTGCAGCGTATAGAAATAAGAAGGCCGAAGCTGGCTGAGCTGCATATCCACAAAACGCCGGCGCTCGGAAGGCCCCCCTTTTACGATCATGAGATCTTCCGGAGAAAACAGAACGCCGAAAACGTGTCCGAACAGCTCGCCGATCCGTTCGGCCTCCCGTGCGCCGATGCGCACGCTTTTTTTCTTTTTCTGTCCCTTTATCAGGATGACCGATACCTCATGTGTCCCGTCTTTCTGGGAAGAGAGGACGGATACACGGGATGCGGGCGTGCCCCACCTGATCATCTCTTCGTCATGGCTCGTCCGGTGGCTTCTTCCCGTACAGCACAGGTGCATCGCTTCCAGGATATTCGTCTTTCCCTGCGCATTGGGCCCGGAAAAGACCGTCATCCCTTCTCCTGGAAGGACCTCGGCACCCTCATAGCTGCGAAAATTTCTCAGGACGAGTGAAGTGATGTGCATGTCTCTTATTGCGCATTGAAAACGCGGACGGGCAGTACGAGATACAGGTACTCATCGCCCTGTTCCGGGCAAATGACACAGGGGCTTACATTGGAATTGAAGCGCATGAGGATGTTGTCGTCCCCCAGCACCTTCAGCACGTCCGTCACGTACCTCACGTTAAACGCGATCTTGAGATCTGCCCCCTCCGTGTATACCGTGATCTTCTCTTCCGTGTCGCTCGTTTCGGAATTGGAGGTGATGCGCAGCTGATCGCCTTCGATTGCAAAGCTGACGAGATTGGACTTGGATTCCCTTGCGATCAGGCTCGCGCGGTCGATGGCGCTGTTCAGCTCTTTGCGGGCAACGCTGGTCTGCGTCTTCCACTCGGAAGGAAGAATCTGGCGGTAGCGGATGAATTCACCTTCCAGCGTTCTTGCGATCATGCGCGTTGCGCCGATTTTGAATTCGACGTGGCTCTTGCCGACGCAGATCTCGATCTCTTCCTCGCTGTCCGAAAGAATGCGGGAAATCTCGCTGAACACTTTGCCGCCGATGACGGCCTGGACGTTATGATCCGTCCCGTGGAGGTTTTCCTTACGAAGCGCAAGCCGGAAACCGTCCAGGGCGACCATCGTCATGGACTCGGTCGTAATTTCCATAAGGCATCCCGTCAGGATGGGGCGGCTTTCATCTACAGCTGTCGCAAAGAGCGTCCCCTCGATCATGGAGCGCAGCATGCGCTCGCTCATTTTGAAGGATTCGCCTTTTACCTCGGGAAGCTCCGGGTACTCGATCGGATCCATGCCGGCGATGGACATCCTGAAAGAGGCGCAGCTGATCGTCGACTGCAGCCTGTTGTTGATGGAGATGACGCAATCGCCGCCCGGCAGCTTGCGGATGATGTCGCAGAAGAGTTTTCCGGGCATCACCGCTCTTCCTTCTTCCTGGATGACAGCGGGAATAACGGTTTCGATGCCGAGGGTGAGGTCCGTGCAGGTGAGTCGGATGCCTTCGTCGCAGCATTCAAGGAGAACGCCTTCCAAAACGGGTTTTGGAGAGCGGATGGCGATGGAGTGGCTGACGACAGACAGCGCAGCGTTGAGATCCTGAGCATTGCAGGAAAAGATCATCTTGTACCTCCGTTTGGTCGTTGCAGTATATGAAAATAGGAGTAATAGACGAAGTCCGGTTGAAAGTGTGGATAAGGCTCTTTTTGGAAAGAATAAAAGAAGAAAAGCCTGTGTATAAAACCTGTGGGTTAATCTGCCGTTTATCCACAAACCGGTGGAAAAGTATAGAGAAACCCTAACATTAAATCATTCGATAAAAAAAAGAAAATTCCTCTTTTCTGCTTTAAGATTGAAGAGGAGGAATGAAGATGATAAGATGGATATGAAAGAGAAGGTGCTTTTCATGGAGTTTGAAGTCATCGCTCACATCAGGAGCGATTTTAAAGAAAAATTCGGCATACCCAGACAGAGCGGCCTGGTTCCCGATACGGTCGGCAGGATCGTATTTGAAGAAGCCTATCGCAGCATGGATGCCTTAAGAGGAATAGAAGGCTTTTCCCACCTCTGGCTGATCTGGGTGTTTTCGGCCAACAGGAGGGTGCCCTGGTCTCCGACGGTAAGGCCGCCGAGGCTTGGCGGAAACCGGCGGATCGGCGTCTTCGCGACGCGCTCCCCCTACCGGCCGAATCCGATCGGGCTTTCCTGCGTGCGCCTGAAGGGGATCGAAGAGACGAAGGAAGGGCCGGTGCTCGTCGTGGGAGGTGCGGATCTCATGGACGGGACGCCGATACTGGACATAAAGCCCTATCTGCCTTACGCCGACAGCATCAAAGAGGCGGCAGGCGGCTTTACGGATGAAGATGAGCGAAAGCTTCTTTCGGTTTCCTTTCCGGAAGAGCTGAAAAGAAAGGTTGATCCCGAAAAGACGGATGCGCTGGAAGGCTTGCTCTCGCAGGATCCGAGACCGTCTTATCAGAAGGATGAAAACAGGGTATACGGCGTCAGTTTCTCAAAGCAGAATATAAAGTTCCGCGTAAAAGGGGATGAACTGACCGTAATCGAAGTGGAAGATGAATAAAAACGGCTTGACGGCCGTTTTTATTTTACAGATGAAGGATGACCGTTTCGCCCGCATTTGGCAGCACGACGATCTTCGTGCTTGCAGTTTCGGAGGTCAAGGCAAATCTTCTGGCCGCGTCGGGCCTTCCCTGGAAGTGCATGGGGATGAGCACCCTCGGCTTTTTTTCCATAACGAAGTAGCCGGCACCGGCGTCGTACATGCTGCCCTGCCTCGGATCCACCGGGAAGAAAGCCAGGTCGATTTCTCCGGAGGGAATCGGATCCACGCAGCTCCTGAAGGATTTCTCGGATTCTTCGATTTCCGCAATAGTGGAAGTATCACGCCAGTGCCACCAGTTGAGGTCACCGGCATGGAACAGGGTAAATCCGTCCGCTTTTACATAAAAGGATACGCCTTCATCTGTCGAACCGAATGCCGTTACAGTGAGATTTCCGGTTTTAAACACATCTCCGGGATTCATTCTGTGTCCCTCATACTCGGAAGGAACATCGTAACCGAAGATGTATTGCGTATGGGAAGGACAGAGATCGAACAGTTCTGGCGAAAAATGGTCTTCGTGGGAATGGCTGATGAAGACGGTGAGCGTATCAAACCTGGACAGGGTTTCTTCATCCGGCATCTTGCGTATGTCGGTCCCGCTTTCACTGCAGTCGAAAAGCAGGCCGTTGTTTTCATAAGAAACGAGGAATCCGCTTCCGCCGAGATATTCAACAGAGAGTTCTGTCAAAATACTTCCTTCTTTCAAATTCAATGAAACTTTTGCTTCATTTTACGCGGAATTCAGAAAATGTCAACAGAAATACCCATTTTTAAGCCACGTCTCCACCATTTTACAGCTAAAATCAATCGAATTCAGATAGTTAAAAACCACTTTCAGTATTTCTAATCTTAGTTTAACTTCATTTATTTTATATTAAAATAAAATATATAAAAACAGAAACAGAAATCAATAAAAATATGTATTTCTTCATATTGAATACAGCAACGATGTTTCAAGCGTTGACAGATAAAATCCGTCTTTTTATAATGCATGGGCAAAGAATAAAGCGTTTGATAAAGATAAACGGAGAGAAAAATGAAGAATAAAAAGACGAATAAATGGATCCGTATTTTAAAGGAAGTCAAACAGTATAAAAAAGATGCTTTTCTCTCACCCTTGTGTACGGTTTTATGCGTCATCCTTGAGATACTGATTCCCTATCTCACCGCTTCCATCATCGATCAGGGCATAGCGGTCGGGAATATGGGGCATGTGGTGAGGATCGGCTTTCTCATGGCTGTTATGGCCCTGCTGGCCATGTTTTTCGGCATACAGGCAGGGCGGCACACAGCCAGGGCAGCGACGGGCTTTGCCTGCAACCTCCGCAGCGCCATGT
The DNA here is from genome assembly GCA_017484085.1 of Clostridia bacterium. Taxonomy (GTDB): domain Bacteria; phylum Bacillota; class Clostridia; order Christensenellales; family Aristaeellaceae; genus Ventricola. Next base: position 61,495 of record JAFUTW010000020.1, read on the forward strand.
TTTCCCACATACAGGAATACTCCTTTGCCAACATCGACAGGTTTTCAACGGCCGGGCTGGTTACACGCCTTACGACGGATGTAACCAATATGCAGAATGCCTTCCAAATGATGCTGATGATGATGACGCGCGCGCCGGTAACGTTGATCGTCGCGCTGGTAATGGCTTTTTCCATCTCATCAAGGCTTTCTGTCATCTTCCTTGGCGCAATGGCATTTCTCATTGTGATGCTCGGTCTGCTCGTTCCGAAGGCGATGAAGTATTTCCACCTGATGTTCAAAAAATACGACGCCGTCAATGAAAGCATCAAGGAAAACGTAGGAGCGATCCGGGTCGTAAAAGCTTATGTAAGGGAAGAGTATGAAAGCAGCCGGTTCCGTAAAGCGGTGTTGGATCTGTACAATAACTCCATCTCCGCGGAGAGGATCGTCTCACTGAACGCGCCCGTCATGATGATGACCGTCTATACGTGCATCCTGCTGATCAGCTGGTTCGGCGCGCAGATGATCGTCAAAGATACCGGTCTTACGACAGGAGAACTGACGAGCCTTCTTTCCTATGTCATGAACATCCTGATCAGCCTTATGATGCTGTCCATGGTGTTTGTCATGATCACGCAGAGCGCGGCTGCGGCACAGCGCATCAATGAAGTGCTGGAGGAGGAGCCGGATATCGTTTCTCCTGATGCTGCGCTGACGGACGTCAAAGACGGTTCGATCGACTTTGAACACGTCACTTTTTCTTATACCAAAGGCAGCGGCAAACCGGTCCTGTCAGATATCAACCTCCATATCCGTTCCGGTGAAACGATCGGCATCATCGGCGGAACAGGCTCTTCCAAGTCCAGCCTGGTAAATCTGATTTCCCGTCTGTATGACGTGAATGAAGGATGTGTGAAGATCGGCGGGAAGGATGTCAGAGAATATGACCTTACGGCGCTGCGCAGTGCTGCCGCCGTCGTGCTGCAGAAAAACGTCCTCTTTTCCGGAACGATCCTGGATAACCTGCGCTGGGGCAACCCGGATGCGACGGAGGAGGACTGCAAGGAAGCGTGCCGCATGGCGTGCGCGGATGAATTCATCGAGCGCATGCCGGACGGATATGAGACGATGATCGAACGCGGAGGCACCAATGTCTCCGGCGGGCAGAAGCAGCGGCTTTGTATAGCGAGGGCACTGGTCGGCAAGCCGAAGATACTCATCATGGATGATTCGACGAGTGCTGTGGATACGGCGACGGATGCGAAGATCCGCACTGCCCTTAAGGACGCTGCTCCGGATACGACCAAGCTGATCATCGCCCAGAGGATCTCTTCCGTTGAGGAAGCAGACCGCGTGCTGGTGATGGAAGACGGACGCGTGGCTGCCTTTGATACGCCGGCAAGACTGCTTGAAACGTGCGATATCTACCGCGAGGTTTATGAAAGCCAGAAGCAGAACGGCGGAGGAGACTTCGATGAAGCCGCTGCAAAAGGGGGTGATCGCGCATGATGGGCAGGAGAAACGCTGGAAAGCCCGGCGCCAGGAATCCCAGACAGACGCTGAAGCGCATCGCCTCCATGGTTTTTGCCAAATACAGGCTCCATGTCCTCGTCGTGGTCCTCTGTCTCATCGTCTCCGCCGTTGCCAATGTGAGAGGCACGCTGTTTACACAGCGGCTCATCGATGACTACATCCTTCCGATGAAAGGACAGGAAAACCCGGACTTCGGGCCGCTGGGCAGGGCGATGATGGGTGTGGCGGTATTCTACATCATCGGCGCATTTTCTTCCTGGCTGCAGAATTACACGATGATCTTCGTCTCCAACGGTATGCTGAAGGATCTGCGCAACAGGCTCTTCACCAAAATGGAGCGGCTGCCCGTCAAGTATTTCGATACGCATGCCCACGGCGATATCATGAGCGTATACACCAATGATATCGACACCTTACGGCAGATGATCGCGCAGTCGATGCCGCAGTTGCTTTCCAGCGTCATCACCATCGTTTCCATCATCACCTCGATGATCCTGCTGAATGTGCCGCTGCTCATCATGACGCTGTTTATGGTGGCTGTTACGCTGCGCCTGTCCGTCACCCGCATCAAAAAAGCAGGCGGCTTCTTTATGCAGCACCAGAAGGATCTGGGCAAAGTCAACGGCTATATCGAAGAGATGATGGACGGGCAGAAGGTCGTAAAGGTCTTCTGTCATGAAAAGGAAAATATCGAGGCGTTTGACACCCTCAATGAAAACCTGAGAAAGAGCGCGGAAAGCGCCAACCGGATCGCCTTTACCATCATGCCGGTGACGATGGCCATGGGAAACCTCAGCTACGTGCTCTGCGCCGTGGTCGGCGCCATGCTGGCCACACGCGGCTATCTGGGGCTGACCATCGGCACGCTGGTTTCCTTCCTTACGCTCAACAAGGGATTCAACCAGCCCATCAACCAGGTTTCCCAGCAGTCCAACTCCATCATCATGGCGCTGGCCGGCGCAGAGCGGGTCTTTGACCTGATGGACGAGGAGCCGGAGCGTGACGACGGCTACGTGAATCTGGTCAACGCGGTAAAGCTGGAGGACGGAAGCCTGAAGGAGACCGACGAGCGCACGGGCCTTTGGGCCTGGAAGCACACGCATCACGAGACGGGCATCACGGAATACAAGGAACTGAAGGGCGACATCGTCATGGACGGCGTGGACTTCGGCTATACGGATGAGAAGATGGTGCTGCACGACATCAAGCTGTACGCGACGCCGGGACAGAAGATCGCCTTCGTCGGCTCCACCGGCGCGGGAAAGACGACCATCACCAACCTTATCAACCGCTTCTACGACATTCAGGACGGAAAGATCCGCTATGACGGCATCAACATCAATAAAATAAAGAAGGACGACCTCCGCCGGTCTCTCGGCATGGTGCTTCAGGAAACGCATCTTTTCACCGGCACCGTCATGGAAAACATCCGCTTCGGCAGGCTGGATGCGACGGACGAGGAGTGCATTGAGGCGGCGAAGCTGGCCAACGCGGACGGCTTCATCACGCGCCTCCCCGAAGGATACCAGACGATGCTGAAGGGGGACGGATCGAATCTGTCGCAGGGGCAGCGGCAGCTGCTTTCCATTGCGAGGGCTGCGGTAGCCGATCCGCCCGTGTTGATCCTGGATGAAGCGACGAGCTCCATCGATACGAGAACGGAAGCGCTGGTGCAGGCCGGTATGGATTCCCTGATGAAGGGCCGTACGACCTTCGTCATCGCGCACCGCCTGTCCACCGTGCGCAACAGCGACTGCATCATGGTGCTGGAGGCGGGCCGCATCATCGAACGCGGCACCCATGAAGAACTGCTTGAGGAACACGGCAAATACTATCATCTGTATACCGGGGACTTCGAGTGATTCATAGATCTGCAAGAGAAAGGAAGTAAAAAGTATGCCCTGCACAACGCTGCTGGTCGGAAAAAAGGCCAGCTATGACGGATCAACCATGACGGCAAGAAATGAGGATTCCGGTTCCACCGGTTTTACGGCGAAGAAGATGACGGTGGTGCAGCCGGATCAGCAGCCGAAGGTCTACCGATCCGTGCTCTCCCATGTGGAGATCCCGCTGCCGGAAAATCCCATGCGGTACACGGCTATGCCCAATGCAAACCCGAAGGACGGCATCTGGGGCGCTGCCGGCGTCAATACGGCAAACGTCTCCATGACGGCAACCGAAACGCTGACGAGCAACGAGCGCGTGCTGTCGGCCGATCCCATGGTACGTCTCATTTCGGCGGAAGGCGGCAAGGAGGAAATCCCGGGCGGCATCGGCGAAGAGGATATGGTCACCCTGGTGCTGCCGTATATCCATAGTGCCCGGGAAGGCGTGCTGCGGCTGGGCAGTCTCCTTTCCCAGTACGGGACCTATGAGATGAACGGCATCGCTTTCCAGGATGCGGACGAAGTCTGGTGGCTGGAGACGATCGGCGGACACCACTGGATCGCGCGGCGCGTGCCGGATGAGTGCTACGTCGTGATGCCCAATCAGCTGGGCATCGACGCGTTTGATCTGGAAGATGCTTTCGGGGAGAAAAAGGAGCACCTGTGTTCCGATGACCTGCGGGAGTTCATTTCAGAAAACCACCTGGATCTCGGGCAGGACGGGCCGTTTAATCCGAGACTTGCCTTCGGAAGCCGCAGCGATGCGGACCATGCTTACAATACGCCCCGCGCCTGGTGGATCGAGCGGTACTTCAACCCCCGCACCAACTGCTGGGACGGGCCCGAGGCGGATTACAGGCCGGATTCGGACGATATCCCCTGGTGCCGCGTGCCGGAGGCGAAGATCACGCCGGAAGACGTCAAGTATGCGCTCTCCGGACACTATCAGGGTACACCCTATGATCCGTACGCCAGGCACGGCGACGGCAGCCTGCGGGGTTCGCTGCGGCCGATCGGCGTCAACCGCAACAATTTCCTGTCCCTCGTGCAGATCCGGCAGGAGATGCCGGAGGCGACGCGCGCGCTGGAATGGATCGCGTTCGGTTCCAACGTTTTCAACGCGCTGGTCCCGCTCTTCTCCCAGGTGGACAGCGTTCCCTTCTATTTTGAAAACACGGGCGACGTTCCTTCCACGGACAGTTTTTACTGGGCCAACCGCATGATCGCCGCGCTTGCGGATCCGCACTTCGGAAAGTGCGCCAATCACATCGAGCGCTACCAGATGGCGCTGCAGTCCGAAGCGCGTGCGATCGTGCTGCGCGCCGAGAAGGAAGCGGCGGCCGCAAAGGAACAGGACCGAAAAGCGATCTGTGAAAAGGCCAATGCCGAAATCGCGGCGCTGACCCGGAAGAAGACGGACGAGCTTCTCTCCGGCGTGCTGCTTGAAGCCAGCTTCGGCATGAAGAACGCCTTTGCACGCTCGGACGCCTGATTCTAAATTAACAAAACCCGCCTTTCGGTGAAAAATCCGAAAGGCGGGTTTTCTGTCGCTTTCAGAGATTAGGATTCGTTGATCTGTATCTTGAAATCCCGGAGGATGTCGTTGATGGAGCGGGAAGAGGGCGAAAAGTAGTCGTTGTAATTCCGGAAGAGATCGGAGCCGATGCGCAGCATGCCGCTGTACAGATGCTCCGTGATCGAGCGGTAAAGCGGGCCGATCTGCCTGCCCTTCATCAAGTCCAGAAGCTCTTCGTGCTGGTCGTGCAGGGTGGAAAAGGTGTTGGTCCTGCCGGATGTGGAATAATCAAGCCGGCGGTACCGCGCGTAGTGCACGTCCATCCCCTGGATCACCTGCCACAGCCGCAGCTTGCCTGCGCTTTCCATACACATAGCGTGAAAATCGGAGTCGACGCGGTAAAAGTCGTCCGCGGGGAGAAGGCCGTCCGCAAACTGCAGCTGAACGTCCAGGTTCTTTTTGAGGTTGGCGAAAAGGATGGGATCGGGATGCAGGCAGATATAGCGCATCACGCCGTATTCCACCTGCGTGCGCAGAAAGAGCGTCTGCTCCGCCATATCCAGGTTGATGAGGCTGACAAAGGTCCCCTTGCGGCCCTGCAGGTCGAGCAGGCCTTCCTGTGCCAGCTTGGCAAAGACGCTGCGGATGGGCGTCCGGCTGAGGCCGAAGCGCTTGGAGACGGCGACCTCCGTGATGACGGAGCCGGGGAGAAGCCGGAGGGAAATGATCTCCTGGCGCAGGATCTGGTAGACATCCTCCGTCGTATATTGAACCAGTGACTGGGTATCCTGATTGACTGTCTGCATTGAAAAGCTCCTGATAATACAATTTGTACTTATTCGAGTACATACTCTATTGTACACACATTGATTCTTTTTTCAAGAATTTGTATACAAATTTTTGAAAATCTTATTGACAGCAATTTTTAAAATGACTATACTAAAAAACACAAAATAAATGAATTCGTTACGATTAATTCATTTATTTTAGACTATTTTTCGACGTTTAACCGGAAAAGGAGGACGAGACCCATGGCTGAAGAGAAAAAGGCAACCAAACAGTATGTATACAAGATCAACGATCTTCCCTTCACCCCGCTGGTTGAGGAAGAGGGTATCGTAACGCAGTTCATCCTGGGCGACAACATCCAGATCAGCTTCATCCAGAACCCTCCGGGAGCGACCTTCCCCCTGCATAAGCACGATGCAGAGCAGATCCTCATCATCATGGAAGGCAGCGAGGAGCACATCATCGACGGCCAGGAAGTGCATATGGAAGCGGGCGACATCTGCGTGCATCCCGGCGGAGTGGAGCACGGCGGCTTTACGAAGACAGGCTTCAAGGGCATCGACATCTTCTCCCCTCCCCGCTATGACGAAGGCGGCCACGTGGATCGCATGAAGCGCTACGGCACCATGCCGGACGAGAACGGGCATTATCCGGCAAACAAGATCGAGACGACGACGCCTGTCTGGTTCAAGGGCGTTGTGGAAGCAATCCTGAAGGCGAACGAAAAGAAGTAATTTACCGGCTGGAAAACCGGTGAAATAAAAAAGGAGCTTCCTGTATGATGTAAGAGACCGCTGAGAAGCAGTCCGGATTGCAAAGGAAAGTACCCCGCAGTAGAATGAATCGCTGATCTCTTGGCGGGGACAGCGCGATTCAAACGACTGGAGGGGTACAAAATGCATTATA
>JAFUTW010000001.1 GCA_017484085.1 Clostridia bacterium
CCGACCCGGCGCGGATTGCATCCCGCCAGCTTGCACAGCCGCTCGATCAGGCAGAAGGTTTGCAGGCCCCGGTCAGCCCGAAGAAGCGAATGGATTTCATCAATGACGATAAAGCGCAGATCGCCGAAGAGCGACGGGATCTCCATATGCTTGTTGATCATCAGCGACTCCAGCGACTCCGGCGTGATCTGAAGGATCCCGGAGGGCTTTTTCAGCAGCTTTCGTTTTTTCGACTGCGCTGCGTCCCCGTGCCAGCGGGTGACAGGGATCCCTTCCTCCTCACAGAGCTCGTTCAGCCGTCCGAACTGGTCGTTGATGAGCGCCTTGAGCGGCGCGATGTACAAGACACCCACGGTTTGAGATGGGTTTTCGTCCAGCAGAGTCAGGATCGGGAAGAAAGCGGCCTCCGTCTTACCGGAGGCGGTAGACGCCGAGAGCAGAACGTTTTTATCCGTGCCGAAGATCGCGTCTCCCGCAGCGTTCTGCACCGCCCGCAGGCTCTGCCAGCCGGAGCGATATATATAGTCCTGAATAAACGGTGCGTATCTTTCAAACACATTCATAGCGTAAACTCCACAAAGCCGCTCTCCGTCTCATCGGAGACGGCTTCTGATTTTGCATAACTGAATTCCTCGGATGAAAGCAGTGAGGCAATATCCGTCTCGGGATGCTGATACAAGAGATCCAGCAGCTCAATGAAATCCCGGATCACCTCTCTGGGCGTAATATTCTGATCCGCGCCGATGCGGCCGTACTCGATCCTGATAAAGATGACAAGGTCTTCTGTGGTGATATGCAGGGCGTAGTTATACAGCCCCGTGTGCATCTCCGCCAGCTTTTCGCACAGCACAAGCATTTCCTCTGCGGTCAGCGCTTCCAAGCGGATCACGGGAGCAAGCATATCTCTTGCACCGGGCTTGGAAAAGCGTCCCTCGGCAAGACGGGAGCGCAGCGCCTCATAGCTGTAAATGCCGCGCCGTTTGTCCTCCAATGCCTGCGGGGTCGCGCCCATGAGGATGCCGAGATATTTTGCCTTGCCCTGCAGGGTATCGTTGTACATCGTCAGCATTTTTTCGTAGTTATACTGCCTCGTGATGGAGTTGGGGATCTTGTAGATGTTCACCAGCTCATCGATCATCAGGAACATGCCCGTATAACCAGCCAGCCGGAAGAACATGGCAAAAAGCTTCAGATAGTCGTACCAATCGTCATCTGTAATGATCATGTTGATGCCGAGCGCTTCCTTTGCCTCGCTTTTCAGCGAGTATTCGCCGCGGAACCAGCGCACGACCTTTGCCTTCGTCTCATCATCGTCTTCCAGATAAGCATGGTAATAGCGCGACAGGAGCGTTGCAAATTCGAAGCCGTGTACAAGCTCGCTGACAGAGGAGGTCACCGCATAGATTTTTTTGTCTGTTGCCGCCGTCAGCGCCGGGTCGTCCGGTGCCAAGCCGCTTTCCTGTACTGCTTCTGACTGCACCGCGCTGATCCAGCGATCGAGCACCAGCGTCAGGGCGCCGCCCTCCGGTTTGGTTTTGGTGGAGAGATTTGATATCAATTCTCTGTATGTGGCAAGGCCCTGTCCCTTCGTTCCCTGCAATCTGCGCTCCGGGGATAGATCGGCGTCTGCGACGATAAAGCCCCGATCCATCACGTAGTTGCGTATGGTCTGCAGCAGAAAGCTCTTACCGCTGCCGTATCGCCCCACGATAAAGCGGAAGGACGC
>JAFUTW010000021.1 GCA_017484085.1 Clostridia bacterium
GGTGCGGGCCTCGGGCCTCTTTGCGCCATGCCGGCAGGTGCGTCCGTCCGCTGGCCCTGCTGGAACGCAGGCCGTCTGTCCTGCGGCGCTGCAGGCCTCGCAGCAGTTCCCGGCCTTGCGGCTGGTGCCGTCCTGGCGTCAGTGCGTACAGCCCTGGGCGCAGCATTTGCCGCCGGTTCCTGCTTAGGCGTCTCCTTGACAGCTGTCTCCTGGACAGGTGCCGCCTGCTTAGGCGCTTCCTGTTTGGGCGTCTCCTGTTTCGGGGCTTCCTGCTTCGGTGCCGCAGCCGGCTTCTCTTCCCGCTCCGGAACGTCGTCCGGCATCGTCCACGCCTTGCTTTGGGCAGAAATCGCCTTCGCCTGCTCTTCGCGCAGCTTCTCCTCCCGCTCGGCTTCCTCCTTCTGACGGAAACCGTTCTGCAGTTTTCGGAGCTCGCTGAGCGTCCTCTCGGCTGACTGTCTCAGCTTCGTTGCATCCGTCAGCAACTGTCCAGCCTTGCGGCTCAGCTCTTTGGTTGCGTCCTGAATCTTCATGTTGGCCATTCTGCCACTGCACCCCCGCATTTCGCGTTTTATTGTATCTGGAATCGTCTATTGTCTTTTGTCAGGATTGCTCACTCTTGCGCCCCGGCAAGTGTTTTCAACTTGTCAGCCAGCGTTCCGGTATGGACCGCCAGGCACATCCTGCCGGGTTTGCCGATCGCCTGCGCAAGCCGGTTTCCCTCGGTCTCCCAGCACGGTACGGACCTGAAAGAGCATCCGTCCTCAAATTCTTTTTTTGTGTTCGCCGAAGCCGCTTCATCCACCAGAACAAAAGCCGCTTTTCCCGCTTTCAGCGCCTGCATCGTGCTGAACTCGCCTGAAGAAATCAGCCCTGCGCGGGCAGCCAGACCCAGCGTCTGATAAAACCTCGCATTACGAATCGGCATTGATCTCCTCCGCCAGGCGCTGATAGACTTCTTCGTCTATCCGGGCTTCCAGCGCCCGCTCCAGCTGCTTCTGCTTTACCGCCTTCGCAAGACAGGCTTCCGACTTGCAGATATAAGCGCCTCTGCCGGGTGCTTTCCCCTTCCGGTCCAGCGAAATCGTCCCCTCCGGGCCCCGCACGACGCGCAGCAGCTCGCGCTTCTCTTTCATCTCACGGCAGCCAACGCACATGCGCATCGGCACTTTTCGCGTCTTTACCGGCATATCAGCCCTCTTCTTCCGCCGCTTCCTGCTGCGCCGCTTCCTCAGCCATCATCTCATCGTACTGGGACTGGCTCTTGATATCGATCTTGCAGCCCGTCAGCTTTGCGGCAAGCCTTGCGTTCTGGCCCTCCTTGCCGATCGCAAGCGAGAGCTGGTTGTCCGGCACCACCACCTGGCAGACCTTGTCGCTGTCCTGGATGATGACGTCGATGACATGCGCAGGATTGAGCGCATTAGCCACGAATTCCCGCGTGTTGGAAGACCACTTGATGATGTCGATCTTCTCGCCGCGGAGCTCATTGACGATGCGGTCCACGCGCTGTCCTCGCGGACCGACACAGGAGCCGACCGGATCGATCGTCGCCTGGTCGGAACTCACGGCGATCTTGGTCCTTGAGCCGGCTTCGCGTGCGATGGACTGGATCAGCACTTCGCCGTTCTGGATCTCCGGCACTTCCAGTTCAAACAGGCGCTTGACCAAGCCGGGATGCGTACGGGAGACGCTGACCTGCGGTCCGCGCTTTGCGCCGGGCTTCAGGGAGTCCGCGATGACCTCCAGCACATAGACCTTAAAGCGCTCGCCGGGGACGTAATTGTCCATCGGCATCTGCTGTCCGGCCTCCAGGATGCCCTGGGTCTTGCCGAGCTCGACGCTTACTGCCTGGGTCTCCGGATCCACGCTGTACACGATCGCCGTCAGGATCTCGTTCTCGCGTTCGATGTACTCGTCATAGACGCGGCCGCGCTCCGCTTCACGCATTTTCTGCATGAAGACCTGCTTTGCCGTCTGCGCCGCCACCCTGCGGAAGTCGTTCGGGGTCACCTCGACCTCGACGATGTCGTCTTCTTCATAATACGGCTGGATCTCCCGGGCCTCTGCCAGAGATATCTCGTTGGCATCGTCCTCCACTTCCGGCACGACCGTCTTCCTGGCAAAAACATGCACTGCGCCGGTCGTACGGTCCAGTTCGACACGGACGTTGGTGTTGTTTTGCTGGCGTTTCTTTTTGAGGCCGTCCGGCCCGATTTCCATCTCCTGGCGCATACGCGGTCCGTTATAACCGGACTGGCGCGTAAAGTTATTCTTATAGGCGCTCTTGAGTGCTTCCTCCACTGCGGAGAACAGCACTTCCTTGCTGATCCCTTTCTCCTTTGCCAGCAGCCCGATCGCCTCTATCATTTCCTTATTTGAATTCCGGTCAAGCATTTGATGATCCTCCCCTTATTCTTCTGCGTCTTCCGCTTCCTGCAGTTCGAAATCCGCATCCTCAAGCCGGACGGCCGGTCTGCAGACAGAAACGTCCTTCACTTCAAAAGCAACGGATACCCCGCCGCACTCGATTGTCAGCACCCCGTCGCGGCGCCCTTCAAGCACGCCTTCATATACCTTCTGCCCGTTGACGGGCTTATAAAGATGAACTTCCACCGGTTCCCCGGTATGGCGCTCATAATCGCGGTCTGTTTTGAGAGGCCGATCAAGACCCGGCGAACATACCTCCAGGAAATCATAATCGACCGCCTCCACCAAAGCAGAAACAGCCCGATGATAGATTTCACAATCATCCAAGGTTATGCCGCCGGGTTTGTCTATATAGATTCTGAGATAACGGTTGGTTCCTTCCTTGACGATCTCCGCGTCGATCAGTTCAAAAGAAAACCGGGTCGCCAGCTGCTCCATCGCCGGCACAAGACGTTTTAAATCGCTTCCCGCCATTCACATGCTCCTATAATGCCCATTTAGAATAGAAAGAGTGGGGAATCCCACTCTTCTTCTCATACATTAACAGTCTCATCAAGACCTACCATAGCATTCGTCATACGGAGATATTATAGCATTAATTTAAGAAAATACAACCCTGTCTTCCATATTTTTTGCGCTGCCACCGCGGATTTGAGCGCATTTGCTTCCCCGACGGGTGCCATCTCCCCGTTTCCGATGTCAAAAACCCTATTTGCGCAGCTCCGTCTGGTCATTCTGTATGGTTCCGGGGGCTTGCTTCCTTCACGATTTATTGTATAATCAGTTCCACCGAAACCTTCATCGCAGTCATCGGGAGCATCAGCATGAGCAAAACACGCTTTAAAACACTGGAACGGAAAGCCTACGTCAAAAACGGGGCTGTCCGCCTTATCTTTGCTTCCATCTCCATCATTCTGGAGGTGCTGTGGCTTTATGTTCTGGCAACCCGTCTCTCCGCAGGGGCTCCCTGGCTCAATACCGCCGCGAGCCTTGCTGCGCTGCTGGTCGCCGTATTCATTTACGGCCGGCATGAAAACGCAGCCATGAAACTGATGTGGATGATGCTCATCATCTCTTTTCCCCCGCTGGGCGTTGTGCTTTATCTGCTTACCGGCTTGACCGGAAGCTCCAGGGCCATGCGCCGCCGGTTTGCCGAAACCGAAAAAAGCCTCTCCTTTGCGCTCGTACAGGATGGCACAGTGCTTACCGCTGCAACTGCAACTGCGCCGCAGGCGGCAGGCATCCCGCATTATATCAGCCATTCCGCGCATTTCCCGCTCTACGACGACTCTGCCGTATCCTTCCAACCCGACGCCGCGCAGGCACTCGAAATGCTCAAGCAGGACCTGGCCCATGCCGAGCACTTCATATTTATGGAGTACTACGCGATCGAGGATTCCGCTGCTTTCAGCGAAGTCCGCGAAATCCTGCGGGAACGGGCCGCTTCCGGGGTGGAGGTCCGGCTCTTCTACGACGACATCGGCTCCATCTTCTTTATCAACACAGACTTTGTAAAGCGCATGGAAGCGGATGGTATCCGCTGCCGGGTCTTCAATCCCATGCTGCCGGTCGCCAACATCCTCATGAACAATCGCGATCACAGGAAGATAACCGTCATTGACGGGCGCATCGGATACACCGGCGGCTACAACCTTGCCGATGAATACTTTCATCTGAAGCAGCCGTACGGCCGCTGGAAAGACAGCGGCGTCCGCATTGAGGGTCCCGCGGTCCGAAGCCTCACGCACCAGTTCCTCGTCATGTGGAACGCCATCCGCAGCCGCGACAAGGATGACGAGACGGTTGCGCAGTACTTCCCGGATGTACCCAAGCGTGCTTCCTGCGGATTTGTGCAGCCTTACGGAGACAGCCCGCTGGATGATGAAAACGTAGGCGAAAACGTGTACATGAGCCTGCTGAACTGTGCTGAGCGCCTTTGCTGGTTTACCACGCCCTACCTCATCATCACCGATGAAATGGCGCGCGCCTTCGTTTTGGCGGCCAAGCGCGGCGTCGATGTGCGGATCGTCACGCCCGGGATCCCGGACAAAAAAATCACCTACCGCGTTACGCGCTCCAGCTATCGGCAGCTTGCGCGGGCAGGTGTCCGGATCTATGAGTATTCTCCCGGTTTCTGTCATTCCAAACAGTGCCTGTGTGATGACCGAATGGCCGTCTGCGGCACCATCAACCTCGATTACCGCAGCCTGTATCACCACTTTGAGGACGCCGTCTTTATGATGGACTGCCCTGCCGTCGGTGATATCCGCAGGGACTTTGAAGCTCTTTTCCGCGAAAGCCGCGAGGTTACCCGGGAGTATATTGCGTCCCCTACGCCTCTCGTGCGCCTGCACGAAACCCTGCTGCGCCTGATCGCCCCTCTGCTGTAGGGCGGCCGGTCCGGTTTTCGCCTAAGTTACAGTAAAGAACCCGTCAAACCGCTTGCGTACAGCGCCTGTTTGGGATAAGCTTTGGCTGTCGGCAGCAGGTCTTTTCGGTGCCTCCCTCCTCTTTAAACCGGAAGGCATCCTCCGTTTTCTCCCGCTGCCGTCAAGTGCCCACTCTTTCGGGGAGAGTGGGCTTTTTATTGTTTCAGCGCCGCTTCGGCAACATCCCTCAGCTCGTCGGTCACATCAAAGGTCCGGATGATCCTGATCCGCGGGAACCACTCCTTGGTCATATTAAAGGTGACGCGGTCCCTCGTACCCGGATCCCGGATCAGGTAATGCGCCGTTTGCGGATCCTCCTTGTTCAGGCCGTCGTAGCCGTAAACCAGCACCCAGTGCGTCCCCAACGTATCGGAAGACAGGCAGACCAGCGCGGGACGCCCGCTGTCCAGGCACGCAGTCAAAATCGGCCCGGCCTGCCGCACCAGCAGCCCTTCCTTGGAACGCACGAGCGCCTCATACTCACGGGGCCAATGCAGGTCGTCCCCGCTCATTTCGATACGCTCCAGCAGCTGATCCGGTAGCACCTTTTCCCCTGTCCGCAGGCTTTCCGACATGGCGAGCACACACAGCGCGCATCCCGCCTCGCCGATCGTCTTACCGCCCGGCGCATCCGGATTCAGCAGGCAGTCTTTCCAGCGCTTATCCTTCTGTAGATAGAGCGGCACATCCAGCACCAGGGTCTCTGCCAGCACGGAAAAACCGGCCACGGCCAGCATCAGCACCGCGATACAAAGCAATCCAAGCTTTTTCATGTTTCCTCCGCCGTAAGACCGATCCGTTTTTTCCAGCTGCCGGATAAGAAGATCATTCCCTCCAGCAGCGTCTTGCTGACGTTGTTGGCCACCATGCAGACCCAGACCGCCATCAGCCCGAGCCCGAGGATATTGACGCAGATCCAAGTAAACAGAATCCGGATCCCCCACATCGTGGACACGGAACAGCGCAGCGGCGTCCGTGTATCCCCGATGCCGTCGAAAACGCCGTCCAGGATGATCCCGACGCCGTAAACCGGCTCCGATACCGCGACGAGTCTCAGGACCGATGCGCCCAGCGCGATGACCGCGCTGTCCCTCGTAAAGATGCCCATCATCCGCTCCGGGATGAGGAAGAGAATGATTCCGGTCACGGCCATCAGAAGGCCGCTCGCCATCGACATCACCGCGGCCGTATCTTTCAGCCGCCGCTCGTCCCCTGCTCCCAGCGCGTTGCCGCACAGGGTCGCAACGGCCGTCTGCATGCCGTATCCCGGGATATAAAACGCCTCCTCGGCCGTGATCGCCAGCGTATGCGCTGCCAGGGCCGTCGTTCCCAGCCTCGTCACTTGGGAGGCAAAGACGACGTGCCCCAGACAGGTCCCGATCCTTGTAAGCGACGCCGGCAGACCGATGCGGAAAAACTCCTTCAAAATGCCCTTGTCGAGCCGCAGCTGCGGCTTTTTGATTCCGACGGCCGGATGCGTGAGCAATGCGATCAGCATCACCAGGCCGCCCGCCGAATAGGAAAGCGCGGTCGCGACCGCCGCACCCCGAACGCCCCAGCCGAAGCCCGGAAGGCTGAAAGACACGCCCGCAAGCGTCATTTCCATGGGGCCGAAGATCATCAGTCTGTCCAGAACGACGTTCAGCAAATTGACGCCGATGTTGACCACCATCGGGAAGCGCACCTCATGCATCGCGCGGAAAACGAAGCCGAACAGAAAGAGGAAAGCGCGAAAGATCATCGGCAGACAGATGATCCTGAAATAAGCCGATGCATCACTGTGCAGCGAGGCCTCGGCGCCCATCCATCCCGGCAGATGCGGGCTGATGGCAAAGGTGAAGGCGCCGATGACAATGCCGATCATCACAGCCATCCAAAGCGCCTGGCCTGCAGCGCGCCTGGCTTTTCCGTGGTTCCCCGCGCCTTCGTTGCGCGCGATGACAGCCATGACCGCCACGCCCATCGCCCAAATCGGCGAATTGACAAGCCACGAAACGGAGGAGGTCATCCCCACCGCTGCGGATGCGGACGCGCCCAGCCGGCCGACCATCGCAGAATCGACGTACTGCACCGCCGTTCCCAGCGCTTCCTCCAGCATAACAGGAATTGAGAGGCGCATCGCGTCCCTCAAGATCTCTCTTTTTGTCGTCTTGCTGCCCATTTCTTTCCTCTGACCCCATCTGTATATGCGGCTATTATAGCCCTAATCTCCTTCGGCTTCAAGTACGCACCGCACAGAGGCATTCATGCCGTATCCCGCAATTTCTTTTGGTTTTACTGTTGAAAGCACGCCGATTTCCGATATAATAGGAAAGGAGATGTTTCATGCTGAATCAGTTGAGATTTCATACAGAAAGGACGAAGATATTATGATTCAATGGAAAAACCTGGATACCCTCCCGTCTTTCGCAAAACTCCAGGCCCTGAAAGGCCACGTCGATCTGGCTCAGGTGATGGCCGGTGAAAGCGGCGCACAGCGCGTTGCCGAGTATGCGCTGCCCATGGGCGGAGGGCTTACCTACAACTACGCCGCCAAGACGGTTGACACCGAGGTGCTCTCTGCTTTAAAAGAGCTGGCCGAAGAAGCCCAGCTTTCCGAAAAATACGGCGTCCTGCTGAACGGTGAGGTCATCAACACCGGTGAAAAGCGCCTCGTTCTCCATCAGCTGACCCGCGGACAGCAGGGAGAAGCGGTCGTGGCGGACGGCGTCGACAAGCGCGCCTTCTACGTCGCCCAGCAGGAGAAGGCAAACGCCTTCGCGCGCAGCGTGCAGAGCGGCGAGATCACAAATGAATCGGGCGAGCCCTTTACGACCGTCGTGCAGATCGGCATCGGCGGAAGCGATCTGGGGCCCCGCGCGATGTATCTCGCCCTTGAAAACTGGGCAAAGGCCAACGGCTGCCTGCGCATGAATGCCCGTTTCATCAGCAACGTCGATCCGGATGACGCCGCAGCGGTACTGAAAAGCACCGATCTGCCGCACGCGCTGTTCGTTCTGGTTTCCAAGTCCGGCACCACGCTGGAAACGCTGACCAACGAGACCTTCGTCCGCAACGCGCTGAAGGACGCCGGGCTGGATCCCGCGCGCCACATGGTCGCCGTCACCAGCGAAACCTCCCCCATCGCAAAGAGCAGCGATTATCTGGCTGCCTTCTTCATGGATGATTACATCGGTGGCCGCTACTCCTCCACCTCCTGCGTCGGCGGTGTCATCCTCTCGCTCGCTTTCGGTCCCGAAATCTTCACGCGGTTCCTGAACGGCGCTGCAGAGGCGGACAAGCTGGCCACCAATCCGGATCCGCTGCACAACGCCGCCATGCTCGATGCGCTGATCGGCGTATACGAGCGCAACGTTGAAAACTGGCCCGCCACAGCCATCCTCCCCTACTCCCAGGCGCTGTCCCGTTTCCCGGCGCATCTGCAGCAGCTGGATATGGAATCCAACGGCAAGAGCGTCAACCGCTTCGGCGAGCCCGTCGGCTATGTCACCGGCCCCGTCATCTTCGGCGAGCCCGGCACAAACGGCCAGCACTCCTTCTATCAACTGCTCCACCAGGGGACGAACATCATCCCCCTGCAGTTCATGGGCTTCCGCCGCAATCAGGCCGGCATGGATGCGGAGATTCAGGGCAGCACCAGCCAGAAGAAACTCTGCGCCAACGTCGCCGCGCAGATCATGGCTTTCGCCTGCGGCAAGAAGGACGAGAATCCCAACAAGTCCTTCGCCGGCGGCCGTCCTTCCAGCATCATCATCGGCGATCAGCTGACGCCCGAAGCGCTGGGCGCCCTGCTGGCCCACTATGAGAACAAAGTGATGTTCCAGGGCTTCCTCTGGAATCTCAACAGCTTCGATCAAGAAGGCGTCCAGCTCGGCAAAGTCCTGGCCAAGCGCGTTCTCGCTCACGATACCGACGGCGCGCTGCGCGCATACAGCGATCTGTTCGGCATCTGATCCCCGGTCCGGTCATAACACGGCCGCCCGTCAAAAAGACGGGCGGCCTCATTTTATACTGTCAGATTGTAATGCTCCCCCAGCAGATCCTCATGCCCTTTTAAAAGCGGCCCGACTACATCCCGGAGGAAGGTGCTGACCTGCTGCGCGCTTCGGCCTGTGTAGCGTTCCGGCTGCAGCAGCGCCTCCATTTCCGCTTTGTTGAGGCCAAACGCTGGATCGCCGCAGAGCCGGTCGATCAGGTCATTTTCTCCGCCCTCCGCTTTGATGTGTCTTGCGGCATCCAGCGAATGGCGACGCAGGCGCTCGTGAAGCTCCTGACGGTTCCCGCCGCGCTTCACCGCATCCATCATGATGTTCTCCGTCGCCATGAAGGGCAGTTCCGCCATCACCCGCTTGCGGATGATGCTCTCGTAAACAACAAGCCCGTCGCATACGTTCAGCAGGATGCCCAGGATGGCATCCACCGCCAGGAAGGCCTCCGCCATGGCGATGCGCTTGTTGGCGCTGTCGTCCAGCGTCCTTTCAAAGAACTGGCAGGAGGCCGTCAGCGCCGGGTTGAGGGCATCCGCAATGACATACCTCGCCAGTGCGTCGATCCGCTCACACCGCATGGGATTCCGCTTGTACGGCATCGCAGAGGAGCCGATCTGCTTCTTTTCAAAGGGCTCCTCCATCTCTTTGAAGCTGGAGAGCAGCCGGAGATCGTAGGCAAACTTGGAGGCGCTCTGTGCGATGCCGGACAGAACCGACGCCACCTGATAATCCATCTTCCGGGAATACGTCTGCCCCGATACGGGCACCACCCTGGAAAGCCCCACGGCTTCGGCGATATCCCGCTCCGCCGCGTCCACCTTCGCTTCGTCGCCGCCGAAGAGCTCCAGGAAGCTGGCCTGCGTACCGGTCGTTCCCTTGGAGCCCAGAAGCGCCAGCGTATCCATCCTGTGGCGTACCTCTTCGTAGTCCATGCAGAACTCGTTCAGCCACAGCGTCGCCCGTTTTCCGACGGTCGTCAGCTGTGCCGGCTGGATATGAGTATAAGCCAGGCAGGGAAGCTCTTTGTAGCGGTCCGCAAAATCCGCCAGCAGGGCGATCACGTTCAGCAGCTTGCGTTCCACGATTTCCAACGCCTTGTGCATGTTGAGGACATCTGTGTTGTCGCCGACATAGCAGGAAGTCGCCCCCAGGTGGATGATCCCTGCCGCCTTCGGGCACTGCAGACCGTAGGCATACACATGGCTCATCACATCGTGGCGCACCTCGCGCTCTCTCTTCTCGGCATCCTCGTAATTGATGTCCTCCGCATGGGCTTCCAGCTCGGCGATCTGCTCATCGGTGATCGCTATGCCCTGCCGCTGCTCCGCCCGGGCTAGGGCGATCCACAGCCTGCGCCAGGTGCGGAATTTATTCTCCTCGGAAAAGACGTACTGCATCTCGTCGGATGCGTACCTCGTCGAAAAAGGACTGATGTACCGGTCGTGTGGCATGTATCTTCCCGCCTTCCATTATCGCTAAACACCATTCTAGAAAAATGCGCTGTGCTTGTCAAGCAGGGCACGGCTTGTTTCCATTTTACGCCAAATCCGTTATAATACTCCTGTTTCAGCAAAGGAGTTATGTTCATGCAAATCTATTTTGCCCCGCTGCAGGGCGTTACCGACGCGCCTTTCCGGCGGCTGCATGCCGCCCGTTTCGGCGGTGTCGCCAAGTATTTCACGCCCTTTATCAGCCCTACGCAAACCGACAACCTCACCAACAAAGAGCTTCGCGATGTTTTCCCTGCCGAAAATCCGGGCCTTCCGATCGTCCCGCAGATCCTCACCAAGGAGGTCGAGTACTTCATCCATACGGCCAGGGTCCTCCAAAACCTCGGCTGGACGGAGGTCAACCTGAACATGGGCTGTCCGGCAGGCACCGTGACCGCCAAAGGGAAAGGCGCGGGCCTCCTCATGAATCTGTCCCGCCTGGAAGCCTTTCTGGATGGGATCTTTGCCCGCACGCCGCTTCCCGTCTCCATCAAGATGCGGCTCGGCTGGGAAAAGCCGGAGGAGGTGTTCCCGCTGCTTGAGCTTCTAGGCCGCTATCCTGTCACGGAGCTCATCCTCCACGCCAGGACAAGGCAGCAGCTTTATGGAGGCCATCCTTGCGTCGGGATCCTGGACGAAGCAGCAAAGAGCACGCACATACCGCTCGTTTATAACGGAGATCTGTTTTCCTCTGCCGACTGCCTCCGGTTTGCGCAGGCGCATCCCGCCTTTCAGACCGTCATGATCGGCCGGGGGCTTGTCTCCGACCCGGCCTTAGCGCAGAGCGTCCTCGGCGGGCCGCCGCTCACCCTCGGGATGCTCCGGGCTTATCACGAAGATCTTTACCGTTACTACACCGCGCAGTTTAACGCCAGAGCAGCGCTGGGCAGGATGCGCGAACTGGGAAAATACGTCGCCGCAAACTTTCACGGTGCAGGCAAGCCTTTCCGCCAGATCCGCAAGGCCAAAACGCTGGAGGCCTACTGCGATGCGATGAAGCTGCTCTTCGATGAATATCCCCTGCACGATCCGCCGGGCTTTGTCACCGACGGCCGCCCCGCCGGCCAGGCTGTGACGGATGATCTGCGCGAAGCGTCCCTTATTCTCTGACGTAAGCAAGGCCTCACCTTTCGGCGAGGCCTTGCTTTATTCGTTATTATGGATTTGAGTTAATCCAATCAGAGCTGTCCCTGCTTCTCCAGGATCGCGGCATGCGCAGCGGCGAGGCGGGCGATCGGTACGCGGAACGGCGAGCAGGACACGTAGTTCAGGCCGACCTTGTGGCAGAACATGACGGACGCGGGATCGCCGCCGTGCTCGCCGCAGATGCCGAGCTTGATGTCCGGGCGGGTCTCACGGCCCAGCTTCGCGGCCATCTGAACCAGCTTGCCGACACCCTCCTGATCCAGCTTCGCGAACGGATCAGACTCGTAGATCTTCCGGTCATAGTACGCGGGCAGGAACTTGCCGGCGTCGTCACGGGAGAAGCCGAAGGTCATCTGCGTGAGGTCGTAAGTGCCAAAGGAGAAGAACTCGGCTTCCTTCGCGATTTCGTCAGCAGTGATCGCGGCGCGCGGGATCTCGATCATGGTGCCGATCTTGACGTCGAGCTGGACGCCCTTTTCTTCCATGACCTTGTTCGCGGTGTCGACGACGACCTTCTTGACGTAAGCCAGTTCCTTCACGGCGCCGACCAGCGGGATCATGATCTCCGGATGGATATCATAGCCGTCTTCCTGCTTCACTTCGATAGCAGCTTCGATGACCGCACGGGTCTGCATCTCAGCGATTTCAGGATACTGAACCGCCAGACGGCAGCCGCGGAAGCCCATCATCGGGTTGAACTCGTGGAGCTCGTCGATCTTCGCATTGATCTTCTCAACGCTGACGCCCAGTTCCTTGGCGATGGATTCGATCTCGGCGGTCATGCTCTTCGCCGGGAGGAACTCATGCAGAGGCGGATCCAGATAGCGGACCGTCATGGGACGGCCTTCCAGAGCCTTGTACATCGCCTTGAAGTCGCCCTTCTGATACGGAAGGATCTTCGCGAGCGCGGTGCGGCGCTGCTCTTCCGTCTCGGAGAGGATCATCTCACGCATGGCGGCAATGCGCTCGCCCTCGAAGAACATGTGCTCGGTACGGCACAGGCCGATGCCCTGGGCGCCGAACTTTACAGCCTGCGCGGTGTCGCGCGGGTTGTCCGCATTGGTGCGGACCTGCAGCTTGCGGGCAGCATCCGCCCAGCCCATCAGGGTGGCGAAGTCGCCGGAAACGCTGGCATCCTCGGTCTCGATCGCCTCGGCGTACACCTTGCCGGTGGAGCCGTCCAGGCTCATCCAATCGCCCTCGTGGAGAACGAGGTCGCCGAAGGTCGCGGTCTTCTTCTCCTCATCGACGCGCAGCGTGTTGCAGCCGGCGACGCAGCAGGTGCCCATGCCGCGGGCGACGACGGCAGCGTGGCTCGTCATGCCGCCGCGGGCGGTCAGGATGCCCTGGGAGTGGTTCATACCCTCGATGTCTTCCGGAGAAGTCTCCTGGCGGACCAGAACGACCTTCTTGCCGGTCTTTGCAGCGGCCACAGCCTCTTCAGCGGTGAAGTAGATCATGCCGCAGGCAGCTCCCGGAGAAGCGGCCAGGCCGACGGCGATCTCTTTCGCCTTCTTCAGCGCGGCAGCGTTGAACTGCGGGTGCAGCAGCGCGTCAAGCTGCTTGGGCTCAACCTTCAGCACGGCCTCATCGGTGGTGATCATGCCCTCGTTGACGAGGTCAACGGCGATCTTGATGGCGGCAGCGGCAGTGCGCTTGCCGTTACGGGTCTGCAGCATGTAGAGCTTGCCATTCTCGATGGTGTACTCCATATCCTGCATGTCGCGGTAGTGCTTCTCGAGGTTCTCCGCAATCGTCTTGAACTGCGCATACACCTCAGGCATATCCTGCTCGAGCTGGGCGATCTTGCTGGGGGTGCGGATGCCGGCAACGACGTCCTCGCCCTGCGCATTGATCAGGTACTCGCCGAAGAGCTTCTTTTCGCCCGTCGCGGGGTCACGCGTGAACGCGACACCGGTGCCGGAGCGGTCGTTCAGGTTGCCGAAGACCATGGGCTGCACGTTGACGGCGGTGCCCCAGTCGGAGGGAATGTCGTTCATGCGGCGATAGTAGATGGCGCGCGGGTTGTCCCAGCTGCGGAACACGGCCTTGACAGCTTCCATCAGCTGAACCTTGGGATCGGTCGGGAAGTCCTCGCCCTTCTGCTCTTTGTAGTAGGCCTTGAAGCGGGCGACCAGTTCCTTCATGTCGTTGACATCAAGGTCGATATCGTTGGCAACGCCCTTCTTCTCCTTGATTTCGTCGATGATGACTTCGAAGGTCTTCTTCGGGATCTCCATGACGACGTCGGAGAACATCTGGATGAAGCGGCGATAGGAGTCGAACACGAAGCGCTCGAACTTGGGATCGGGGTTGCCCGCGATGAGACCGGCAGCCACTTCGTCGTTCAGGCCCAGGTTCAGGATGGTGTCCATCATGCCGGGCATGGAAGCGCGGGCACCGGAACGGACAGAGACAAGCAGCGGCGTCTTGGCGTCGCCGAACTTCTTGCCGTTGATCTCTTCGATCTTGCAGAGGGCCGCATCGATCTGCTCCTGGATATCAGCGCCGATGGACTTGCCGTCCTCATAGTAGCGCGTGCAGGCTTCCGTGGTGATCGTAAAGCCCTGGGGTACCGGCATGCCGAGGTTCGTCATCTCTGCGAGATTGGCGCCCTTGCCGCCGAGTAAGTTGCGCATGTTGGCGTTTCCCTCTTTAAAGAGGTACACATACTTGGTCATGCTGCCTTTTCCTCCTTGGTCAATTCTCAATAACATGGATTACAAGTGACACAAATGATATTATACGGCACTTATTGCTGTTTTGCAATCTTTTTTTCCATATAATGAAGCAAAACTCTTTGTTTTTTCTGCATTCTCCCCATATATAATCACATTCGCCGCGCCCGATGCAGTGTCGATCTCCTGCTGCAGCCGGCAAGTACCTGCATTTATGATCCAAGCAAATTCTTGTCACACAAAATCAATACAATAAAACAAAAAAAACGGATTTCTAACGGTTGTTAGAAACCCGGGTAACTTGTCAAGTGGCACCTCCAATGGGAATCGAACCCATGATTTTGCCTTGAGAGGGCAACGTCTTAACCGCTTGACCATGGAGGCATTTGGCTGGGGAACTAGGATTCGAACCTAGACAATACGAGTCAGAGTCGTAGGTGCTGCCATTACACAATTCCCCAATGCAGTTCCTCTTGACGAAAGAGATTCTATCATTCCGTTCGTCAGTTGTCAACCCCTTTTTTCAGTTTTTCTTTGTCCGCATTAAAGGCAAATGAAAACAGCGCCGGGCTTTTTAAGCCCGGCGCCTGAAGAAACCGGATTAATCCTCGTCCTCTTCCAGATCCGCCTTATGCGCATCGATGATCTTCTGCGCATTCATCGCAGGCACTTCCTCATAACGCTCGAACGTCATCGTGAAGGAGCCCTTGGCCTGAGTCATGGAACGGAGGTCCGTCGCATACTTGAACATCTCGGCCTGCGGAACTTCCGCCGTAACGACCTGCTTGCCGCTCTTCGGCTCCATGCCGAGGATACGGCCGCGGCGCTTGTTCATATCGCCGATGATGTCGCCCATGTACTCGTCCGGCACGGTGACTTCCACATGCATGATCGGCTCCAGCAGCACGGGAGACGCGTTGATGCACTGCTTGTACGCGATGCGCGCAGCCGTCTTGAAGGCCATTTCAGAGGAGTCGACCGGGTGGTAGGAACCGTCATACAGCTTCGCGTGCAGGCCGGTCATCGGGAATCCGGCAAGGACGCCCTTGACCAGGTTCTCGCGCAGGCCCTTCTCGACGGAAGGAATGAAGTTGCGCGGCACCGCGCCGCCAACCACAGCGTCTTCGAATTCGAAGTCGATCGCCGGGTCTGCCGTCGGCGAGAAGATGATCTTGACATCGCCGAACTGTCCGTGGCCGCCGGACTGCTTCTTATGGCGTCCCTGCACGTCGATCGTCTTGCGGATCGTCTCACGGTAAGCGATCTTGGGATCCTTGAAGACGGCTTCAGCGCCGAACTTCGCCAGCAGCTTCTGGCGCACGATCTCCAGCTCCAGCTCGCCCTGGCCGCTGATCAGCGTCTCCAGCGTCATCGGATCCTTGGCGACGATGACGTCGGGCATTTCTTCGCAGAGTCTTGCGAGGCCGGAGAAGACCTTGTCTTCCTCGCCCGCCTTCTTTGCATAGACGGCCATGGAAAGCTGCGGCGCCGGGAACTCGATCTTGTCGAACAGAACGGCTTTTCCGCTCTCGCCCAGGCTGTCGCCCGTGGAGGTGAACTGCAGCTTGGCAAGCGCGCCGATGTCGCCCGCGTTCAACTGAGTGGCCTGCATCTGCTTGTTGCCGCGCATCATCAGGATGCTGCCGGCTTTCTCGGCCTTATCCTGGTTCGCGTTGTAGAGCGATGTGCCGGAGGTCAGCGTGCCGGAGATGACGCGCAGCAGGCTCATCTTGCCGACGAACGGGTCGGCGATCGTCTTGAAGACCTGGCCGGTGAAGCCTTCCGTGGAATGCGCGTTGCGCACGCACTCGGACTTATCGGAGAGCTTGATGCCGTGGAAATCGTGATCCGCGGGAGACGGCATATAATGCGCCAGAGCGAACAGCAGCGGACGGACACCAATGCCGCTGAGGCTGGACACGGGAGCCACAGGCACGATGCTGCCGTCCAGGATGCCGGCGGAGAGACCCTGAATCATCTCTTCCGGGCTCAGCTTGTCCTCTTCGAAGAACTTCTCCATCAGCTCTTCACTGGTGCTGGCAGCCGCTTCGGTGCACTCGTGGATCGCTTCAGCGACAGCGTCCTTCATATCATCGGGGATCGGGATCTCCTTGCGGTCCTTATGGGAGCCGGTGAAGGCCTTGCCGCTCAGCACGTCGACGACGCCCTTGAAGGTCGTGCCCTCGCCGATCGGGAGCACCATGGGCACGATGCTGGAGCCGTACTTGTCGCGGAGCTCGCCCAGCACCTTCTGGTAGTTGACATGCTCTCTGTCCACCTGGGTGACCGCGATGAAGCGGGCGACCTTCGCCTTTTCGGTCGCTTCCCACGCCTTCTCAAAGCCGGTCGAAAGGCCCGTCGCGGCGCTCATCACGATGAGGGCGCCTTCAGAAGCTGCGAGCGCGCCGGATGCTTCCGCGATGAAATCGAAATAGCCGGGAACATCGATAAGGTTGATCTTCTTATTGTGAATCTCCACCGGCGCTACTGCCGCGCTGATGGAAATATGGCGTTTCTTCTCCTCCGGATCGTAGTCGCTGACGGTGTTGCCATCCTCAACGCGCCCCTGGCGGTCAATCGCGCCCGTGACGAAGAGCATGGATTCCACCAGCGTCGTCTTTCCTTCGGAGCCATGTCCAAGTACAGCGATATTCCGGATATCCTTTGCCTGATAGTCCTTCATGTCCGTTCCTCCTTATATGATTCTCGAAAACGGCTTATTCTTCCGTCCGCTTCCATTTGTGCTCTATTATAACAGAAGGGACGCTGATTGAAAAGCGTCCTTTCTGTTTTTTTATTCAGGCAACGGAGTCCGCTTCCCTGGTCCTGCGCTTGCGGCGGAGCCTGCGCAGATTATCCCCCACCGTTTCCCTCCAGAGCGGCGGATAGAACAGGAGCAGCATCGGGAAGATCTCAAGCCGCCCCGCCAGCATATCGAAGATCATCACAGCCTTGGAGAGCGTGCTGAAATGCGCATAGTGCTGTGTGGGGCCGACCTTTGCGAGGCCCGGGCCGATGTTGTTGAAGGTCGCCGTCACCGCGGTGAACGTCGTCACCAGGTCTTTATTGTCCAGGGAGACGATCAGGATGGACGCTGCCACGATGACAAACGCGCCGATGAAGTAGATGTAGATGCCGAAAAGCGTCGAAGGCTCGACATCCTTTCCTTCAAAGCGCACGCGCCTGACCGCGTGCGGATGCAGGAAACCGCCCAGGTAAGACAGCAGCGCCTTCACGGCGATCACGATCCTGCTGATCTTGAGACCGCCGCCTGTAGAACCGGCACACGCGCCGACGTACATGAGGAAGACCAGCAGCGCACGGGAAAAGCCGGGCCACAGATCAAAATCCGCAGACGAAAAACCGGTCGTTGTCATCACGGTGCAGACCTGAAAGTACGCATGGCGCACGGTGTCCAGCATATGCATTCCCGCGGAAGCAAGGTTCGCCGTGATGAGCAGCGTCGCGGCCGTGATGATGCCGAGATACCAGCGCATCTCTTCACAGCGCGAGGCCTCCCTCAGCCGGCCCAGCTGCAGCAGATAGTACACGTTGAAATTGACGCCGAAGAGCATCATGAAGACCGCAACGATCCACTGGATCGCCGGAGAGAAGCTCATAAACGAGTCGTTTCTGAAGCCGAAACCGCCCGTTCCGGCCGTTCCCAGCGCCGTGCAGACCGCCTCAAATGGGATCATGCCCGCCAGGATGAGGAGGACCGCCTCCGCGATCGTCAGAATGATATACAGGCGGTAAAGCATCATCGCAGTCGTCCGGACCTTGGGGACGAGCTTTCCGACGGAGGGCCCCGGGCTCTCCGCTTTCATGAGCTGCATGTTGCTGCCGCCGACCATCGGGAGCACGGCCAGCAGGAAGACCAGTACGCCCATGCCGCCGATCCAGTGCGTAAAGCAGCGCCACAGCATGGAACAGTGGCTCATGAACTCGACCTGCGGCAGGATGCTCGCGCCTGTCGTCGTAAAACCGGATACCGTTTCAAACAGCGCGTCGATGAGCCGGGGGATCTCCCCCGTCCATACGAACGGAAGACAGCCGAAGAAGCTGAGCGCGATCCAGCCCAGCGCCGTACAGACAAAGCCCTCGCGCACATAAAAGCGCATGGCTTTGGGTTTTTTCCACGTCAGCAAAAGGCCCAGCACCGCCAGGATCGCCATCGCCAGTGCGAACCAGATCCCCTCATTTTCCCGGTAGATGATGGCCGTGCCGATCGGCAGCAGCATAAACAGAGCCTCGATATTTAGGATCCACCCCAGGATGTACAGAACGCTCTTCATGCTGTCACCTCAGGATGTCGCTGATGTCGCTGAAGCCGCTCTGCGTGGTGACGACGATGACGGTATCGTCCAGTTCGATCGTATCCTGACCTCTGGGGAAGATGATCTTCCCTCCGCGGTTGATGCAGGCGATCAGCAAATCTTCCTTCAGTTTCAGCTGCATCAGGGGGATCCCGATGACGGGTGCCGTCTTGCCGACGTGGAACTCGATCGCCTCCACCCGGTTATCGAACAGATGGTAGAGCGTTTCCACATTGCTCCCGACGGAATTGGCGCGCGCGCGGACGTAGGCGATGATCTCCTCCGCGATGATGTATTTCGGGTACACGACGCTCCCCAGATTCAGTTCTTCGATGACGTCATCGAAGGTGATCCGGTTGATCTTTGTGATCGTCTTGATGCCCGGCACACGCCTGGCGTAGAGCGCCATCAGGATGTTCTCTTCATCGATGCCCGTCAGCGCCGCAAAGGACTCCGCCGTCTCGATCCCCTCTTCGCGCAGTATGGCCTCGCTGCTGCCGTCCCCGCAGACGACCAGCGCCTTGGGAAGCAGCGCCGTCAGCTCGCGGCAGCGCTCGCGATCCTTCTCAATGATCTTGACGTCCATATGCTGATCCAGCAGCAGCCGGGCCAGGTAGAAGGAAGCCCGTCCGCCGCCCACGATCATGCAGCTGCGCACCGTGCTGCCCCGCATGCCGATGCTCTCAAAGACCCTGTGCACATCCCTCGCTTTGGACAGCACCGTAACCTCGTCGCCGTCCTGCAGTACAAAGGGGCCGCGCGGGATGACCACCTCGTCGCCGCGCTCGATGGAGCAGATCAGATAGCCGAAGCCGAAGAGCGGCTCCAGATCCATAATGCGTTTCCCCACCAGGATATTGTCCTTCGGGATCCGGAATCTTACCAGTTCCGCATGCCCCTTGGCAAACGCGTTGACCGTCAGGGCCTGGGGTCTGGAAATCAGCCGTGCGATCTCCTTGGCGGCTTCCATCTCGGGGTTGACGATCATCGCCAGCCCCAGCTGCCGCCTGAGATACGGAAGCTCCTCGCTGTAGTCGGGATTCCGCACGCGGGCGATCGCCGCAATATCGTTGCCGACCTTACGGGAGAGTGTGCAGCACAGCAGGTTCAGCTCGTCGGAGCCGGTGACGGCGATCAGGACGTCCGCTTTTTCCAGCCCTGCATCCTGCAGCACGCGGAGGCTGCCGCCGTTCCCCTGGATGCCCATCACGTCAAACTCATCCGTGATCTCCGCGATCACGCGGCTCTGTATATCCACAACCGTCAGGTCATGGCCTTCACGCGTCAGCTGTTCCACCAGCGTGTGCCCGACCTTGCCGCAGCCCACGATGATGATCTCGAGGCCGGCAGGCTTGTTTTTGCTTATTTTCTTCATCATATCCGTCACCCGTTCATTGTTTGATGCTGAAGATCATCTTATTATAATGTGCGCGTGGGAGACTGTCAAACGCCATGGCTTTTGCCCTGCAAAGAAAAACAGTTCCGGCTTCACGCTGAAGCCGGAACTGTATGTGGTGCACCTTCAGGGACTCGAACCCTGGGCACCCTGATTAAGAGTCAGGTGCTCTACCAACTGAGCTAAAGGTGCATTGGAGCGGGTGATGGGAATCGAACCCACGTAGCCAGCTTGGAAGGCTGGAACTCTACCATTGAGCTACACCCGCAAATGGAGCGGTAGACGAGATTCGGACTCGCGACATCCACCTTGGCAAGGTGGCACTCTACCACTGAGCTACTACCGCAAATTGGTGCGGGTGAAGAGACTCGAACTCATACGCCGTGTGACAACAGATCCTAAATCTGTCGCGTCTGCCATTCCGCCACACCCGCAAGACCACAAAAATGGTGATCCAGTGGGGATTCGAACCCCAGGCACCCTAATTAAACGTCAGGGGCTCTGCCAGCTGAGCTACTGGAGCAGTTGGCTGGGGTGGCTGGA
>JAFUTW010000022.1 GCA_017484085.1 Clostridia bacterium
CCACACAGAGGACGGCTCAATGGTTTTCATTGTAAACGCGTATCCGTGGCGGGTATCGAGGTCATCCCACCGCACGAAGCCCCAGTACGGCTCTTCATATGCATAGGTCTCCACCAGCACCCAACCATTCATCTCGGCAAGGCAATGGATACTGTCGCCGGGCTGCAGGGGGTAGATGAAGTCCTGGTCAGACTCCAGCACATCTACCATTCGGGCATTTTGCCTGACCGTGGCATACACATATTCCGTGCCCTCATCCCCGGGAAAGATCAACTTCGGGCAGTATTCAAACATCGAGGCGGGAAGCCCTGAGGTGCTGATCCAGCCATAGCGGGTGTGTCTGCCGTAGATGCCATAGCTGATGAGCATCCAGCCTCCGCGAACACCATATACCATGATGGTGTCGTTGGTGGAAACGGAAGCCTTCCCATTGGCGCTGCGGACATAATTCTGCCCGGGGCCGCGATAGACCTCGTAGGTTTTCCCCTTCGGAAACTGTCCTACATAGCCGGTTAAGCCCGGCATGGAAAACAGCGTTTGCTGCTGCTGTGACGCAAGGGCCAGCTCCGACTGGATCAGCCGGTATGCGTTTTCGTAAATCTCAACCTCCGGGGTCCGAAGATAGTTCTCATACCAGCTGACCGGGATCTGCGTCACGTCCCCGACCTCATCGCCCACGCAGACGCCGATGGCGCAGGGGGTGAAGCGCAGCGCTACGCGGAAATGGGTTTCGGCTTCCCGGCCCCAGGCCAGAATAAAGTGCAGCGGCCCCTCCCAGTTCAGCCGCGTGCTGACCTCGGTCACGCCCATGGTCTCCAGCCGGGCGGTCATGGTTCCGTCCATGGCATCCATGGCGAGATTGTCGAAAGCGTCTGCTGTACCATCGGCGCGTTTCTGCCCGATGCCCGCCACGATGGCCGCTTCGCCGGGCTGCCGTTCGCGGACGGTAGAGTCCACATTGCCGGCGAGGGCTGCCGACTCGGGCATTTCGACGCCGGATGCGCCAGAAGCACTGAACAGCATGAATATCAAAGCAACAAGGCATAGGATGGGTTTCTTCATCGTTGCGGTCCTTCTTTTCTTTCATCGCCGGTTATCCCGTTTTATCTTTCACTGATAAGACGCGGTATGTATGCTGTTTCTTCCATGAATCTCATTTTTTTCGATATGATTTGTACAGGTAATCCGGTTCAGTATATCACGGATGCGTCCGTTTATCACCCTGTTCTGCAGAAAGCCGGTCTTGACGGGAGACTCTGCCCCATGTATGATCGCATCAAGGAAACCGGCGGCGTGGCTGCAGCGGGCAGGAGATCGCCAAATGGCCGGACGAATGGGCGGTAATGGCGAATTGAAGCGGTGATATAGCAAAAGGAGCCGATGCGTCTCATCGGCGTTTCGGCTCTCATGCAACTCCCAGCAATCCTGTCGGATACCTGGAAGGCGTCAGTGTCCGGGAAGGATACCGTCAACAGGGAATCGCCAGAAAACTGGTATCCGAGTGTGAGCAATGGGCACGAGAAAAAGGATGCACTGAATTTGCCAGTGACTGCGAGCTGACGAATACCGCATCGCTGAGCTTTCATTTAGGTATTGGTTTCCGGGAAGAAAACAGGCTCAATTGTTTTAAGAATTTTGTGGGAAAGTTATCCGCGGCATCATGGTGAACAACGCAGAGCGGGCAGATCATGCCATCGTGCTCGGCCTGGCGTTGGAAAACGGAAAACCGACAGACGACCTGATGGCGAGGCTGAACACCGCCCAGGCGTATCTGGAGAATTACCCGGAAGCGCAGCTTATCCTGACCGGCGGCAATGCTGACGGATCAGGCCGCTCGGAAGCCGCCGTCATGCGCGATATTCTGGCTGAACGCGGTGTTTCGGATGACCGGATGCTTCTCGAGGATCAGTCGAAAAGCACCAAAGATAATTTCAAGAACACAGCACAGATCATCGATCCCGGTAAACCTGTCGTGTTGATCAGCAGCGATTACCATATGGACAGGGCTGTTCAGGCAGCGAAAAGCGCCGGGTTTTCAGATATCCTGCGTCTGCCTGCTCCGTCATCCCTTTTCAGTTATGGCTCCAATGTCATGTCTGAAGTCGTTCTGGAATTGAATGAATTGACGCTCAGACAGTAAGGATATGGAAATAATTGAACCAAAAGGAGATTCCAATGGATCAGATCTGGACACGGCTGTATGAAGCCGCCAAAGCCGTGCAAAACGGCAGAAAGATTTCGGATTATGTGGAAGCCGGCGGCGTGGCTGCGGCGATCCTGTCCGCAAGCGGGCAGATCTACACGGGCGTCTGCGTGGATACCTGCAGCACGCTGGGCATCTGCGCAGAGCGCAACGCCATCTTCAACATGCTGACCTGCGGTGAGCAGGAGATCGCCAAAGTGCTGGCCATCATGCCGGACGGCAAGACAGGAGCTCCCTGCGGCGCCTGCCGGGAGCTGATGGTGCAGCTGATGCCGGAAGGCTACAAGGATATTGAGATCCTGCTCGACTACGAACAGGAAAGGATCGTTACCCTTGGCGAACTGACGCCGGAATGGTGGATTCCGCGCCGCAGTGAAAACAAGCCGGAACAGGGAGATGACAGAGATGATTAAGACCATAGGCATCGTCAGCCTCTCCAGCGGCATACTGGGTGAGGACTTTGTGCGCCACGAGCTTGAGATCGGCCTCTCCCGGCTGCAGGCAGCCGGTTTGGCAGTCCGCTTCATGCCCCATGCGCTAAGTGGGCTGGAATACGTCAAAGCACACCCCGAGAAGAGGGCGCAGGATCTCCTTGAGGCGCTGCGGGACCCCGAAATCGACATGATCCTGTGCGCCATCGGCGGAGACGATACCTACCGCCTCCTGCCCTATCTGTTTGAATCGGGCGAACTGGAACAGGCCGTTTCGGACAAGGTGTTCCTCGGTTTTTCGGATACGACCCTCAATCATTTCATGCTGCACAAAGCCGGCATGCGCACCTTCTACGGCCAGAGCTTTCTCTCCGATATCTGCGAACCCGGTCCGGGGATGCTGCCCTATACCCGGCAGTATTGGGACGAACTGATTTCAAGCGGCCGCATCCGCAGGATCACGCCGAGCGGCGTCTGGTACAGGGAAAGAGAAAGCTTCGGGCCCGAACAGGTCGGCAAACCGCTGCAGCCGCTGCCCAACCGGGGATTTGAACTGCTGCAGGGTTCCCCGGTCTTCTCCGGAAAGATCCTCGGCGGCTGCATCGATTCCATGTACGACATGTTTGACGGCGGCCGTTATGCGGACATGCCCGCGCTCTGCCGCAAATACAGCCTCTTCCCTGCCCCGGAAGACTGGCGCGGGCGCATCCTCCTGCTGGAATCCAGCGAAGAAAAAATGCCCCCGGAAAAATACCGGGAAGCGCTGATCCATCTCAGGCAGACGGGGCTGTTCGGCGTCATATCGGGTGTCCTTGTCGGCAAGCCGATGGATGAAGCCTATGAAGCTGAATACAAAAAAGCGCTGACGGACGAGATCGGCAACCCCGATCTTCCTGTCGTCTGCAACATCAGCATCGGCCATGCCCAGCCGCGCTGCATCATCCCCTTTGGGGTGAACGCCCGCGTGGATGCCGTACGCCAGCAGATCGTCTTTGATGATCCGTGAACCGCTCGATACAAATAAGAGGCCTCACGCCTGCCGTTCGCAAGCGTGAGGCCTCTTGGCTGCTGATCAGGCTGCGTTGCTGATCATGTAATCCAGGTACATGGCAATGTCCTCCGCCGGGATGGAGAGATCCAACTCCGGCAGTTCTCCCTCATGCCCCAGCGCGCGGAGGATCCCCGCGCCGGGCATCTCCTCCCGCAGGTCGCAGAGCGCCCGCTGCCTGTCCATGAGGCACACCGGCCCATGGCTCCGCCTTGCAAGGTCGAGAAGCCCCTCCACATTCTGAATATGATAAAGCTTGATATTGGCTCGTTTGTCCATAATGATCGCTCCTTTCGCAACGCACCGGCGTCCCCGGTGCTGTGCGTATTTTAGCGAAAGCTGCCAGTTTGTCAAAGGCAGATGGACAAAATCTGCCGGTCTTCCCGCGGGCCGAAAACCGCCTCTTTGTGAGAACGATCCATTTTGTTTCGTTTCAAACCGGTCAAATTTGGTTGTTTTGTACAAGCGACTGCTTTCCATCACAATCTTCCGCTGCCTTTTTCCGTTCGCGTTCCGCCCTGGAAAAGGCACAGCCGCAGTAATCCTGCCGGTACAGACTGTAGATGCGGGACAGCTCGATGGAGCGCTGGTAGCCACCCTTTTTCTTAAAATCAGAGTACAGGTAAGGAACGCCGCTGGCCTGCGAGAGTTCCCCGCCCAGACGGCAGAGCAGCTGCGCGTCCTTGAGCGGTGAAATGGAGAGCGTCGTGGTGAAGTAATCATATCCGCCTTCTTTGGCTGCCTGTGCGGTCTTATTAAGCCGCAGGCGGAAGCAGGCTTCACACCGCCTGCCCCCCTCCGGTTCGTTCTCCAGGCCGCGCACGGCCTCGCGCCAGAGCTCCGGCTCATACCTCGCGACCTGCAGGGCGACCGGCACCCCCATCTCGCGGATCAGCCGCGCGGCTTCCGCGGCGCGGCGCTCAAACTCCTCCCGGGGCGCGATATTGGGGTTGTAGTAGAACAGGGTGATGTCAAAGATCTCCGAGAGGTATTCCAGCACATAGGAAGAGCAGGGCGCGCAGCAGCCGTGCAGCAGCAGCCTCGGCCGTCGCCCTTCTGCTTTGATCTTTTTCAGTTCCTTTTCCAGTTCAAGCTGGTAGTTGATCTTCGGCTGCATTTAAAACCGCCTTCTTCCGGTTAATGTCAGTTTCGCAGATTCTCGGTCCCGTCCGCAATTCTTCGGCTGAACCCGTGTCCCGGGCTTTTCAAAAAAGCGTAAATGTACTATACTATATTCCCGCTTTCCCCCACGCGCAGAAAGGATCAAGAACTCATGAGATATGTCCTGAACAATTATATGCTGAGCGTCACGGTCACGGCTTATCTGATCGCACAGATTTCCAAGTTTTTTCTCTATTCCTTCATCAGCGGCCGCTTTGAACTGTCCAGGATCCTCGGGTCCGGCGGCATGCCCAGCAGCCATTCCGCTTCCGTCACCGCGCTGGCCGTCTCCTGCATACGGCAGAACGGCATTTCCTCGCCGTTCTCCGCCATCGCCATCGTCCTGGCGATCATCGTGGTGCACGATGCCGTCGGCGTGCGCCGGCAGTCCGGCATCCACGCCCAGGTGCTCAACCAGGTGCTGGATCTTCTGCCGATCGAGATGACCAAGCAGCTCAACGAGTTCATCGGCCATACTTTTATGCAGTCGCTCGTCGGCTGCCTGCTCGGGACGGCCGTCGCGCTCCTCTTCCCGCTCCACTGAAGCTTATGCCGTAAACAAAGCCCTTTCTGCTGCGCCGCAGGGAAAGGGCTTTGTTCTTTTACAGCCACTCGCGCGGATCCAGCTCCGCAGGCAGCATCTCTCTGGTTTCGCCAAGCAGCGTCCGCATTTCTTTGAGGCGCTGCCGGATCCCCGTGGAAGAGATGTTTTTCCAGTCCTCCGGCGTCTGCACCACATGGATATGCTCTGCCAGCTGCGACAGCAGCGCATCCTCCCGGATCATCTGCTCACACACGTCCCTGCCGCGGGCCAGGGCCACGATGCCGAATTCCCGGGCGATCTCCGGCACGTGCAGCCATCCTTCGCCCATCTCCTTCAGCTTGTCCGAGCCCACGAGCAGCGCCCCCCGCACCCCCTCCTCACGGAGGTGGCACAGGGTCTCATAGGTTCTGGGCTGGCGGCTCTGCCGGAGTTCCCAGTCGCATACGCTCATCCACGGGCGCGCGCCGGCGACCTTGCGCAGCATGGAAAGCCGCTCCTCCTCCGTAAAGGCGAAGTCCTTCCCCTGATCCTGCTCTATATACCGGCTCTGAGACGGGACGAAAACGACCTTCTCCCTGCCCGTCTCCCGCAGCGCGCACTCCGCCAGGGATATGTGCGCGGCCGTAGGCGGATTAAAAGCCCCGACGAAGACCAGCGCCCGCGTCATGCCTGCGCACCGAAACCCGGATCGATGACGGGCGGCATCCGGCGTTTGTGGGCTGCAGCCCGCTCTTTTGCGGCGATCTTTTCATCGGTCGCGGCGTCGCCGCTCGTTCCCTTCCGGATGTAATCATGGATGGCGCGGTAAGTGACGCCCAGGCGTTCCTCATCGCTCTTGCCGGAAAGCCCGTCCGTCGGCGTTTTGACCACCAGGGAGCGCGGGATCTCCGGCATCGTCAGCCCGACCTCGACGACCTCCAGGCTGGTGAGGCCCAGCAGCAGCGCAAAGTCGCAGGAGGTGTCGCCGTCTTTGGTGCAGTAGCCCACCGTCGCCTCCGACAGATTGCCGGTGCCCGCCAGCCTTGCGCCCAGCGCCTGCGCCGCGTAGCGCAGCGCCGTCATGCGCAGCCTGGGGCCCACG
This sequence comes from Clostridia bacterium, assembly GCA_017484085.1. Taxonomy (GTDB): domain Bacteria; phylum Bacillota; class Clostridia; order Christensenellales; family Aristaeellaceae; genus Ventricola. The sequence continues at coordinate 6,469 of JAFUTW010000022.1, forward strand.
TTGATATCGCTCTCCGTGCTGTGCGGCACGGCGAACTCTCCCGCTTCCGGTTCCTTCTCAGGCTCAAACTGGGCGCGCAGCGCCCTGTGTATCTCCCCGATGTTCACTGTCCGGCTGTTGATGTCCAGCGCCCTGCAGACCTGCCTGCTGTCCTCGATATCCGCCTGCTGCCCGTCGGGCATCATGATGCCGTACACGTTCTCACTGCCCAGCGCACGCGCGCAGATCGCGGCGGTGACCGTGGAATCCTTCCCGCCCGAAATGCCGATGACCACGCGGGTAAAGCCCTGCTGCAAAGAGAGCGCCTTCACGCCCTCGACCAGCCGGTCGCGCACCTGTACCGCGTCAAATCCTTCCATCATTGCTTTGCCTCCTGTTTGCGGCTCTCGCTGGAGAGCATCTGCATCTTCATCTCATAGTATTCCGGGCTCATGTCCAAGTAGTGCGGATGCGGGTTCTTGAAGCGCTGCTCCTCCTGCCAGATCTCATGCTCCAGCTGATCCTTTACGCGCGCCGCGATAGCCGTCACGCTCTCCGGCTCCTCCAGCCGTTTCCCGTTTTCCACCACCTGCCGCTGCAGCCGTTTGGCCGTGCAGCCTTCGAAATAGAGTAGCTTCCAGGGGCGCTCCGGATCGACAAAGCGGTAGCGCTTGGAGAGATTCGGCTCCTCCCCGTAGCGCGTCAGCAGGTCCGCGACGGCCTTGCCCGTGCTGTCATAGATGCGCCAGACGTCCTTCCGTCCGGGGTTCGTAGTCTTCTCCAGCGTATCGCTGATCTTGATGCGTGGCGACCATTCGCCCTCCTTCTCCACGGCGCAGAGCTTATACACGCCGCCGAACACCGGCTCTGACTTGGCCGTGATCATCCTTTCGCCGACGCCGAAGCTGTCCACCTGACCGCCCTGCTGCAGGATGGAGGAAATCGTGAACTCGTCCAGGCTGTTGGAGATGACGATCTTCGCCTGCGGGAAGCCCGCTTCATCCAGCATGCGGCGTGCCTTCTTGGTGAGGTAAGCCAGGTCGCCGCTGTCGATGCGGATGCCGAAGCTGCGGGACTCGATGCCCGCTTCCTGCATCTCCCTGAAGACGGTGATGGCGTTGGGCACGCCGGAGCCGACCACATCATACGTATCCACCAGCAGGATGCAGTTGTTCGGATAGCGCTGCGCGAATTTGCGGAATGCCGTCAGTTCATCGCCGTAGAACATCACCCAGCTGTGCGCCATGGTCCCGCCGACCGGGATGCCGAACTTCTGGCCAGCCAGCACGGTCGCCGTCGCGCCGACGCCGCCGATGGCGCAGGCCCTGGCGCCGTATACCGCGGCATCGTTGCCGTGGGCACGGCGGGCGCCGAAGTCGGAAACCGCCCTTCCCTCCGCAGCGCGCACGATGCGGTGCGCCTTGGTCGCGATGAGGCTCTGATGGTTGAACTGCGTCAGGATCTCCGTTTCCACCACCTGGGCCTCCACGATGTCCGCCACGACGGTGACGACCGGCTCGTTTGGATAGATGATCGTCCCCTCCGGGAAGGCGTAAACGTCGCCGCGGAAGCGGAAGTCCTTCAGGTAATCGAGGAAGGCGTCATCATAGAGTCCCAGGCTGCGGATATACTCCACGTCCCGCTTGTCAAAGTGCATCGTCGTCAGGTAGTCGACGATCTGCTCCAGCCCCGCGAAGATGGAGAAGCCTGCCTCATCCGGGTTTCGCCGGAAAAACACATCGAAAGCGACACGGGTATTCCGGATCTCCGGATCCAGGAAATAGCCGTTGGCCATCGTCATCTCATACAGATCCATCATCATTGCGCGGTTATCCGCCTTGCTGTTGGGTTTCATCGGTAATCCTCCTTTGGGTTTTCTCATGTCTTTATGGTTAATGACTGCATTCGCCGACTGCAGAAAGAATGCCGCTTTGGACCTCATCCACCGCAGGTGGTGGATGATATCCTCACCATCTCCTGTACTCCAGCAGCAGCATCGTGATAAAACACGCCCCGCCGCCGATCAGGTTCGATACCGGTTCCGCCAGGAAGACGCCGTTCACTCCGAAGCCGAGGCCCGGCAGAAGCAGCGTCAGCGGTACGACCATGATGACCTTGCGCAGCAGCGAAAAGAAGATCGCGTACCGCTTGCGGCCCAGGGAACGGAAGACGTTCTGTCCGTTGTACTGGAGCGCCTGAAAGATGAACATCGAGAAATAGAGGCGCAGCGCCGGGCTTCCTGCCCGGAGCAGTTCCGAATCAGCAGAGAAAATGCGGATGAGCAGCCCGGGCGCCGTCAGGATCAGCAGCCAGACTGCGGCGGTGTACAGCACCGACCACCGTACGAGGATGCGCACCGTTTCCCGCATCCGTTCCGGCCTGCCTGCTCCGTAATGGTAGCTGAGCACCGGTGAGCCGCCGCTGGTGATCGCCTGCACCGGCACATCCAGGATCTGCCTCACCGAGGAAATGACCGTATATACAGACACATACAGGCTGGAGCCCCAGATGCCCAGCATCCGGTTGCAGACGACGGCAACCAAGCTGTTGGTAAACTGCATGATGAAATTGACGATGCCGAGCCCCAGGATGTCAGTGACGACGCTGCCGCGCAGCCGTCCCGGCGCGATCAGGCGGAGGCGGAGCTCCGCCCTCGGGCTGCAAAGAAAAGCCAGCACGAAAACCGCAGACAGCGTCTGGGAGAGCACCGTTGCCAGTGCAGCCCCCTGCACGCCCATACCCAGCCCGAAGATGAAGACCGGATCCAGGAGGATATTGACCCCCGCTCCGATCGCGATGGCCAGCATCCCGGCGCCGGCAAAACCCTGCGCATTGATGTATGGCCCCAGGCCGGATGCCAGCATTGCGGAAGGCGTGCCCAGCAGATATACCCGCAGGTAGGAAACAGCGTGCGGCATCAGTTCCGGCGCCGTCTCACCGCCGAGCAGCAGGAGCAGCGGGGCGGCCAGCGCTTCAAACAGCAAAAGCAGCGCGATACCGGTCAGGATCAGCAGCATGAAGGCGGTGTTCATCACCTCTGCCGCTTTGCCGCGCTGTCCCCTGCCGCGCGCCATCGCGCACAGCGGTGAGCCGCCCTGCCCGTACAGGTTCGTAAAGGCGGTCACCATCATGACGAAAGGAAAGCAAAGACCGATGCCACCCAGCCCGGCAGCGCCTTCTCCCGGCAGCCTGCCGATATAGATCCTGTCCACGATGCTGTAGAGCAGCGCCAGTATATCCGCCACCAGCAGCGGGACCACTGCCCGCGCGATATTGCCTTTTGTATCCTCACCCGAAAAATCGATCTGTTTCATCTTCATCATCAATCGTCCCGTACGCATTTATCATGCTGATTATACTCTGCAACTCTTTTGAAAACAAGCACAATCCATCGCTTTATGCCTATTGTCGGCCGCTGTGTCCGGCCGGGGAACTTTCCGATTGCAGCGGCTGCCGTAAAAGACCGCGGATTTTCGTTGACAAACCCCCTGAAAGTGTGGTAATGTATGCGAAATATTTCGCAGCAGGGAGGGGCGAAACCTGCCGCGGCGCGAATGAGGAGGGAACGCGAATGGCCACTTTCTATACCGAACCCAGCCGCACGTTCAGCGAGTATCTGCTGATCCCCGGCTATACCGGCGAGGGCTGCATCCCCGCCAACGTCTCCCTTTGCACCCCGCTGGTCAAATACCGCAGGGGACAGGAAGAGCCCGCTATTTCTCTGAACATCCCGCTGACCAGCGCGATCATGCAGTCCGTTTCGGATGATAAGCTGGCCATTGCGCTGGCCAGGGAAGGCGGGCTTTCGTTTATCTACGGCGCCCAGAGCATCGAGAGCGAGGCCGCGATGGTCGCGCGGGTCAAGAACCATAAGGCCGGCTTTGTCGTCTCCGCCTCCAACCTCACCCCGGACAACACCCTGTCCGACGTGCTCGCGCTGAAGGCCAAAAACGGCTTTTCCACCGTCGCCATCACGGAGGACGGAACGGCGAACGGCCGCCTGCTCGGCATCGTGACCAGCCGGGATTACCGCGTCAGCCGCATGGATCCGAATGAAAAGGTGGCCAACTTCATGACGCCCCTCCGCAAGCTGATCACGGCCCCTGCGGAGACGACGCTCAAGGTCGCCAACGACATCATCTGGGAGCATAAGCTGAACTCCCTGCCCATCGTCGATGCAAACGGCTGTCTCCTCTATTTCGTCTTCCGCAAGGATTACGCCTCCCACAAGGAAAACCCGCTGGAGCTGCTGGACAGCAAGAAGCGCTACCTCGTCGGCGCGGGCATCAACAGCCGCGACTATGAAGAGCGCGTGCCCGCCTTGGTGGATGCCGGTGCGGACGTTCTGTGCATCGACAGTTCGGAGGGTTACAGCGTCTGGCAGGCCAAGACGATCCGCTGGATCCGCGAGAAGTACGGCGACAGCGTCAAGGTCGGCGCCGGCAACGTGGTAGACCGCGACGGCTTCCTCTTTCTCGCCCGCGCGGGCGCCGATTTCGTCAAGGTCGGCATCGGCGGCGGCTCCATCTGCATCACCCGCGAGACCAAGGGCATCGGCCGCGGCCAGGCCACTGCGGTCATCGAAGTCGCCGCAGCCAGGGACGAGTACTTCCGCGAGACGGGCATTTACGTCCCCATCTGCTCCGACGGCGGCATCGTCCATGACTATCACATGACGCTCGCCCTTGCCATGGGCGCGGACTTCCTCATGCTGGGCCGCTACTTCGCGCGCTTCGACGAGAGCCCCGGAGCAAAGGTGATGGTCAACGGTGTCTATATGAAGGAGTACTGGGGCGAAGGCTCCAACCGCGCGCGCAACTGGCAGCGCTACGACCTCGGCGGCGCACAGCGCCTCTCCTTTGAGGAGGGCGTGGATTCCTATGTCACCTACGCCGGCTCGCTGCACGACAACGTGGAGGTTTCCCTCTACAAGGTCAAGAGTACCATGTGCAACGTCGGCGTGCTGAATCTGCCCGACCTGCAGAAGAACGCCAGGCTGACGCTGGTCAGCTCCACTTCCATCGTGGAAGGCGGCTACCACGACGTGACGCTCCATACCTCCGCCCAGCCGAGCCGCTGAGTTTCAGGACAGCTGACCGTATACCGCAAAACATCCCGCCCCTTGAAGGGGCGGGGTTTCTTTATTTGTGCGGATAAACCCTGCGGCTACCTTTTTCGTCCGGCGGATACGCCGCCCGGAGTGTCCGGCCTCTCTTTTCTTAAAAACGGCAGAGACAGGGCGAGGCACAGCGCTTCCGAGAGCGTCGCCGCCCACCAGATGCCCGTTCCCCCGAAGACAGCGGTCAGCGCCCACAGCGAAGCAGCGATGAAGACCAGCCCCCTGGCCAGCGAAACCGCAAACGAACGGCCCGCCCGTTCAATGGCGGCAAGGCAGCCGCTTGCCCCCACGTTGAGGCCGACCAGGAGAAAGGATACCGCAAACACGCGGAAGCAGGCTGCAGAACTGCTGCGCAGCGGCTCCAGTTCTCCGCGGATGAACAGGCCGACCAATAAGCCGGCACCGGCTTGTGAGAGTGCAAAGGCGATCGTCCCGAGGGCCATAGCGCTCAGCAGGGTGTACTGCAGGAGCCGCCGCACGGCGTCCTCTTCCCCTCTTCCGTAGTAATAGCTGATCATGGGCTGTGCGCCCTGGGCGATGCCCGCCATCCCCATGACCACGATCATGTTGACGTAACTGATCACCGTGTAGCTGATCAGCGCCTCCTCGCCGAGATAACGCAGGATCATGTGGTTGAACAGGAAGGTCGTGATCCCCGCGGAAAATTCCGTCAGGCCGGCAGGCAGGCCCAGGCAGAAGACGCGACGGAGCTCCGCCCAGTCCGGCGGCGCAGCGTGCCATCGCAGCGTCGCTTTCGGGCTGATGAAATACAGGATGTACGCCGCCACCAGCAAAACCTGTGCGGTGCCTGTCGCGGTCGCCGCTCCCTTTATGCCCCATCCGAGGTGCAGGATGAGCACGATATCCAGCAGGCAGTGGATCAGGCATCCCAGGATGATAGCAAAGGTGGCAAGGCGCGGCCTCCCGTCCGTCTTAAGCAGCACTTCAAACGCATAGGAGAGGACAAAGCCGAAGCTGAAGGGCGCAAGCCGCAGCAGGTAATCGCGCACATAGGGCATCGTCAGCTCCGTCGCGCCGAGAAAAGCCGCTATTCTCTCCGGCATTGCCAGCACGATCAGCGTCAGCGCAGCTGAGATCAGCGTCAGCAGGATAAGGTTCTGGGTTACCACGCGGTCCGCTTTTTCCTTTTCTCCCTTACCCAGGTAGATGGAAGCCGCCGTCGAGGTACCTGCCGTAAAGAGCAGTGAGACCGAGAAGAGAAAGCTGATGTAGGGCGACGCGAGATTGACAGCCGAAAGCGCCACCTCATCCACGCCCCTCGCTACGAACATGCCGTCCACTGCGCTGTAGAGCGCAAAAATCCACTGCGCCAGCATGGATGCAGCAGCATAGCGCAGAAAATCCCTTTTCAGATTCTGCAGTTCGAGATTCAAAACATCCCCTCCGTACCATTACGAAGGGGAGTTTACATCTTCTGTTCGCTTCAATCAAGTATAATCTTCCGCGCAAGGGCAAAATCCTGTTTTTTGCCGGTGCGAGTCATTTCCTGCCGCCGGCAAACTTCCTGTGCAGGAAGGCGGCCCCCTTCTTCAGCCAGTTCTGGTGTTCCAGAAAGACGTACGGTATATCGCGGTACCGGCAGCCCTTCCAAGCCAGCCATACATCCAGGAGCCTTTCTCCCACAAAGCCGAACACCCGAGCATCGTAGGCGCTGTAGCCGGAGATGTCCAGCCGCGCCTCCAGCTCGAACAGGATCGGGAACAGCCAGGCGCAGTAGGCGTCGGCAAACTTCCTCTTCATGATGAACATATTGAAGCGGTGTCCCGCCGTTTTTGACATCACCGCATCCCAGGAGCCCAGCGCCTGCGGACAGCGCTCGGACAGGATCTGCCGGGTCACCCGCAGATCCTCCGCGTGATGCGCATGCTCATACTGCTGCCGGGTCGTCTCGATCCAGTAGTGGCGCTTTTTCGGCAGCAGAATATCATTTTCGGCCAACAGCGCTTCGATCTCGCTCCCGGAAAGGATGCGCGAAAACTTGTCTCCCGCGCCCCGCCTGGCAAAGTGCCTGCGGTAATGGCACAGCCCCAGCGCATCCGATTCCGTGTTCTTCCAGGCCCAGTACAGGCCTGTCAGTTCACAGTAATAGGGATTCTTTTCGCTGATGCTCTCCCCTTCGCAGTCGCGCTGAAAGCCCAGCGGCGGCTTGCCTGCCGCGCCGACCTGCAGGGGCAGATAGCAGGGATCCTCCGGCATGCGGTACGGCTTATGGGCCGCCACGATCATGATCGTCTTCATGGTTTCGCCTTCCCGTACGTGCCGAGCGATTCCTGGTTGATCATCCCGCCGAAGGCTGTCTTGAAGAGGATGCGGAGATCCAGCAGGGGCGACCAGTTTTCGATGTAATAGATGTCGTACTTCACGCGGTCGCGGATGGATGTATCCCCGCGCAGGCCGTTGACCTGCGCCCAGCCGGTGATCCCCGGGCGCACCTGCTGGCGCACGAGGTAGCGCGGGATCTCTTCCCGGAAGGTCTTAACGTGGTACGGTACCTCCGGCCTGGGGCCGATGAGGCTCATATCCCCGCAGAGCACGTTGAAAAACTGCGGCAGCTCGTCGATGGAGAACTTGCGGATGAAAGCGCCGAAGCGCGTCTTGCGCGGGTCCTCGTTCCGGCTCCAGCCCGTCTGCTCCGTGCCCGTTACGCGCATGCTGCGGAATTTCAGCATACGGAAGGGCTTTTTGTCCTTTCCGATGCGTTCCTGCCGGAAGAGGATGGGCCCCGGGCTGCTCAGCTTGACGCCGATAGCGGTCAGAAGCATGATCGGACTCGTGAGGATGATGAGCAGCAGGGACGCGATGATGTCAAAGGTGCGCTTGAAGGTCGCGGCAAACAGGTTGTCCAGCGGCGTCGCGCGCAGGTCGATGAGCTTCGTGCGCCCCACGTTGTCGATGACGGGGTGGCTGGGATAGAAATCGTTGAAAAACGGGATCAGGCTGACGCGGACGCCTTCCTTGTCGGTCGCCGCGAAGATGCGCTGCATGAACTGCGTCTCATGCGGCTCCAGCGCGATGATCACCTCATCCACCGGCAAGTCCTGCAGGATCTGTTCCAGGTCTTCATAGCTGCCCAGGCACCGGCCGAGCTCCTCTTTGCGCACGGCGGAAAGGTAGCCGTCCACCGTATAGCCGTACTGCGGGTTTTCCCGGATCGTTGCGATGTACTGCGCCGCGAGGTGTCCGTTGCCGACGACCGCGACGTGGCGCGTATGCCGGCTCAGGGTGTGCGAACGGATCCGCCGCAGCAGCATCCGTTCAAGGATGATGAAAACGCAGCTGAGCGCCCAGAAGACCACGAAGATGAGACGCGAAAAGTCCAGCAGCCGCCGCAGGAACATGAGCGCCGTCAGCAGCACGACGCCGATGCCGTTCACGATCAGCACCCACTGGATTTCCCAGGAGAGGGTCCTGCGCGGGCTGACCTTATACAGGTGCAGGCAATAGAAGACAAAGACGATGGTCAGCGCATAAACCGCGATCAGCGCAAGAAAGCCCCTGCTGTAAAAATCAAGGCGCGCGGCGCCGCCCATCACGCCGAAGCGCAGGGATACCGACAAAAGATACGCACAGACGATCAGAAACGCTTCCGCAATCATGCAGAGCGCCTCCCGTATCCTGCGATTATCCGAACGCATAGTCATGCCTCTTTTCAGGTAAGCTGAAATGCTTTTATCTTTATTATTATAACCGTTACGCTCCCTTTCTGACAAGCCCTGCTGCCTTTTCCTGCGCACGCCTGTTGTCACTTTCCCGCCCTTCGTGCTATAATCGCTGCAATTGCTGCCCAACGTTTCTTCTTTCAAGGAGGTCACTATGACCGATTATTCTTTTGCCTACGGCGATGCAAGCGTCACGATCTCCCTGGATGAGCGCCAGGTGCTGGATGTCGTCCGCGGCAACCGCATCCCGCCGGTCACCGATATCGCGGAGGCGCTCCGGTCGTCTCTGGATCACCCGATCGATTCGGCGCCCCTCTCCCAACTCGTCCGCCCCGGCAAACGCATCGCGCTGATCGTCTCGGACATGACCCGCTTCTGGATGCGCCAGGACCGGGTCGTCCCGCACCTGATCAGCTATCTGAACCGCTGCGGGGCGCGTGACGGCGACATCACGATCCTCATCGCCTGCGGGACCCATGAAGGCGGCGACGAGCAGGAACTGCGAAAGCTCGTCACCGATGGGATTTACGACCGCATCCGGGTCGTCAACCACGACTGCGAGGCCGATGATCTGGTTTCCATCGGCACGACCGCGCACGGCACCGCCGTCGAAATCAACCGGATCGCGGCCGAGGCCGACCTGGTCATCGCGCTGGGCGCGGCAACCTACCACGTGATGGCCGGCTACGGCGGCGGCCGCAAGAGCATCGTCCCCGGCATCAGCAGCCTTTCCACCATCCGGCACAACCACGCGTTTGCGCTGGATCCGCAGCATTTCCGCTCCAATCCGCTCATCGGCAACGGCGTCACCCGGGGCAATCCGCTCAATGAGGACATGTGCGAGGCCGCCGCGCTCCTGCCGAACCTGTTCGTCATCAACCTGGTGATGAACGCCGACATGCAGCTCTCCTCCATCTTCAGCGGGCATTACCTCACCAGCTGGCAGCGCGCCTGCCGCGCGGTGGACGAGGCCATGCGCGTCCCTGTCCCGCAGCGGGCCGACGTCATCGTGGCCTCCTGCGGCGGCTTTCCGAAGGACATGTCCCTCTATCAGGGCACCAAGACCATCGACAACATCGAATTCGCCCTGAAGCCCGGCGGGACCCTCATCATCGTCATGGAAGCCAGGGACGGCGGCGGCCCCGCCGAGTACTTCGACTGGATCGGCCCGCTCGTCGACGGCAGCTTTGAGGAAAAGCTGCGCAGCAGCTTTACCATCCCCGGCTACATCTTCCTGCTGAACTGCGAGCAGGCGCAGCGCTACCGCATCCTGATGCTGACCGGCGTTGCGCCGGAGGTCCTCGCCCCCATGGGCATCCGGGCCTTCAGCGACCCGGACGCGCTGCTTGCCGCCGCCGATCTCGCCGGGAAGAGCATCTACGTCATTCCGAACGGCTCCGCCGTCATGCCTTATGTGGAGGGAGAATCATGAAACTGATCGCTGACCGCTTTGAAAACGCCAAGGCCGGGCTGATGCTGGACGCGGACGCGGTAAACCGCTATCCCGACCTCGTCGACCTTTCCATCGGCGATACGGACTTCGTCACCGACCGCCGCATCATCGATGCCGCCATGAGGGACGCCGCAGCAGGCCATACGCACTACGGTTTCCCGCAGGGGGACCCGGAGCTGATCCGCGCCGTCTGCGAAGCCTGGAAAGAGGACTTCGGCCAGGAAATCGCAAAGGAAGAAGTCTTTATCACCGCCTCTTCCTGCCTCGGCATGGCCGAGGTGCTGATGACCCTGCTGAACCCCGGCGATGAGGTCATCGTCTTCGGGCCTTATTTCGCCGTATACCGCGACCAGATCCGCCTTGCGGGCGGCGTCTGCGTCGAGGTGCCCTCCTGCGAAGAGGAAGGCTATGCGCTGAACCGTGAGTGCCTCCTTGCCGCGCTGACGCCGCGCACCCGGGCTGTCATCCTCAACAACCCCTGCAACCCGACCGGCATCGCCTACACCCGGGAGGATCTGGAACTCCTCGCCTCCATCGCCGGGGAGCGGGATCTGGTGCTGATCGCCGATGAGATCTACACGCGCTACGTGTTCGAAGGGGAATTCATCCCGCTGCGCACGCTGCCCGGCCTCAGCGGCCGGGTCATCACCCTCAACAGTTTTTCCAAAAACTTTATGATGACCGGCTGGCGCGTCGGCTATGTCATCGCCCCCGCCGCGTTCTGCAGCGCGCTGCAGCAGGTCAACGGCTCCATGATCTACACGGCGCCTTCCGTCAGCCAGCGTGCGGCCATCGAGGCGCTCCGGCTGCGCGGGGACGTCGAGCGGCTGTACATCACCCGCTACCGGGACCGGCTGAACTATGCGGCAGACCGCATCGAGTCCATCCCCTACATGAGCCTGGCGCGGCCGAAGGGGACCTTCTATCTCTTTCCCGGCATTGAAAAGACAGGGCTGGATTCCGCCGGTTTCTGCAAAGCCGCGCTCGAGCAGGCGCACGTCCTCATGAGCCCCGGCAGCGCCTTCGGTGAAAGCGGCGCGGGCCATGTGCGCATCGCCGTCACACAGCCGATGGAGAAGCTGGAAGCCGCCTTTGACCGCCTTGAGAAGCTGGCTTTCTGATCTTTCGGGTGAATAATTCAAATTTATACATCAATTTATTCGTTTATTCACATTTTATTGCATAAAACCGCTTGACAAAGGCGGTTTTATGCATATAATGGGGTTTGTTTCACATTTTCAGGATATCAAACAGGAGGAAACTGATATGAAGAAGATTCTCGCTCTCGTGCTGGCGCTCGCGCTGGTGCTCGCCCTTTCCTGCGCTTCCGCTGAAACGGCCCTTGAAAAGGTCAAGGCCGCCGGCAAGCTCGTCGTCGGCACGGAAGCCACTTATCCCCCTTACGAGTATCTGGATGACAATGCCCAGATGGCCGGCTGCGATATCTGGCTCGCCCAGCAGATCGCCGATGCGCTCGGCGTGGAGCTTGTGATGCAGGATATGGCCTTCGACGGCATCATCCCCGCCGTACAGGCCGGCCAGGTCGACCTTGGCATCGCCGCTTTCACCGTAACGCCGGAGCGCGCCGAGGTCATCGACTTCTCCAACCAGTATGAGCTCTCCAACCAGCTGCTCATCGTCAAGGCCGGCAATGCCGAGAAGTACGCCACGAAGGAAAGCCTTGCCGGCCTGCGTGTCGGCGCTCAGCTGGGCACCATCCAGAGCCAGCTGGTCGAATCCGCCCTGCCGGACAGCGAGCTCTTCGAACTGCCCACCTATCCGGAACTCGGTCTTGAGACCGTCAACGGCAACATCGCCGGCTTCGTGGTCGATCAGGCCGTCGGCGAGGCGATGGTCGCTTCCGGCGACGGCAGCCTGGAAGTCTCCGCTTTTGCCTTCACCGCTGAAGAAGCTTCCTTCGGCAAGGCCGCCGTTCTCCAGAAGGGCTCCGACGACCTGCTCGCGGCCGTCAACGAAGTCATCGACAAAGTCGTGAATGACGGCAGCTACAAGGCCGCCTATGACGAGGCTGTCGCCGCCACCGGTGCCACCGGCGAGTAATCGTTTGGCAGCCGCTTTCAGGACCCGCAGAACCCACACAGCATAAGCCTCCCCACTTTGGGGAGGCAGTCCCTTTATTTCCCTACCGTCACGCGGAGAAAACTCATGCAGTTTATTCAGACAATCATTAAAATCCTGTCCAAATACGGCAACTTCTATGCCGAAGGCGTGCGCAACACGCTGATCATCTCGCTGATGGCCGTGGTCTTCGGTACCCTTCTGGGCGCTTTGATGGCTCTGGCAAGGATGAGCAAGATCAAGCCCCTGCGCTGGCTGGCCACCGCTTACATCGAGTTCTTCCGCGGTACGCCCCTCATGGTGCAGCTGACCTTTATCTTCTACGGCCTGCCCATGGTGGGGATCTCCTTTCCGGAGGTCTCCTTCATCCCGGACTTCTCCCGGTTCATGGCCGGCGTCGTCGCGATGAGCCTCAACAGCTGCGCATATGTGGCGGAAGTCATCCGCAGCGGCATACAGGCCGTCGATCCCGGGCAGATGGAAGCCGCCAGATGCCTCGGCCTCTCCGGCGGCCAGGGCATGACGATGGTCGTTCTCCCCCAGGCGATCCGCAACATCCTCCCCGCGCTGGGCAACGAATTCATCACCGTCATCAAGGAGTCCTCCGTGGTATCGGTCATCGGCATCGCAGACCTGATGTACCGCACCAACGGCGTCAAAGCAAAGACCTACAACGTCCTCGAATGTCTGGCCACCGCGGCCATCATCTACTTCATCCTGACCTTTACCTTCAGCAAGCTGGTCGCCTGGGCAGAAAGGAGAATGGCACATGGCCGCAAATCCTGACAGCAACATCAGTGAGATCATCCGCGTGGAGCATCTCACCAAGAAATTTGAGAACCTGCTCGTCCTCGACGACATTTCCACCTCTTTCCGCACGCATGAGGTCGTCAGCGTGATCGGTCCCTCCGGCGGCGGCAAATCCACCTTCCTGCGCTGCCTCAACCTCATGGAGACGCCCACGTCCGGTGCGATCTATGTGGACGGCGTGGATATCTGCAAGAAGGGCGTGGACATCAACCGTCACCGGGAAAAGATGGGCATGGTCTTCCAGCAGTTCAACCTGTTCAACAACATGAACGTCATGAAGAACCTCACCGCCGCGCCCGTCAAGCTGAAGAAAATGACCGCGGAGGAGGCCGAGACAAAGGGCATCACGCTGCTGCGCCGCGTCGGCCTTGAGGATAAGCGCAACAGCTATCCCTACGAGCTCTCCGGCGGACAGAAGCAGCGTATCGCCATCGTCCGCGCGCTGATGATGAACCCGGAGGTCATGCTCTTTGACGAGCCCACCTCCGCCCTGGATCCCGAGATGATCGGCGAGGTTCTGGACGTCATGCGCGAGCTGGCCGAGGAAGGCATGACCATGATCGTGGTCACCCACGAGATGCGCTTTGCGCGCGAGGTTTCCAGCCGCACGCTTTTCCTCTCCGACGGACATATCGAAGAGGACAAGCCCAGCCACGAGCTCTTCGATCACCCCGAGAGCCCGAGGCTCATTTCATTCCTGCAGAAGGTTCTGTGATTGCCTTCAGCGTATACAAAAGGATCTCCGCAAACTGCGGAGATCCCTTTTTGTCTGTCTCTTACTTCTGCACGAGGTGCACGGCGAAGCCGGCGACTTCGTCCTTGAGGTAGATCGCCTTCAGCTGGCCGTCCTTCACGTTGGCGCTGGAAGGATCGAACTCAAAGCCCTGGCTCTCCAGGAAGAACTTGGCGCGCTCGATGAAGTTGGTGCGGATGCCGATGTGGCCGTTCGTGCCGCGGAAAGGCGTCTTCATCACTTCAACAGCCGTGCCCGCGAAGATGGAGCTGTTGCCGACCTTGATGGGCCAGCCGAACATCTTGCACAGCAGCGTCGCGGTCTTCATCGCCTCTTCCTCATTGGCAGAGTTGATGCCGACGTGCGCGATCTCCAGGCCCAGCATCAGCTGAACAGCGGAGCTCACGAGGCTGCGGATGCGGTCCCAGTCCTTGGCCGCGATGGCGTCCTTCGGTACCATCCAGCTGCCGCCGCAGCAGATGATCTTCTTGAAGGAGAGGTAATCGAGCAGGTTCTTCTCGTTGACTCCGCCCGTGGGCATGAAGGTCACATCCACATAGGGAGCAGCGATGGACTTGATGTACTTGAGGCCGCCGGCCGCTTCCGCCGGGAAGAACTTCACGGTCTTGAGGCCGAGGGAGAGCGCGACTTCGATGTCGCTGGGGTTGCTCGTGCCGGGGCAGACCGGGATGCCGATCTCCTGGCAGTGGCGCACGGTCTCAGGGTTGAGGCCCGGGGAGACGATGAACTTCGCTCCGGCCGCAACAGCCCTGTCGACCTGCTCATTGGTCAGGACCGTGCCGGCGCCGACCAGCATATCCGGGAAAGCCTTCGTCATGTTGGCGATGGCATCCGCGGCAGCGGCGGTGCGGAAGGTGACCTCCGCGCAGGGCAGGCCGCCCTCGCAGAGCGCCTGCGCCAGCGGCACGGCATCCGCCGCATCGTCAATAGCGATAACCGGCACGATGCCGATGAGAGAAAGCTGCTTCATGATATCCATAGGTAATTCCTCCTTTTCATAGTTGCCGTTTTGATCGGAGCCTACGACTCCGGGTTTACCGTTCGTTTGTTCAGCAGCGCTGCGGCCTCAGCTGATGAAGTCCTCGCGCATCGGGGTGAAGACATCCAGCAGCATGCCCGCCTTCACGCAGGTGCAGCCGTGGGTCTTCCCTCCGTCCACCACGATGGAGTCCCCGCAGTTCAGGTGCCAGGTTTCCCCTTCGATCTCGTAAGTGAACTCGCCGGAGAGCACATAGGAAATCTGCGTATGCGGATGGCTGTGCAGCGCGCCGACGGCACCCGTTTCAAAATCCACCATGACCGCCATCTCGTCGGCGTTATAGGCGCACACCTTGCGGCGCTGTCCCAGGCCGACGTCCTGCCAGGGGATACCGGCAGGCCTTCCCACTCTGTTCATATCAGTCGACCTTCATGCCGAAGTACTCGACGGCGTTGTTGTAGCAGATGCCCTGCACCAGCTCGCCCAGCGTATCGAAGTCCGCCGGATACTCGCCGTTCTCCACCCAGCTGCCGATCAGCTCGCAGAGCACACGGCGGAAATACTCGTGGCGCGGATAGGAGATGAACGACCGGGAGTCCGTCAGCATGCCGACGAAACGGCCCAGCAGGCCCAGCACTGCCAGTGTCTTCATCTGATCCTGCATGCCGTACTTCTGGTCGCAGAACCACCAGCCGGATCCGAACTGGATCTTGCCGGGGATGCCGTCGCCCTGGAAGTTGCCCAGCATGGTGCCGATGACGTAGTTATCCTTCGGGTTCAGGCAGTACAGGATGGTCTTGGGCAGATCGCCGGTGCGCTCCTGCTCTGCCAGCAGCTTGGCCAGGTTCTCCGCGATGCAGGTGTCCTGCGTGGAGTCGAAGCCGACGTCCGGGCCGTACTTCTCAAACATGCGCGGGTTCGCGTTGCGCAGCGCGCCGATGTGGTACTGCTGCGCCCAGCCGCGGGCCTTGTACATACGGGCGAGTTCCACCAGCACGTACGTCTTGTAGGAATCCACCTCAGCTTCCGTCAGCGGGGCGCCGCTCATCGCCTTGCGGAAGGCCTCACCCGCGATATGGGTGCTCGGCACACCGAAGGGCACCGTGTCCAGCGCGTGGTCGGACAGACGCGCGCCGCAGGCATGGAAGTAATCCAGCCTGGACTCCAGCGCCTTCATCATGCTCTCCAGATTCAGGCACTGGATGCCGGAGACGCGGGAGAGCTTGTTCATGTAGTCCACGAAGCCGCCGCGGTCGATGTTGATGACCTTGTCAGGGCGCCAGGCGGGATAGACCTTGAAGGAGCACTTGCCCTCTTCCGCGATCTTCTTCTGGAACTCCAGATCGTCCACAGGGTCGTCCGTCGTGCAGATCAGCTTTACGCCGAACTTCTCGATCAGCCCGCGGCAGCGGTACTCATCGGTCGCCAGCAGCGCGTTGGCCCTGTTCCAGATATCCTCCGCGGTGTTCTCGTTCAGGATGTCATAGATGCCGAAGACGCGGCGCAGCTCCAGATGAGTCCAATGGTACATCGGGTTGCCGATGCAGTACTTGAGGGAGCCGGCGAAGGCCTTCCACTTTTCAAACCACGGCGCATCGCCGCGGATGTACTTCTCCTCCACGCCGTTGGAGAGCATCACGCGCCACTTGTAATGGTCGCCGCCCAGCATGAGCTCGCCGATGTTCTGGAACTTGTAGTTCTCCCAGATCATGCGCGGGCTGATATGGCAGTGGAAATCGTAAATCGGCATCTTTTCCGCATAGTCGTGATAGAGCTTCTTCGCCGTATCACTGGTCAGCAGAAAGTCTTCGTCCATAAAGGGTCTCATGCATCTTCCTCCTTAACTGTTGATCGCTGTATGTTCTCCCGCACCCCGGCGGGTCAGCCGTATTAAAGCGTTACGCCGTCCTTGAAGATGGCGATCTCCCGGTACCCGTGCTCTTCCGACTTGGTTTTAACCTCTCCGGAGGCCAGGCGCAACAGCCAGGCAAAGAACTTCTCCGTCGTCTCCTCCGGATCGGCGCCCTGCACCAGCACGCCCGCATTGAAGTCGATCCAGTTCTTCTTCTTCTCGGCCAGCGCCGTGTTGGTCGCCACCTTTACGGTGGGGATGGGCGCGCCCAGCGGCGTGCCGCGGCCCGTCGTAAAGAGGATGAACTGTGCGCCAGCCGCCATCAGCGCCGTGCAGGCGCAGATGTCGTTGCCCGGGCCCTGAACCAGGTTGAGCCCCTTCTCCTGCACCCGCTCGCAGTATTTCAGCACGCCGCGCACCTCGCTGCTGCCGCCCTTCTGCGTGCATCCGAGGGATTTGTCCTCCAGCGTGGTGATGCCGCCGGCTTTGTTTCCCGGCGAAGGATTCTCATAGACTTCCTGCCCGTGGCGGATGAAGTAGCCTTTGAAGTCGTTGATGAGCGAGACGCACTTTTCAAAGGTCGCCGCGTCCTTGCAGCGGTCCATGAGCAGCGTCTCCGCACCGAACATCTCCGGCACCTCAGTGAGCAGCGTCGTCCCGCCGTGGCGGCAGAGCAGATCGGAAATGCGCCCCAGCAGCGGGTTGGCCGTGATGCCGGAAAGCCCGTCGCTGCCGCCGCACTTGAGGCCGATGATGAGGCTGGATGCCGGGACCGTCTGCCGCTTCTGGCTGCCCGCATAGGCCGTCAGCTCGTCCAGAAGGCGCATCCCTTCTTCGATCTCGTCCTCGTGCTCCTGCGTCACCAGGAACTTCACCCGGCGCTCGTCCACCTCGCCCAGGACGGGTTTGAAGACGTTCAGGTTGTTGTTTTCGCAGCCCAGGCTCAGCACCAGAACGCCGCCCGCATTGGGGTGATGCACCATGGCAGCGAGCAGCTTCTGCGTGTTTTTGTGATCCTCGCCCAGCTGGGAACAGCCGTAGGGATGCACAAAGCAGTGGATGCCGTCCACCCGGTCGCCGTACGCTTCCTGCGCCAGGCGTTCCAGCGTCTTGGCCGTGCCGTTCACGCAGCCGACGGTGTTGACGATCCACACTTCGTTGCGGATGCCCACGCGCCCGTCTTCACGCACATAGCCTTCATAGGTCGCGCTCCTGTCCTGCGGCATGGCACAGGGGTGCGGATGATAGCTGTATTCCAGCATGCCGGAGAGGTTGGTCTTCACATTGTGCGTATGCACCCAGCAGCCTTTGCCGATCGCCTGTGTCGCATGGCCGATCGGCGCCGCATACTTCATGATGTTTTCCCCTTCGGCGATGTCCCGCAGGGCGAATTTATGACCCGCGGGGATATCCTCGCAGAGCTTTACGCCGAGGATTTCTTCGCCCGCTGTAAGCGGCACAAGCGCCACAGCGACGTTATCCGCCTCATTGATCCGGATGAATCTGTCCATCCTCTTCTCCTCCCTGATCTGTAAATGAGAACCCGCATTTTTCCGTATAAAAGTATATCATTCATCTTCCGGCGGGTCAAGGAAAAGGCACCGGAGAAGTCACGTTTGCCCATACAAAAAGCCCCGGCACAGCCCGGAGCCCAAACGGTATTTTACTTGTCCTTGTCTTCTTCCTGCTGCGGCACAAGGCGCAGACGGATGCGCCGCACGCGCTTTTCCTCCATCTCGAGGACGGTGATCCGCATCCCGTCTCGGTCCAGCTCTTCCCCCTGCACCGGCAGATGGCCCGCAGCCTCCAACACCCAGCCGGAAACGGTCAGCGCATCGGAATCCGTCGTCCGCTCCAGTTCGTCCATCAGCTTTTCCAGATTGGTGCCGCCCATCACGAGGTACTCATCGTCTGCGATCTTCTCGATCTCATTGACGACCTCGTCATGCTCGTCCCAAATCTCGCCCACCAGTTCCTCCAGGATGTCCTCCATGGTGACGATACCGCGCGTTCCGCCGAACTCATCGAGCACAACAGCGATCTGCATCTTTTTCTGCTGCAGCTCGCGCAGCAGGTTCCCCAGCTTGCGGTGCTCGGAGACGAAGATCACCGGGCGGATGATGGAGGAGACGTCCTTCCCCTCATCCTGATAGAACTTGTTGTAAAAATCCTTTTGGTACAGGATGCCGACGATATGGTCGAGATCGCCTTCGTAGACAGGCAGTCGCGAATACCCCGTTTCGGCAAAGCGCTCCGCGATCGCTTCGCGGCTTTCGCCCTTCTCCACGCCCTCGATATCCACGCGCGGCGTCAGAATGTCCTGCGCCTCCTGATCCATAAAGTCGATGGAATTGCGCAGCAGGGCGCTCTCCTGCTCGTTGATGCCGCCCTCGTCCTCCGCGACGTCCACCATCGTGAGCAGCTCGTCCTCTGTGATGCTCCTGTCCTCCTCGTCCTTGACGATCATCGTGAGGAGCTTCTTCCACAGGCTGAACAGCGCTGTCAGGGGGGTCATCAGGACCATCAGCACGCGCAGCGCCGGCGCGGAAAGCCCTGCCGTGCGCTCTGGAAAGCGCGCCGCCAGCGATTTGGGCGTCACCTCGCCGAAGATGAGCAGCACCAGGGTGATGACCAGCGTTGCCACGCCGGTGCCCCTGTCTTCGCCCAGCATGCGCACAAAAATAACGGTCGCCAAAGCGGTGGCCGCGATATTCACCAGATTGTTGCCGATGAGTATAGTGGTCAGGAGCTTGTCATACTCCTCCAGCAGCTTCAGTACCAGCGCCGCTTTTTCGTCCCCTTTCTCCGCCAGGCTCTTCAGCCGGATCCGGTTGACAGAATTGAAAGCCGTCTCCGTCGCCGAGAAATATGCGGAGAGCACGACGCACAGGATGATCAGGATCTGCGATATGCCGCTGCTTACCATAAAATGGTCTGATTGCCTTCCCTTCAGGGCTAATACCCCATAGTTTTTCTAGAGTGTATCAGGAAATCGCCCCAAGGTCAAGTTTTACCGCCTTTCTTTTCCCGTAAGTCCTTGCTTTCTCACGGTTTTTTCACTTTCAGGCCCGTAAAACCCGCGCCGCTGCTGATTTCCCGGTAAAAAAAGCGGAAAAACCCCGCTGATCTGTTGACTTTTCACCCAACCATGGTTATAGTATAGGCGCAACCAAATCAACACAACATACAGGAGGTTTTAACCATGACCAAGACTGAACTGATCGCAAAGGTCGCTGAGAGCGCGAACATCTCCAAGAAGGATGCCGGCGCTGCCGTCGCCGCCGTTTTCGGCGCCATCTCCGCAGAACTCGTCAAGGGCGAGAAGGTTTCCCTCATCGGCTTCGGCACCTTCGAAGTCCGTGAACGTCCTGCCCGTCAGGGCCGCAACCCCCAGACCGGCGAGTCCATCAAGATCAAGGCCAGCAAGGCGCCTGCCTTCAAGGCCGGCAAGGCTCTCAAGGATGCCGTGAACGCCCCCAAGAAGAAGAGCAAGAAGAAGTAATTCATCCGATTGCAAAAGAGGATCCGGAAGCGACGCTTCCGGATCCTTTTATCATATACCCAGGATCATTTCGTTGATGCGCTCTCCGGCCGCCCCCGCGGTGAGATCCGCAAGGTCGATGACGCCGATTCTCAGCTCCGCCGCCCTGTTGCGGACTGCCGCATTGGCGTTTTCCGCCGTAACGATCGCCGCCCGGGCCATCTCGCCTCCGAAGCGGTCGCGCAGGACCGCAAGCTCGTTGAGCGCCTCTGTCTTGATCTCGCTTGTCTTGCAGCTGATGAAAAAGGGGGTCAGCCCTCTGCTGGCCATGACGTCGATCTCATTGGATACGCCGTCCTGCTCCTGCTGCCCCGCCCAGTCGACGACGACGCTCGTCCTGACGTCGTTGAACAGCCCCGTATCCAGGCACGTTTTATAGATATAGAGTTCCAGAACGCTGCCGACATCGCGTAGCCAGGCGCGGATCTGTTTGTCCGCGAAGGTAAAGCGCACCGTATCTCCAAGGCTGAGTCCGTTGATGAGGCCGATCTGCTTCAGCCCTTCCAGCGTTTCCGGATTCGCGCGTACGCGTTCCCTGCCGGCTTTCAGTTCCGGCTTCGCCTCTACCGTCAGCGACTCTTCCCCCTGCGAAGCTGCCTGCATATAGCCGACTGTCTGGTTCCAGTTCTTCCGCCCTGCAAGGAAGACGGAAAAGAAAGGCTCCATCATCCACATGTAGCGCGAGAGGATCCCGTTGTCCACGCGCCCCCTTCGCATGGAGCCGCCCGCCATGCGCAAAAAGTCTTCGACGGAGAAGCGGACAAAACCCGTATCCACCTCCGCATACGGCGCCCCCTGCAGGTTAAAGAAGCGCCCTTTGCGCCGGCTGTAGGTGAAGACGGGCAGCTCATGCCCGGCGGCAAACAGGCCGCCCGCAAACAGCGCTGCGTCCGTGCCGCCGCAGATATCCAGCGCGCAGTCCTCATAGCGTTCCTGTATCGCCTGCAGGGCTTCCGCTACCGCCTGCGGATCGTTCATGTCCACTTTCTGCACGAGCAGCCGGCTGCCGATCCCGCGCCCCTCCAGAAAGGCACGCATCGCCGCAATCAGCGCTTCGTTTTCCGCTACTTCCGGCGAAGCCAGAAAGACCGTGCGCTCAGGCCGGAAGACCTCCGTCGCCAGGATGTTCTCCAGCGGCCGCTCATCGTAAAGCTCAATCAGCGTCTTCATGGCTGACCTCCCTGTCCGTTGCTGCTGTTCATTATATAGGCTGTTATTCCCGCCGTCAATCGGCCCCTCTTGCGGGAAGAAGCCCCTGCGATTTATAATAACGCCAGCTTGACACAGGTGAGGAGGATTGTTATGAACGTTCTTTTGATCAACGCCAGCCCGCACCCGAACGGCAACACCGCCCTTGCGCTTCGCGAGATGGAAGCCGTCTTTAGCGCAGCCGGTGTCCACACGGATGTGATGCGCATCGGCAGCAGCGCGATCCGCGGCTGCATCGCCTGCGGCACCTGCGCGACCAAAGGCAGGTGCGTCTTTGAAGACGAGGTCAACCGGGCTGCGCCGCTGTTTGAAGCCGCGGACGGGCTCGTGCTGGCCACCCCCGTCTATTATGCTTCCGCCAATGCGACCCTGATCGCCTTCCTGGACAGGCTTTTCTACTCCACTTCCTTCGACAAGACGATGAAGGTCGGCGCGGGGATCGCCGTCGCCAGGCGCGGCGGCTGCAGCGCCACCTTCGACGAAATCAACAAGTACTTCACCATCTCAGGGATGCCCGTCGCTTCCTCCCAGTACTGGAACAGCGTGCACGGCCGTGCGCCCGGAGAGGCCGCCGAAGATGCGGAAGGCCTGCAGACCGTACGGACGCTGGCCCGCAACATGGTCTTCCTCATGCGCGCCATCGGGGACGCGAAGGAAAAATACGGGCTCCCCGAAAAGGAAGAGCACGTCTGGACCCACTTCATCCATTGAGCCCGGCAAAAACGAAGGGCAGCCCGCTCAGGGCTGCCTGATTTGTTTGGAGGGCCGCAGCGTCTGGCAGAAGTCCGCTTTTTACGGTGCCATCAGCAAAACGTCCAGCTCGCCCGAGAGGACCGTATCGGTGAGGCAGGCCGGCAGGAAGACGCTGCTGCCGCGGGATACGCGCACTTCTGTATCCTCCCAGGACAATGTGCCCTCTCCCAGCGCCATGAGGATGCGGAAACGCTCCGGTGTTTCACTCAGCTGCATCCGCCCGCTGACAGCATACCGTTCCAGCGAAAAGGGCGGCCCTGATACGTAGCGCGCTCCTTCACAGCCGCCGAGGCGTACGGGCGTTCCGGAGCTTCGCTGCGGCTCCTTGCCCAGCCGGGTCACAGCCAGCCCTTTTTCGACGTGCAGTTCCCGCCCCTTGCCCTTGGCATCGACCCGGTCCCAGTCATAGAAGCGGTAAGTCAAATCGCTGGACTGCTGGATTTCCGCCAGGGTGATCCCTCCGCCCAGCGCGTGGATCGTTCCGGCCGGAATGTAGTACACCTCTCCCTCCCGCACCTCGACATAGCGCAGACAGTTCTGCAATACCGCTCCGCCCGCCCGGCAGGCCGCTTCCAGCTGTGCGTGGCTCACTCCCTCCCGGATGCCGTAGACGATCCGGGCGCCGGGCTCCGCCTCCAGGATGACCCACGCCTCCGCCTTACCCAGCTTTCCGCTTTCATGAAGCTTTGCATACGCGTCGTCCGGGTGCACCTGCACCGAGAGCCAGTCCCTGGCGCTGATCAGCTTCAGCAGCAGGGGGAATCTCTCCCCGACCGCCGTGCCGCGCAACGCTTTACCGTACCGGAAGAGCCATTGCGTCAGCGGGATGCCCCGTGCGTCCCGGCTCTCCAGACCGGGCAGTACGGACACCTCCAGGCTTTCACCCGTCCGCGGATCGGGGATTGGCTTGCCGAACCGCCGCAGCCCCTCCCCGCCCCACGGCGTCGCCGAGCCGAAGCGGAAGGCCGGCGTCATCGGTATCGGCGGCAGTTTTTGCATCGTTTCCATTTTTGAGTGCCTTTCCGTCGTTATCCGACCGCACCGCTGGGTGCGGCTTTCTTTCTGCCGTTCTTGACCCGGCAGAACTGCAGTTTTATAATAAGCCAAACACAATCATCCTATGGGAGGGATTCCTTTGCCGTATATCGAGACAAAAACCCAGTCCAAAGAAGAAGCGTCCCGCGACAGCGTCATCGTCCGTACCAGCGTCCTCGGCATCGCAGCCAATCTTTTTCTCGCCGCCTTCAAGGCTGCTGCCGGGCTGCTGTCCGGCTCCATTGCCGTCGTACTGGATGCCGTCAACAACCTGTCCGACGCAGCCTCTTCCGTCATCACGATCGTTGGGACCCGCCTTGCAGCCCGCCAGCCGGACAAAAAGCACCCCTTCGGGTACGGCCGTATCGAGTACCTCTCGGCCATGATCATCTCGGTCATCGTCCTGTACGCCGGCATCACCAGCTTTGTGGAGTCCGTCAAGGCCATCCTCCATCCGGAAGCGCCGGATTACTCT
This sequence comes from Clostridia bacterium, assembly GCA_017484085.1. GTDB lineage: Bacteria > Bacillota > Clostridia > Christensenellales > Aristaeellaceae > Ventricola. Next base: position 30,187 of record JAFUTW010000022.1, read on the forward strand.
CCCCTCACGCTGGTCATCATCGCGGTCGGCGTCGCCGTCAAGATCGTGCTCGGCCGGCATGTCAAGGCCGTCGGCGAGCGCGTTCATTCCGATTCGCTCGTCGCCTCCGGAGAAGACGCACGGCTGGATGCCGTTATCTCGGCCTCCACGCTCGTGGCTGCCGTCCTCTTTATCCTGTTCTCCGTTTCTCTGGAAGCCTGGCTCGGCACCGTGATCTCCGTCATCATCATCCGTTCCGGTGTCGGCATGCTTCGGGATACGCTCTCCCAGATCCTGGGGGAACGGGCGGAAGCCTCGCTTGCCCGCGAGATCCGCCAGACGGTGTGCTCCTTCCCGGAGGTGCAGGGGGCTTATGACCTCATCCTCAACAATTACGGCCCGGACGCCTTCAACGGATCCATCCACATCGAAGTGGCGGACACGATGACGGCCGATCAGCTGGACGTGCTGATCCGCACGATCACGAGGACGGTCTACGAAAAGCACAACATCATCCTCACCGCCATCGGGCTCTACGCCGTGAACACGAAGGATCAGGAAGCGGCCGCGCTGCAGAAAGAGGTGTACCGCATCGCGCTGTCCAACCCGCATGTCCGTGAGATCCACGGCTTCTACTATGAGCGCGAAGAGCACCTCATGCGCATGGATCTCGTCGTCAGCCTGGATGCGCCGGACCGCCCGGCGGTCGTGCTCGAGGTCTGTGATGCGCTGAAAGCCGCCTATCCGGACATCAAACCGCTTATCACGCTGGACACCGATTTCGCCGAGGACTGATTTGGCAGCAGCCATCCCCGGCACTGCCCATCATCATAGCTAAAGTCCCCTCCCGTTTCAAGCCTTTTGGGACGGGAGGGGGATTTTTATCTCCCGCTCTTCCTTGAATTCCCCACAGGCCGGCATTATAATGATGGATAATCAAGAAGCACGGAGGCCTTCTATGAAACTGTCAGAACTGCTTTGCAGGGACCGCTACACCCTCTCCTTTGAGGTCTTCCCGCCCAAGACGGATGCCGCGTTCGCCAGCGTCGGCGAAGCCGCCGTCGCCTGTGCGCGGCTCTCCCCCGCCTTTGTCAGCGTCACCTACGGCGCTGGCGGCGGGCGCAGCCGCTTCACGCTGGAACTGGCGCAGCGCATCCACCGGGAAACCGGCGTGCCCACACTGGCCCACCTCACCTGTGTTTCCTCCACCCGGGAGACGGTGGAAGCCCAGATTGCCGCCATGCGTGAGGCCGGCATCGAAAACGTGATGGCCCTGCGCGGCGATCTCACCCCCGAGATGGAAGAGCAGGACCGCTCCGGCTGGCATTACCGCCACGCCGTTGAACTGGTGCGCGAGCTCCGGGAAAGCGGAGCGGATTTCTGCATCGGCGGCGCGTGTTATCCGGAAGTGCATCCCGAAAGTGCGAGCCAGAAGGAAGATATTCTCCGCCTGCGCGAGAAGGTCGACGCCGGCTGCGATTTTCTCACCACGCAGATGTTCTTTGACAACAATCTGTTCTACAGCTTTCTCTATAAGATCCGTGAGGCGGGCATCACCGTGCCTGTGCTGCCCGGCATCATGCCCATCACGAGCGCGACCCAGATCGACCGCGCCATCCACCTCTCCGGCTCCTTCATGCCGCAGCGCTTCCGCACTCTCGTGGACCGGTTCGGCAACACGCCGGAGGCCATGAAGCAGGCCGGCATCGCCTATGCGACGGATCAGATCATCGATCTGTTCGCCAACGGCATCCGCAACGTCCACATCTATACGATGAACAAGCCGGAGGTGGCGGGCGCCATTCAGCGCAACGTTTCGGCCATCCTCGGCCTGCCGCTGTGAACGTCGCCTTTCCCGCGGAGCCACCGGTCAGCCGGCGCGAGGTCCTGCGCTACGCAGGATGCAGAAACGGCGAGGCGCAGGGGCTGCCGCTGGACGAATGTCTCCTGCTGCTCAAGGACCATCTGTCCTGCCGGGTGGTATGGGAAATCTTTCCCCTTTCTCTGGAGGGAGACGTAGTGGATCTCGGCTTTGCCCGCGTTGCCTCCGCGAAGCTCTCCTCCGCGCTCTCCGGCTGCCGGCAGGCCCTGGTCTTCGCCGCGACTGTCGGGCTGGGGATGGACAGGCTCATCGCCCGATACGAGCGCGTCAGCCCCGCAACAGCGCTGCTGCTGCACGCCATCGGCGCGGAGCGCATCGAAAGCCTGTGCGATGCTTTCTGCCGTGAGCGGGATGAAGCGCTTTCTCCGTCCGGCCTTGCGCTGCGGCCGCGCTTCTCCCCGGGATACGGGGATCTTCCCCTTTCCTTTCAGCGGGACATCTTCCGCGCGCTGGAATGTGAAAAGCGGATCGGCCTCACGCTGACGGATACCCTGCTCATGTCCCCTTCCAAAAGCGTTACCGCCATTGCGGGCATCTCTCCGTGTCCCGCGCAGCCGGCGGGCGGCCGCTGTGCCGCCTGCGGCAAACCGGATTGTGCATTCAGACAGCAGTCCTGACGGCAGAATCGAAAGGGTCTCATATGGATTTCACAAGCTTTCTCAAAAACAACATCGTTATGCTGGACGGCGGTATGGGCAGCCTGCTGCAGGCCCGCGGCCTGGCTGCCGGAGAAGCGCCGGAACGGTGGAACCTCACCCGCCCCGGGGATATTCTGGCCGTGCAGCGCGCCTACTTCGATGCGGGGTCCAATTTGGTGATCGCCAACACCTTCGGCGCCAATCCCCTCCGCTTCAGTGAAGAGGAGCTCTCCCGGATCATCCCCGCCGCCGTCGCCATCGCAAGGCAGGCCGCGGCCGAAAGCCTCGGCAGCCAGGAGAAGTTCGTCGCGCTGGATGTCGGCCCCTGCGGGCAGCTGCTCGCCCCCTACGGGACGCTCGGCTTCGAGGAGGCTGTCCGCCTCTTTTCCAGGGCCGTCGCGCTGGGCGCCGCAGCCGGCGTGGACTGCATCTTCATCGAGACGATGAACGACAGCTACGAGACCAAGGCCGCACTGCTGGCCGCAAAGGAAACCTGTGACCTTCCCGTGATCGTCTCCAACGCGTACGGCGAGGACGGCAAGCTGATGACCGGCGCCTCGCCGGAGGCCATGGTCGCCATGCTGGAAGGGATGGGTGCCGCGGCCGTCGGCGTCAACTGCTCCCTGGGGCCGGACGCGCTCGCGCCGGTCGTGAGGCGCTACCTTTCCGCCGCTTCCGTCCCCGTTCTGCTCAAGCCCAACGCAGGCCTTCCCCGTGTGGAAGACGGGCGGACGGTCTACGACGTCACTCCGGACGCTTTCGCGGCGTCCGTCTCTGAATTGGTGCGGGAAGGCGTCCGCCTCTGCGGCGGGTGCTGCGGCACGACCCCCGAATATATCGCCGCCCTGCGCGCCGGCATTGCCGGCATACAGCCGGTGCCGGTCGAGCCAAAGGATACGACCGTCGTCTCCTCCTACACGCATGCGCTCACCTTCGGCAAAAGGCCGCTCGTCATCGGAGAACGCATCAATCCCACCGGCAAGAAGCGCTTTCGGCAGGCGCTCGCGGAGCGCGATATGGGTTATCTTCTCTTCGAGGGCATCCGCCAGCAGGAGGCCGGCGCGGACATCCTGGACGTCAACGTCGGCGCTCCGGGCATCGACGAGCCTGCCCTGCTGGAAGAATCGGTCCGTGAAATCCAGGCCGTTCTGGATCTGCCGCTGTGTATCGACACCTCCGATCCCGCCGCGATGGAGCGGGCCATGCGCCTGTACAACGGCAAGCCGCTGGTCAATTCCGTGAACGGCAAGCCGGAAAGTCTTGAGGCTGTGCTGCCGCTGGTCGCCAAATACGGCGGCGTGGTCATCGGCCTTACGCTGGATGAAAACGGCATCCCGCCCACGGCACAGGGGCGCCTCGCAGTCGCGCGCCGCATCCTTGAAGCCGCACAGCGTTACGGCATCCCCCGAAAGAACGTGATCTTCGATACCCTCACCATGACGGTCAGCGCCGCATCCGACGCGGCAGCCGTCACACTGGACAGCTTGGAAGGCGTCCGCCGGGAGCTCGGCTGCCACACCTCGCTGGGCGTATCCAACATTTCCTTCGGGTTGCCTGCCCGCGACCGGGTGAACGCCGCCTTTTTCACGCTTGCCCTTGCGCGCGGGCTCTCCGCCGGCATCATCAATCCGCTCAGTGAAAGCATGATGGGCGCGCTGCGTGCCTACTGCGCGCTATCCGGTCTGGATGAAAGCTGTCTGGATTACGTGGCCTGGTCTCAGGCGCATCCCCTCACTGCCGGAGCAGAGGCCGCCAAGCCTGCCGCCGCAGGCCACGCAGCAGCTGCCGGTGAAGAGCCGGTTTCCGCTTTGCGCCGCGCGATCGAGCGCGGGCTGACCCGCGACGCCGCACGGCTGGCTGCCGAAGCGCTCCAGACCCGCGAGCCCCTGTCGCTCATCAGTGAAGAGGTCATTCCCGCGCTGAACGACGTCGGAGAGGGCTTTGAAAAAGGTCGGATTTTTCTCCCCCAGCTGATGATGGCCGCTGAGGCTGCCGGCAGCGCGTGCGCGGAGATCAAAGCCGCCCTCAAGGGCGGCAAGACGGCCTCCCGCAGCGCCTTCGTGCTGGCCACCGTTCAGGGCGACATCCACGACATCGGTAAGAACATCGTCCGCCTGCTGCTGGAAAACTACGGCTTCGCGGTGAACGACCTGGGCAAGGACGTCCCCCCGGAGACAGTGGCGGAGGCCGTTGTCCGCCTTCACGCCCCCCTGTGCGGCCTCTCCGCGCTGATGACCACGACCGTACCCGCCATGGAGGAGACCATCCGCCTGCTCCGTCAGCGCGCGCCCTGGTGCCGCATCGTGGTCGGCGGTGCGGTGCTGACGGAGGAGTATGCCAGGGCCATCGGCGCGGATGCCTACGGCAGGGACGCCATGGCCACCGTACGCTATGCTGAGCAGGTGGAAGCTGAACTCTCCGCCGGATGATCTCTGCGTCTCCCATATCAGAAGGACCGCTCTCGCGAAAGAGCGGTCCTTGCTTATGGTCATCTGTTATTCGCCGAAGGAGATGCCCATGGAACGGGCAGCCTTGACGGCCTGCGCATCATCCGGCACGAACTTCGTCTTGCCCGCCACCTCGGAGAGCGGATTGTGGCCGACCTGGTTGCCGATCATGGCGACCGCCTGGCCATAGTTGCCGTCCGCGATGAGCTGGGCCGCATGTACGCCGAAGACGGTGGAGAGCATGCGATCGTACGCGCTGGGTGTTCCGCCGCGCTGCACGTGTCCGGGGATGACGGCGCGCGCTTCCACGCCCACCATCTGCTGGAGCTCGGCTGCAAGGCGGTTCGCTGCGCCGCTAAAGCCCGTCTCCTGACGGAAGGCCGCGCGCTCTTTCTTCTTCATCTTCGCTTCTTTCTGGGTCATCGCCCCTTCGGCGATCGCGACGATGGAGAAGTCCTTGCCGGCTTCCGCGCGCTTTTCGATCGCCTTGGCGACGGCCTTGGGATCATACGGGATCTCGGGCAGCAGGATGACGTCCGCGCCGCCCGCGATGCCGGAATACAGGGTCAGCCAGCCGGCTTTGTTGCCCATGATCTCAATGACCATGCAGCGCCCGTGGCTCGCAGCGGTGGTGTGGATGCGGTCGATGACATCGGTAGCGATGTCCACCGCCGTATGGAAGCCGAAGGTGACGTCCGTGCCCCAGATGTCGTTGTCGATGGTCTTGGGCAGGCCGATGACGTTCAGCCCTTCTTCGGAGAGCAGGTTGGCCGTCTTGTGGGTGCCATTGCCGCCCAGCGTCACGAGGCAGTCAAGGCGCATCTTCTTGTAGTTTTCCTTCATCGCCTTGACCTTGTCCACATTGTCCTCTTCGATGACGCGCATGTTGCGGAAGGGGGTGCGGCGCGTGCCGAGGATCGTTCCGCCCAGGGTGAGGATGCCGGAGAAGTCGGACTGCTTCATCTCCCGGTAATCGCCGGAGATGAGCCCCGCATAGCCGTCCTGGATGCCGATGATCTCGGTATCAAAGAGCGAATAGCTCGCGCGGGCAACGCCGCGGATGCAGGCATTGAGGCCGGGGCAGTCGCCGCCGCTGGTAAGGATGCCGATGCGCCTTTTCATGCTGAATTCCTCCGTTTCTCGGATGATGATTATCTTTGCGATTTAGTGTAGCATTTTGTCAGATGGTTGACAAGAAGAACCTGAACCGCGGGGTTTACAGCGACCCGAAGATCATCTGCACCGCGTCCTCCGCTGTCATGCCCTGCACGCCGTCCGGATCCGTGAGGCCGCCTTCCGCGCCGCTTCGCCACCGGAAGACGCCCGTCTCCTCTCTTGAAAAGTCAAAATACACCGCCGGATCCTTGAGGCAGGCGGGATAGCGGCTGTACCACGCGGGATATACGGATCGAAGGATGCCGTCAGCCAGCCGGTACGCCGCGCAGGCTTCATCCTTCCCGACGGCCCCGATCTGTACCCCGCCGCCCGGCTGTCCCGCCCGGCTGGGGCTGGGTGTCGAATGGGCGATCAGGACGCTTCCGTCCGCGCAGGTCCCAAGCGCCATATAGACGTGGCCCGAGATGCTGACGATGTCCCCGGGGCAAAGCCGCGGCCATTCTCCCGCAGCCGGCTTGAACCATTCTCCGAAGCCGCAGACGGAGAGCTTCTTCGCCATCCCCGTAGAGCTGCTGACGAACCCCGTCTCACCGCTTCTCACGTGCATGGTGTTGTAGACCGTCCAGCCAACGTAGCCGGAGCAGTCGAGGCCCGCATAGCCGTACTGGTTGAAGCCGCCGTACGGATAAAAGCTCGTGCGTGCGTCCTTCTTATTTTCGTCTCCGTCCGGGTCCCTGTAGGTGTAAGACGCATCCTGTGCGTCAAAAAAGCGCTGCCAGTCCGGCGAGATGCCGATGTGCCGCGCGTTTTCATGCGCGCCCGTATCCTGCCAGTTCCAGCCCCCGCCGAAGATATACAGTACGCGCCCCACGGGCTCCATTGCGGTCTTCAGCAGGTTGGAAAGCGTGCAGACCCCGGGCTCTCCCCCGACAGGGGACGGCGCAGGCGAAACCGCCGGCTCTACGCACTCCGCCTCCGTCAGTTCGTCAGCGCGAAGGGTGAGCCGGTAGGCATATCCCACCTTCAGCCTGTTCTGAAGCGCATACCCGTCACCCTCCGTCTGACCGATCCGGAAGAGCTTCTCCCCGGCATCCGTCCGGAACCTGTAACGGAAATCCGCTGCGTTTTCGCGGCGCACCTCCGCCTCGCCGTATCGCCACACACCCAGATAAACCGCCCGCATAGCCAGCTCCTTTCGCTACTCCGAAAGCCAGCGCCTCTCCAGCTGCTCATACAGCGCCGAATGTGCATCCACCTTCCGGCAGAACAGACAGCCGGAGGCGTCGATGGCCGGGAGATCCTCCCCGTTTAAAAGCGCCGGCGTTCCCCGCTCCGGCTCGTCCCATACGGAGAAGCGCAGCGCGTCTCCCGTGATGCGCTGCTGCCACCCGGTCCCCTCGAAGGCGTTCTGGAAGAAAAACTCCTCCGGGATATAGGTATACCGCAGCCGCCGCAGCAGGCGCAGATTTCTTTCCGCATACACCGCATATTCCGCAGCCTCCCGCGGCAGGGAGAGCCAGACAAGCCCCTTTCCCGGCAGGGAGAGCCTCCTGCTGATGTGCAGCCTGTCCTGCCAGCGGTCGATCCGCCCCACCCAGTTCTGGGCGCGCTCGCTCATGTCCCTGTAATTGAGCAGGTGCATGAAATGGTAATGCCGCCAGCGGTGCTCCAGTTCCGGATAGTCCGCGGTGCGCAGCATCTGCATATGGATCCTCTCGTCGCCCTCGAACCGGCGCTCCAGCTCCCCTGCTGAAACGCAGGGGAAGTCCTGCGCGCTGATGAGGTGCAGGTGTGTCACCCGGGGATCGTCCAGCGCCATCCGGATGAGGTCACAGAGCGCGTACAGGTGATGGATGCTCCCCCAGTTGACCTTGTAGCGCCGGATCGCACGAACGCCCGGGATGCCGTTCATCCGCTTCACCTGCGCCGCGGTGATCTCCCCCTTGGCATCGGCGTGGACAAAGCACAGTGCGTGCCGGGACAGGGCGCGCAGCATGCGCTCCGTCCCCTCCGCATCCCGGTAAGCGGTGATGATCATCGCCTGCATCGGCTTTCTCCCCTTACAGAATATACCGTTTGAGATCCATCTTCTTCGCGTCTTCGCCCAGATGCTCTCTCACATAAGCGCCGTTGATCGCCACCTCCACGTCGGGCATATCCCCCGCCGCGTTGAAGGAGATGTCCTCCAGCACCTTTTCGAAGAGCGTATGCAGGCGACGGGCGCCGATGTCCTCCTTGGTAGCGTTCTCCTCCTCCGCCGCCTCCGCCAGGACCTCCAGCGCGGAGTCGTCGAAGCTGAGATGCACGTGATCCACACCCAGCAGCGCGGCGTACTGCCGCGTCAGCGCGTTGTCCGTCTGGCTGAGGATCGCCTTGAAGTCCGCGCGGGTCAGCGGTTTCAGACTGACGCGGACGGGGAAGCGGCCCTGCAGCTCCGGGATGAGGTCGCTCGGCTTGGAGACGTGGAAGGCGCCGGCTGCGATAAAGAGGATGTAGTCCGTATGCACCGGCCCATATTTCGTGTTGACGGTCGTACCCTCCACGATGGGCAGGATGTCGCGCTGCACGCCTTCACGGCTGACGTCCGGTCCGCCCTGCGCGGAGCGGCCGGCCACCTTGTCGATCTCGTCGATGAAGACGATGCCGTCCTGCTCCGCGCGGCGCACCGCCTCGTCCTTCACCTCGCCCATATCGATGAGGTTCTGGGATTCCTCCGCCTCCAGCACACGCCGGGCGTCGCGGATCTTCATGCGCCGCATGCGCGTCTTCTTGGGCATCATATCGCCCATGATCGTCCCGATGGAGACGCTGGCGCCGTTGATTTCTACTTCCTGCGGCGCTTCTTCCACTTCCACCTGGATCTCCGTATCCTCCAGCTCGCCGTGGCGAAGCCGCTCCCGCAGCTCGTCCGCGCGGCCGGTCAGCCTGCGGCGCTCCTCCTCGGAAGGCGCCGGCTCCTGCTGCGGCCGCTGGTTTCCCAGCAGCATATCGATCGGGTTCTGCGGCTTGCGGTTCGGGTGCAGTATGAGGTCGATGATCTTCTCCTCTGCCAGTACCTGCGCCCGCGTCTTCACCTTTTCCGCCGCCTGCTCCTTGCAGATGCGGATGCTGGCTTCCACCAGGTCCCGCACGATGCTCTCCACGTCGCGGCCGACGTAGCCCACCTCCGTGAACTTCGTCGCCTCCACCTTGACAAACGGCGCATCCACGAGGCGCGCAAGGCGCCTGGCGATCTCCGTCTTGCCCACGCCGGTGGGCCCGATCATAAGGATGTTCTTGGGCACGATCTCCCGCCGCACCTCGTCCGGCAGCTGCGCGCGCCTGTAGCGGTTGCGGAGCGCCACGGCCACCGCCCGCTTCGCCTCTTCCTGTCCGATGATGTATCTGTCCAGTTCCCGCACGATCTGTTTGGGTGTCAGTTCCATGGTTGCTCCTCCCTTCAGGCGTCTTCCACGATGACGTTGTGGTTGGTGTATACGCAGATGTCCGCCGCGATGTGCAGCGCCTTTTCCGCGATCTCGTGCGCGGAAAGCTCCGTGTTCTCTGCAAGCGCCCGGGCCGCGGCCAGCGCATAGTTGCCGCCGGACCCCACCGCCGCGATGCCGTCATCCGGCGTGATCACCTCACCCGTGCCGGAGATGATCATGAGTTCTTCACCCGCGGCCACGATCAGCATGGCCTCCAGCTTGCGCATCACCTTGTCCGCTCGCCATTCCTGCGCCAGCTCCACCGCAGCGCGCTCCAGGTTGCCGGAATACTGCTCCAGCTTGCCCTCAAAGCGCTCGCAGAGCGCGAAGGCATCCGCCACGCTGCCTGCAAAACCCGTCACCACGCGCCCGCCGTAGATGCGACGCACCTTATGGGCGTTCGCCTTGAAGATGGTATGCTCGCCCATCGTCACCTGGCCGTCGCCGGCGACGGCGATATGCCCGTCCTTGCGGACGGCGCAGATTGTCGTTCCCATCAATGCCATATTCTTTCCTCCTGTAGCGGTCTGTCACTCGAAGTCACAGGCGAGCGGATTGCTGCGCAGCCCTTCGATCAGGTTGAGGGAGCGCACCGCCATGGCGGCGTAGCGTTCCTGTTTGTTGCGGATGCGCGTTTCAAGCGGCTTCATCAGGCCGAAGTTCGCGTTCATCGGCTGGAAATCGCCCGAAGCCTTCGCGACGTATTTGCCGAGCGCGCCGATCGCCGTCTCCGCCCCGAAATCCACTGCGGGAAGGCCAAGGAGTTCCCTGGCCAGGGAGATGCCCGCCACAAGGCCGCTGGCAGCGCTTTCCACATAGCCCTCCACACCCGTCATCTGGCCAGCAAAGTACACCGTCGGCCGGGACAGCATCCGGTAATGCTCGTCCAGAAAGCCCGGAGAGTGCAGGAAGGTGTTGCGGTGCATCACGCCGTAGCGCAGAAACTCCGCGTTTTCAAGGCCGGGGATCATGGAGAAGACCCGCTTCTGCTCCCCCCACTTGAGGCGCGTCTGGAAGCCGACGAGGTTGAACATCGTCCCCGCCTCATTCTCCGCGCGCAGCTGTACCGCTGCATACGGCTCTCTCCCCGTCCGGGGATCGGTCAGGCCGACCGGCTTCATGGGTCCGAAGGCCATCACCATCTCTCCGCGCTGCGCCATCACCTCGATGGGCATGCAGCCCTCGAAGACCTGGCTGCCGTCAAACCCGTGCACCTCCGCCTTTTCGGCGAGCAGCAGCGCCTCGCGGAAGGCCGTATACTCCTCCCTGGTCATGGGGCAGTTGAGGTAATCGTCCCCCCTGCCATAGCGGCTCTGCCGGAAAACCTTTACCATATCCAGCGAATCCGCAGAGACGATGGGCGCCGCCGCGTCAAAGAAGCTGAGCGTCGTAAGCCCCGGCAGCGAAGCGATCTTCTCCGCCAGTACGTCGCTCGTCAGCGGCCCGGTCGCGATGACGGCGTTCTCCTGCGGGATTTCCGACACCTCTTCGCAGATCATCTCGATCAGCGGGTGACTTAAGATGCGGCGGGTCACCGTCTCCGAAAAGGCCTGCCTGTCCACCGCCAGCGCGCCGCCCGCCGGCACGCGCGTCGCATCCGCGCAGGAGAGGATGAGGCTGCCCAGCTGGCGCATTTCCTCCTTCAGCAGGCCCACCGCATTGGTCAGCCTGTCGCTTCTCAGGCTGTTGGAACAGACCAGTTCAGCAAAGCCCGCGCTGTGATGCGCGGGCGTGTAGCGCTGTGGTTTCATTTCCGTGAGGGTCACGGGGATGCCGCGCTGCGCCAGCTGCCAGGCAGCCTCGCATCCGGCCAGCCCCGCGCCGATCACCCGAACGCGTGCGCTCATGCTTCCTCCCCTTCATCCGGCAGCGCGATGCGGAAGCGGCACTGCTCGTTGGCGCAGACGTGGAAGCGCCCCCTGCGCGTCTCCGAAAGCGTCATATACCCGCCGCACTTGGGGCAGCGCTCCTCCACCGGGGGATTCCACGCGACGAAGTCGCACTCCGGCCACCGCTCGCAGCCGTAGAACTTTTTGCCCCTGTGAGAGTGTTTTTCCAGGACCTTTGCCCCGCACTTGGGGCAGGGCACCGTGATCTCCTGCTGGATGTTCTTGGTATTGCGGCAGGCCGGGAAATTGGGACAGGCCAGGAACTTGCCGAAGCGCCCCATCTTGTATACCATGCGCGCGCCGCACTTGTCGCAGATGACATCCGACTCCTCGTCGGGGATCTCCACCTTCTCGATCTTCGATTCCGCCTTCTCCAGCGTCTTCTCGAAGGGGCCGTAGAACTTCGCGATGACGTCGTGCCATTCCCGTTTACCGGCCTCGACGTCGTCCAGCTCGGCTTCCATGGCCGCCGTAAAGGCGGTATCGACGATGTCCGGGAAGTACTCCTTCATGAGATCGGTCGTCATGATGCCCAGCTCGCCGGGTACCAGCTGCTTTTTCTCCCGCAGGACGTAGCCGCGGGCCAGGATGGTGGAGATCGTCGGCGCGTAGGTAGACGGGCGTCCGATCCCCATCTCCTCCATGGCGCGCACGAGCGTCGCTTCGCTGTAGCGCGCTGGCGGCTGGGTAAAGTGCTGCGCCGCATCGACGCCGGCGCAGGCGAGCGCGGTCCCTTCCGCGATCTCCTGCAGCTGGGTCATCGTCTCCTCCGGCTCGCTCTCTTCGTCGCGGGAGGCCTCGTAGACCGCCGTAAAACCAGGGAATTTCATGCGCTCCGCAGTGGCGCGCAGCTGCACGCCCTTGTCGGAGGCGATGTCGATCTGCTGCGTCTCATAGACGGCGTCCGCCATCTGGCAGGCGACGAACCGGTTGTAAATAAGCTTGTACAGGTTATGCTGATCCCGTGTCAGGGAAGCCTTGACAGCCTCCGGGCTGAAATCCAGGTTCGTGGGGCGGATGGCCTCATGCGCATCCTGTGCGCCGCTGCGGCCTTTGTATACGACCGGTTTGCCGGGCACGTAATCCGCGCCGTACTGCTCTGCGATTCTCTCCCGCACGGCGCTGACCGCTTCGTCGCTCAGGCGCACGCTGTCCGTACGGATGTAGGAAATAAGGCCCTGCGTTCCGTGTCCCTGTATGTCGATGCCCTCATAGAGCTGCTGGGCCAGCTGCATCGTCTTTGCGGTGGAGAAGCCCAGCTTCCGGCCCGCCTCCTGCTGCAGGTTGGAGGTCGTAAACGGCGGCGCGGGATGCCTGCGGCGCTCGCTGCGCTTCACGCCCGTGACGCGCAGGCCTCCTTCAAGGATGCGCCTGCGCGCTTCCTCCGCTTCCGCCCCGCAGGTCAGGCGCGGCTTTTCGCCGTCCAGCGCGGCAAGGCGGGCCGTCAGCCTGCTGCCGCCGCCCTCCAGCTGCGCTTCGACCGTCCAGTACTCCTCCGGGATAAAGCTTTCGATCTCCTGTTCTCTGTCCACGATCATCCGCGTCGCGACGGACTGCACGCGCCCGGCCGAGAGACCCTTGCGGATCTTTGCCCAGAACAGCGGGCTGATCTTATAGCCGACGAGCCTGTCCAGCACACGGCGCGCCTGCTGCGCGTCCACAAGCTGCATGTTGACGCTGCGCGGCTTCTTCACCGCAGCCTTGACCGTCTTTTCGGTGATCTCGTTGAACTCCACGCGGCACGCGCTCTCCGGGTCAATGCCCAAGATCCCCGCCAGGTGCCAGGAAATCGCCTCTCCCTCACGGTCCGGGTCAGTCGCGAGGATGACCTGCTTTGCGCCCTTCGCGTCCTTGCGGATGCGCTCCAGCACCTCTCCGCGCCCGCGGATGGTGATGTATTTGGGCTCAAAGTTTGCTTCCGTATCCACGCCCAGCTGGGACTTGGGCAGGTCGCGCACGTGGCCGTTGGATGCCTCCACCTTGTACGTTTTGCCCAGGAATCTGCCGATCGTCCTCGCCTTTGCCGGCGATTCCACAATGATCAATTTATAAGAAGGTTTTTTTGCGGTAGCCAATGTCATTCCTCCGTGCCGCAGCCGGGCGGCGTTTTTTAACGGGAAAAAGAATAGCAGTCAAATTCCCCGCTGTCAAGCCCGATGCGGTGAAAACCGCTCTCCAGGGGAAAAGCGGTTCCCCGGCAGCGCCTCAATGAGGCCGTCCAGCTCCATTTCGATGAGCAGCGCGCCCAGTTCGTCATCCGCAAGGCCGGTTGCCGCGGTCAGTTCGTCAAAATCCTGCGTGCCGGAAAGAAGCGCGCGGCATACGCTCTCCTCACGCTCCCCGATTCCCTCCGGGACCGACAGGACGGCCTGCTGCGCCTCAGGCTGCTGCGCTGCCGGATGGGGTTTCGCCGGTCTTTTTGTGCTCGTCTGTGCAGGTGCTCCACTCCTCCTCTTGATCGCAGGAGCGCTCTCTGTAAGCCTCAGCTCGCAGAGGATGTCCGAAGCGCACGTCACCGGCTTTGCGCCTTCCGAAATCAGCTGGTTGGGCAGGCTAGAGGTCGCTTCATCGATGTTCCCGGGCAGGGCAAAGACATCCCTGCCCTCCTCCAGGGCGCAGCCCGCCGTGCGGAGCGCGCCGCTTCGCTGCCGGCCTTCCGCCACGAAGACGCCCAGAGCCATGCCGGCGATGATGCGGTTGCGGTGCAGGAAGCTGTAGCGGCTGGGCTTAGTCCCGGGCGGGTATTCCGAAACCACGCTGCCGCCCTCCGAAAGGATGCGTTCCATCAGCGGCCGGTTTTCCTTCGGATAGAATTCGTCCAGCGCGCCGCCCAGCACGGCGACCGTGCGCCCCCGCGCGTCCAGCGCGCCCCTGTGGCAGGCGGCGTCGATGCCCAGCGCGAGTCCCGATACCACGCAGCATCCGGCCTCCGCCAGTTCCGAAGCGATCCTTCTGGCATGCCGCAGGCCGTATTCGGACGGTTCCCGCGTCCCGACCGCGGCGATGCAGACGGGATCCGACAGTTCCGGCTCCCCGGCGACGAACAGAACGTGCGGCGGGTTGTGGATCTCGCGGAGGAGCGACGGGTAGCCCGCGTCATCCCGCAGCAGCAGAGTGATCCGCTCGCGCTCCAGCGTCCCGGCCAGGCGTTCTGCCTCCAGCCAGCCCTTTCGCACCGCAGCGACGGCTTCCGGCCCCAGCAGTTCTCCGAAGGCGCCGGGATCCCGGCAAAGCCGCTCCGCACTGCCGCCCGCCGCAAGGAGCGCGCGGTTTCGCCTGCCGTAGGCCGGCAGCGCGCCTGCCAGAACGGCCATGGCCAACGCTTCCGTCATTCCTTCCCCCTCTTCCTGTTAAAAGCGCCAGACGCCGTCAAGGCCGGGCCAGCGCCCGTCCTTCTCACTCAGCACCAGCGGCGTGCCGTCCTCAAGGCACCACCCTTCCTGCGTGCGGCAGACGCCCGGCCAGTCGATCCCCACCGCAGCGTCATGCCACAGCAGGCCCCCCTCGTCCTCGGGATGATAGACGTCCGTGCATTTATAAGCGAATTCCGCCGTTTCGCTCAGCACAAGGAACCCGTGGGCAAAACCCGGTGCGATATAAAACTGCAGCCGGTTTTCCGCCGTCAGCCGAACGCCGTACCACTTGCCGAAAGTCGGGCTTGACGCGCGCAGGTCGACAGCCACGTCAAACACGCAGCCGGAAAGCACCCGCACCAGCTTGCCCTGCGGGTGCCGCGTCTGGAAATGCAGTCCACGCAAAACGCCCCTGCGGCTCATGCTCTGGTTGTCCTGCACAAATTCCATATCGAGGCCCGCGCGCTGAAAGTCCTCGTTGTTGTACGTCTCCATGAACCAGCCGCGCGCATCCCCGTGGAGCGCCGGTTCAACGATATACAGCCCCTCGATGGGGCAGCGTGTCACCTTCAGTTCACCCATTCTCCTTCTCCCATGCAAGATAGCGGGACAGCGCGTCCCGCCAGTCCGGCAGACGGCTGAAGCCCGCCTGCTCAAGGCAATCCGTCGAAAGCCGGCTGTTTGCCGGCCGCTCCGCCGCGGCCGGGCCGTACGCAGCCGTCGTCACCGGGATGATTTGGGTCTTCAGCCCCGCCTGCCTCATGATCTCCTGCGCAAAAGCTGCCCGGGATACAAAAGGCCCTTCGTTTGCCGCGTGCAGCACGCCCCGCCGGGGTGCCTCCGCCGCGTCGATCAGCAGCGCCGCCAGATCCGGTGCGTAAGCCGGCCTGCCGGTCTGATCGGACACGACCCTGAGACTCGCATGCGTCCTGCCCAGGCGCAGCATCGTCCGCACAAAGTTATCCCCCTTGCCGAAGAGCCACGAGGTGCGCACGACACAGTGGTTTTCACACAGCGCGGCAGCCCGCTCCCCTTCCAGCTTGCTTTTGCCGTATACGCTGAGCGGGGACGGCTCATCCTCCGGCAGGATCTCAGCATCGTCCGTCCGCCCGAAGACGTAGTCCGTGGAAACCTGGATGAGCCTTGCGCCCTGCGCCCGGCACAGCAGGGCCAGCGTCTTTACAGCCGTGCTGTTGACAGCCCATACGGCCTCCCGGTTTTCCGGCGCCTCAGCTGCGTCCACCGCCGTCCACGCCGCGCAGTTGATCACCGCGTCCGGCCTGAAATCCTCCGTCACCCGCTGCAGCGATCGTTCGTCTGTCAGGTCCGCACGGGCGCAGGCAAAGCCGGGCACGCCTTCACCGCGCACAAGCCCCAGCACCTCAGCGCCCCGGTCCGCCGCTTTTTCAAGCACCTCCCGGCCCAGCTGGCCGGCGGCGCCTGTCACCAGTATCCGCATGCTCACCGCCCCGCGTACATCCGCTCGTAGTAATGCCGGTACTCGCCGCTCGTGATCGTCTGCCACCAGCTGCGGTTGTCCAGGTACCAGCGGATCGTCTGCCGGATCCCCGTCTCGAAGGTATGCTGCGGCTCCCAGCCCAGTTCTCTCCGGATCTTTCCCGCGTCGATGGCGTAGCGCAGGTCGTGCCCTTTGCGGTCCGTCACGAAGGTGATGAGGCTCTCCGGCTGTCCCAGTTCCCGGCAGATGAGGCGCACCACGTCGATGTTGGCGCGCTCGCTGTTACCGCCCACGTTGTAGACCTCTCCCGGCGTGCCGCGCAGCAGGACCGCCTCGATCGCGCGGCAGTGATCCTCCACGTGCAGCCAGTCGCGCACGTTCTTCCCTTCCCCGTAGACGGGCATCGACTGCCCCGCTTCGCATCTCGCGATCATGAGTGGGATGAGCTTCTCAGGGAACTGGTAAGGCCCGTAGTTGTTGGAGCAGCGGCTGATGGTCACCGGCAGCCCGTAGGTGCGGTGATACGCCATCACCAGAAGGTCCGCCGAAGCCTTGGACGCGCTGTAGGGCGAGGATGCCCGAAGGGGCGTCTCCTCCGTAAAGCGCAGGTCCGGCCGGTCCAGCGGCAGGTCGCCGTACACCTCGTCCGTGCTGACCTGATGAAAGCGCACACCGCCGTGGGCGCGGCACGCATCCATCAGCGCCGCCGTACCCAGGATGTTGGTCGAAAGGAAGACCTCCGGCGCTTCGATGGATCTGTCCACGTGCGTCTCGGCGGCAAAGTTTACCACGGCATCCGGATTCTCCTCGCAAAAGAGCGTCTCCAGCAGCTGACGGTCACAGATGCTGCCCCGGACAAACCGGAAACAAGGGCCTTCCGCAATGCCCTCCAGCGAGGACAGGTTCCCGGCATAGGTCAGCGCGTCCAGGCAGACGATGCGCCAGGTTGGATGCGCAGCCGCCATACAGCGGATAAAATTGGCGCCGATAAATCCGGCACCGCCCGTCACCAGCAGCGTCATACGCCGGCCTCCCCTCTCCTGCGCACGCCCCGCGCCTCGGTCCGCTTCTCACGCTGCATCAGCTTCGCCACGGCGTCCGCAGGATCGGCGCCGCCGCTCACCACGGCATCCACCGCCTGCACGATGGGCATTTCCACGTCATACCGTTTCGCCAGCGTCATGGCCGCCGGCAGCGCATTGATGCCTTCCACCACCATGCCGATCTGCCGCACCGCCTCCTGCGGAGGCACGCCCTGCCCGATGAGGAAGCCTGCGCGGTTGTTGCGGCTGTGCCGGCTGGTCGCCGTCACGATGAGGTCGCCCATGCCCGCCAGCCCGGCAAAGGTCTCCGCCCTGCAGCCCATGCAAAGGCCCAGCCGCTCCATCTCCGCCAGTCCGCGCGTGATGAGCGCCGCCTTTGTGTTGTCGCCGTAGCCCAGACCCGCCGAGATGCCGGCCGCCAGCGCGATGATGTTCTTCAGCGCGCCGCACAGCTCCACGCCGCGGATGTCGGTGTTGGTGTACACGCGCATGCACGTGTTCATAAACACGTCCTGCACCAGTTCCGCCGCCGTCTCATCCGCGCAGGCGGATACGATGGTCGTCGGCAGGTCGATGGCGACCTCCTCCGCATGGGTCGGACCGGAGAGCGCCACCACCTTCACGCCCGCATGCTTCCCATCACGGTTCAGCTCGTCGGCGATGACCTCGCTCAGCGTCATCAGCGTGTCCTTTTCGATCCCCTTCGCCACATCCGCCACGATCTGCCCGTCCGGGATGAAGGGCCGCGCCTTCGCCGCCGTCTGCCGCAGGAAGACCGACGGCACGGCAAACAGCACGATGTCGCGGTCTCTGCACGCCTCCGCCAGCTCCTTCGTAAAACAGATCCCCTCGGGGATGGCGACGCCGGGGAGATTGGGATGCTCATGTTTTTCGCAGAGCGTATCGATTTCCTGCGGGATGGCCGACCAGCAGGCGACCTCATGTCCCGATTTCGACAGCATCCTGGCCAGCGCTACGCCCCAGGTTCCCGTCCCCAATATACCGATAGAACTCATTGTCCTGTCACTCCGTTTCTTCCGCACAGGCGGATAAAAAAACTGTCCGTTGATTCATCTTACAACGGACAGCAGGGGATGTCAAACATCGCTTTTCAGTAGCAAAAACAAAGGTAGCCAAGATGAAGTGACCAGACTATGACAGCGGAAAAAGTCATTGAACGGAGAGCCTATACAAGATGCTTTAATCAATAATAAGGCAACGCTTTTTCATCTTTTCAATCAATTAGCCTTTCTTGAAGTAAAACTATATATCAGTTTATCCTTTGTTTAGTCCATATCATATACATATACACTACTCGCTACATTTAAAAATCCTAACTGTCTCACTTGAGAAGCACTGATCAAAAAACGCTCCTAAGTCGGAATTAAAGTCTCCCTTATAATCCACCTGAATCAAATAATCAATTCCTAAATCTTTAGCTTTTTCTTGCCTATTCCCCTTACCAAAGAAGATTTCATCATTAATCTTTAACCTGTTTTCTAAATCAGAGGCTAACACACCTGAATTCTTTGAATAAGTAGTAGTCTCAATAAAAAACTGTCGCTCCGAAAACGCAGAATAATAGAATTGTTTCCCATTTTCACTATGATCATTAATTGAGAGTATAGCGTGCTCAGGTGTGTTTTGTTTAATCCAGCGAGTTGCTTTTATATCATCTTTTGAAAGCGTTCCGCTTCCAAAATATAACTTTGGATTCCTTACGCCATTGGATATAGATATGATCAATAAAAAAGCACTTATCGATAATACACTGATTAGCTTTTTCTTGTATGCAGCGTGATCAAAAATCCATTTTGTTGCTATTGAAGCAATAATGGGGGTCGCCAGCATTGCAAAATACACCCGGTTTTGTGCTACTGCTAAGAGGTAAAACATTCCAATTGAAACCAATGAAACGATTATCAAAAGAACTTCTGAATGGTCAAGGTTCCTTTTCATAACATAGCTAATCAGTGCGGCAAAATATGGAACTATAAGAAATCCGAATGCATATGCCAAACTGCAAGGTAACACAAGCAAATCTTTTAGGTGCTTGTTAGTTACAGTGTTCAATATCTGTGGCGTATTTATATATGGTTTGATCAGTCCAAAAAACCTACTCCCCTCTTCCAAGTTTTCATGATTAACGGCAGTCTTCAAAAGTAAAAAGTATACTATCGCAAAGGATGCAGAGAGGACAATCGTTCCTATCAAGAACGGACTCTTTTTATCTGTAAACCAAAGATAAGCCGAATAAGCCATGCAACTAGCTGTTATTGCCATTGAAAACGGCCCCTTTAGTCCAGTAAGCACGATACCAACACCGAAAATGAGAAAACAATCTGCTATATGCTGTCTTTTGCCTTGATTATCCAACATACGAATCAGAAGAAAACAGAGTGTAATAGCGCAAGGTAATGCAAAACCAACCGCATTGATATTTGTCCCAATATGGCTAGTCATATGCGTATATCCTGGCAGTAAATCTGAGAAGAATAGCGATATCATCGTTAAGCCAGAAATGATAATTCTATTCGCCCCTTTTCTACCTATTAATTTATAAAAGCTTCCACAGGCAAGAGGCGGTACCAAAAGTATAGGATATCTAAAAACACAATTAAAGACTGAAGCTGGAAAAACTCTTTTTAAAATAGCATAGAACAATTCCATGAAGAAATGATATCGCAGTGGCACACCTGATAAGCGAATATCAGTCACATGTCCACCCCTAGTTAGGCTTATGATATTACCCATGTGATACGTGTAATCCAAGAAAACAGTCGTCTCGGCATTAGGTACCGTTTTTTTCATCATCCAATAGCAATACAATGTGAATACACTCAAACAAGTCAAAAACGGTATTCCGTCACGAGTTGTGCTCCAACTCAGTCCTGCTTTATTTGATAGTAATTGTATCAAGTCTTCATGAGAATGCTTTCTAATAACGATATAAGCCTCGATTATAAGCAAGATAAGAGGTGAAATACGTATCCATTCCAAATGGTTCAGAGAATTCAAGATAAGGTATTGGATTATCAGCATAAAGAATCCAAAATACATAGACAGTAATATAGACCATCCCTTATCAGCTTTACAGAGCGAATGATTAAAGATGTACAAAAAGCCATATCCGGGTGCCAATACATAAATTAAAACGAAAAGAAGAAGATATAGCCCTTGAGAATGGTAGCATAAATCAAACAAGACCCCTGTCAGTATAGAGATCGAGACAGTAAACGCTATTACAGATAGTCTTCCCAAATTATAGCTATTCCTGATATCTTTCAATTCAATATACCTCTTCTTTAGCTATTCATTATTTCATTCCACGGCTTTACAAACCTTCTAATTCTATAGCATATTTCGCCTAAGGCCACACCCAATACTGTCTGAAAAAGAAGCGCAAGTATAAGCGTTACAAACCACTCTTCATAAAAGTATTGATTAGCAAGCGCGACTATCTTTCCATTAAACAGTGTATGTACCATTAGAATAGGCATCGAAAACCTGCCTGACAAGCTAAGAAACCTAGCAATAACAGGCATCTTGAAGCTAATATAAGCTGACAACTTATAAACAATAAGTGTCCCCGCAACTGCTCCTAACAATACAACTCCATAATTGCCGTAATTTCGTACAGCAATCTCCATACTTCCTGCATAGATCATATACGCCCAAATCGGAGATAGAATGAAATACACAGCATCCCATTCTCTAATTCTTCTGAGTAAGTCATAGCGTCGAATTAGCACCCCAATATGATAGAACACAAGACTATAGCACGCTACATCAATGCTCCAGAACAACCATAGGCCTTCTTTTCCAAGAATCATTCCAAAAACAGATATGCAAAGCACAGCAGCTGATAGATGCCTTTCTTCTTTTATTATCTTCGCTAGAATAGTATAAACCAGCCTTGCAACAAACAGCATTAGAATGAAGTACACAGGGCCAACCGAGCCAATTTCTCCAAACAGTTTCTTTGTGTAAGAGATGCCATATATATACCGTACGATAGCTTCTCTGAAGTATGCTCTGCTCCAAAGTCTGTTCTCTAAGAGCAATTTGGCTACAACAAATAAGAGATATGGAAATAGATAGGAGCGGATCATCTTTTTGATGGTTTTAGAGAGAGGCGTATGTTCACTATAGAAGTATCCTGAAAAGATTACGAAAGCCATCATATGGCATGAAAAGATCATCTTTCGCAGAAGAGAATCAATAGAAAAATGGCCGACTATCATCAAGCAAATGAACAAACCCCTGGCGATGTCTATTGCCTGATCTCGCGTAGTGTCTCCTTCTTTAGTCTTCGTCTGTCCAAACGGCTGTTTACGATCCATAATTCTATTCTTAAAAACTGAAATCAGCATTGCAATACCAATCGCAAAAATGATGTGTAGCATCATAAAAGCCAGTGCTCTTTTGTTACCAATCAATTGCATCTGATCCAAGAATAGATTGAAGTATCTGCCCATAGTTTCCAGTGCATACAAATGCACACATAATACGATTAAAGAATTCTTTCCAATATAGGGCAACAATCGCGCACGGGTAATTATCTTTGACACCAGATAAATGAGAAGACATCCCGCTAAACCAACCGGAATAGATAAAAGCAAGTCATTTAGATTTGCCGTTACAATACCAATATTGCAATACCCGTAGTGAATTCCCAGCACTAGAATCACTTGTGCAATTATATAATGATACCATCGCAAGTTGTTCAATAATTGATTCTTTTTAATCAAATATCCTATGCAGAGAAAAAAAGTGGCAAGCATTCCGGACTGGACACTAAATGGAAACCAAATAAACCTGCCGGTCACAAAACCTACATAGGCAACAACTCCCGTGGTCACTATAAGAACTCGTTTGTCCTCTGTTCTTGAAAGCAGGTACTGAAAGATCATTATTGCAAAGAACAAAGCTGGCAAAAACCAAATTGCACCTATTCGTGTACCAATTTCGATCGTTCCAAATGACTTATAGGAACCAGAAGCAAAAAAGCTTCTTAGTAAATCTCGACCGATGATAGAAGTAATTGTGAAAATGGATGTATCATGATTTAAACACCAACTGTTGAAAACATCTGTTGCCATCACAGCTAGACAGGTAAAAAAATACGGAGACATTAGGCGTGCAAATTTAGCATTTACATAATCCTTCGTTATCTTTTTCTTTTTTAATGTATATCCACTCAACAAGAAAAAGCAGCAAAGGTGCACTCCATACACAAAACTAAAGTCAAATGTCCCTTTATAGGCTCCTGTTGTATGACCGATTATGACAAGCAGTATTGCTATTCCTTTTGCGTTATCTATCCATTTTTCCCTCGTCTTCTTATTTATCTCTGGTATTGAATCGTTTAGATGAATTGTTGGATTGTTTTCTAACCTTTGCATCCTTCACTCTTCCCTCTCCTGTTGTTTATTCATTTTTCATATGTCATCAAACACTAATCTATAATATCATTAAAACGCATATTATGAAAGCAGTTCTTCTCATAACTGCTTCCGATAAACTCCCATTCTTGTATCATATAAAGGCTTAAGTACACCATTTACAGATTCCTTTCCCGGGCCGTTTGTCCAGATCAAAAGCCCGCGGCATGGACTCTTTTCACCATGCCGCGGGCTTTGTTATATCATTTGCTTATTATCTCTTACATGAAGAACTGGAACAGGCAGAACGCCGCGTAGATGCAAAGCAGCGTCACGCCCTGCCAGCGGAATAGCCGGCCGCGCCGGAGCGCCGGGAGGGTCAGCAGGGCCATCACGGCAAACATCACCGGGATGTCGACCACCAGAGAAGCGTTCATTCCCGCAATCATCTTGCCGGCGGGGATGCTGAAGGGCGCCAGCGCGGTCGCAAGGCCGCTGACCAGCACGAGGTTGAACAGGTTGGCCCCAATGACGTTGCCCAGCGACAGCGCACTGTGTCCCTTGGCCAGCGAGGTGATCGCCGTCACCAGCTCCGGCAGGGATGTGCCCAGCGCAACGAAGGTCAGCGCGATGACCGATTCCGGAACGCCCAGCGCGCTGGCGATCAGCGTGCCGTTGTCCACCAGCAGGTTGGCGCCCCAGGCGATCAGCGCAGCGCCCACGGCGAGCAGAAGGATCAGCCGGCCCAGCGGCCGTTCCTCCGTCTCTCCGTCATCCTGCCCCGAGCCGGAAGCGCTCACCGCCCGCCGCACCGTCAGGACCATGTAGCAGACGAAGAGCACCAGCAGCAGGATGCCGACCGTCCTCGAGAAGTACCCCGTGGTATACGCCACGGCGCTGTAAAAGACGGCGGCCGCGAAGAAGAACAGCACCGGTACCCGCAGGCTGTCCTTTTCCACCTTGCCGGGGCGGATCGCCGCCGTCAGCGCCGCGATGAGCGCCGTATTGCAGATGACAGAACCGATCGCATTGCCGTATGCGATCTCCCCGTGTCCGCTCAGCGCGGATGTCGCGGAGACCATCACCTCGGGCAGCGTCGTCCCGATGGAAACCACCGTCGCACCGATCAAAATCTCCGGGACGCGGAAACGCTTGGCGATCCCCGCCGCGCCGTCCACAAACCAGTCTCCGCCCTTGATGAGCAGCACAAGACCCAGACAGAACCAAAGAACCGGAATCAGCATCTTTTTTCCTCCATCTTTTCAATAGTCTTCAGCGGCAAAAAAAGAGACCCCGCCGCCGTTGCGGCAAAGTCTCGTCTATATCCTTGCAGGCCGGGCAAAGCCGTGATGACGACGCTGCAATCGCGGCATAGCCGCGCTGACTACTCCCTTTGACGGAACGCATGATAGCAGAAAGCGCGACTTCTGTCAAGATAATCCTCTCAGAACGGCAAGCAGGATCCGGATCCCGATAGCGACGAGGATGCCGCCGCCCACAAGCGATGCGCCCGAAGAGAGCCGAAGCCCGAAGACACGCCCCAGGCGGATGCCGGCGAGGCAGATGACCAGGGTGACAGCTGCGATGATGAGCGCCGATGCAAACGCCATCCCCGCGCTGTAGCCCGCGATGGCAAAGCCGACGGACAGCGCGTCGATGGAGGTGGCCACACCCTGCAGCAGCAGCGTGCCAGAAGCGAGCTTTGCCTCCTCCTGCTCCTCATGCCGGATCCCCTCCAGGATCATCTTGCCGCCGATATAAAACAGCAGCAGTGCGCCGATGAGCGGGATGTAGCGCTGCGCGGCCGAAAAGGTTTCCGCCACCGTATGCACGCAGAACCAGCCCAGCAGCGGCATGAGAAACTGGAAACCGGCGTAAACGCCTGCCATGCACAGCCGCCGCTTCCCGCGCATATGCGGCTCCCGCAGGCCGTTGGCCAGGGATACCGTGAACGCATCCATCGCCAGGCCGACGCCCAGCAGCGCGCTTTCAACAACAAAAGCGAAAGACAATAAAAAGCCTCCCCTTTAAAGTGCGCCCCGGGCCCGGCCGGGTCCTTCTCAGTGCCGCGGCGTATCCTTGGTGACAAAAGCCCGGTAGATCGCGCGGGTCGCGTTTTCAAAATCCAGGTTGTCCACACCGACGATGATGTTCTGCTCGCTGGAGCCCTGATCGATCAGGCGCACGTTGATGCCCGCCTTGTCCAGCGCGTTGAAGAGTCTGGCGCTGGTACCCTTGGCCCGGACCATGCCCCTGCCAACGGTGGCGATCAGCGCAAGACCGGAATGGATCTCCACCGTATCCGGCTGGCACAGCTCATGGATGCGGGCCATCAGCTTGGCCTTTTTGCCCGCAATGGCGTCCTCGTGCACCACGATGCACATGGTGTCGATGCCGCTGGGCATGTGCTCAAAGGAAATGCCCTGCTCCTCGATCGCCTGCAGCACACGCCGGCCGAAGCCCAGTTCGCTGTTCATCATCGTCTTTTCCACGTTGATGATGGCAAAGTCCTTGTGTCCCGCGATGCCCGTGATGCTGTACTCGCTGTCGTGATCCTCCGCCTCGTAGCCGATGACGGTGCCCGGCTCCTCCGGCTTGTTGGTGTTGCGGATGTTGGTCGGGATGCCCGCCAGGCGCACCGGGAAGATCGCGTCCTCGTGCAGGACGGAAGCGCCCATATAAGAAAGCTCCCGAAGCTCCTGATAGGTCACGTAGCGGATAGGCTCTGGATTGCGCACGATACGCGGGTCGGCCATCATGCACCCGTCCACGTCCGTCCAGTTCTCATAGACGTCTGCGTCGAGCGCGCGGGCGGCAATCGCGCCCGTGATGTCGCTGCCGCCGCGGGAGAAGGTTTTCACCTTTCCGTTGGTATCACAGCCGTAGAAGCCCGGCAGCACGGCATAGGGATGCGCGCGGAGCAGCGCGCCCAGCTCCCGCTGCGTGCGTTCGCTGTCCAGCTTGCCCTCAGCATCAAAGAATACGCCGTCTTTGGCGTCGATAAAATCCCAGCCCAAATAGTCGGCCAGGAGGATGCCGTTCAGGTACTCGCCGCGGCTGGCCGCATAATCCGCGCCCGCGCCCAGCTGGATATCCCTGCGGATATCGCCCAGCAGCGCATCCAAATCGGTTGTAAGCGACAGATCCCTGGCGATCTCGCGGTATCTTTCGCCGATCACGGCAAAAACCTCGTCCATCGCGCCGCCGGAAGCCGCGCGCCGGTTGCACTCATAAAACAGATCCGTGATCTTGTCGTCCACCGGGCTGCGCCGGCCGGGCGCGCTGGGCACGACGACGCGCCTGTCCGGATCGGACAGGAGGATCGCTTTGACTTTTTCAAACTGCTTCGCGTCAGCCAGCGAGCTGCCGCCGAATTTTGCGACCTTGATCCCCATACGGGAAACCTCCGAATGCTGAAAAATACGCCGTATCCCCATACAGCGCGTATCATTCTATGAAATAACACGCGCAAAGTCAAGCCCTTCCGGCTTCATTCCCCTTTTCATCGCGCCGCTTCTCCGTTATAATGGGCGTGTTTCAAAACCCCTCAGGAGGTGCTGATATGAAGTTTGTATCCTGGAATGTCAACGGCCTGCGCGCCTGCCTATCCAAGGGCTTTGCCGATGTGCTCTCCGCCTCGCAGGCGGACTTCTTCTGCCTGCAGGAGACCAAGATGCAGGCGGGGCAGGCCGAGGTGCCCGCACCGGGCTATGCCTCTTACTGGACTTCCGCGGAAAAGAAGGGCTACTCCGGTACCGCCGTTTTCACCCGGCACGAACCGCTCTCCGTCCGCTATGGGATGGACAACGAGCTGCACGACCATGAAGGCCGGCTCATCACCCTGGAATACCCGGAGTTTTATCTGGTGACCTGCTATACCCCCAACAGCCAGCGCGGCCTCACCCGACTGCAGTACCGCATGTGCTGGGAGGAGGACTTCCGCATGTACCTGAAGCGGCTGGACGCCGAGAAGCCCGTCGTCGTCTGCGGGGACCTGAACGTCGCGCACCGGCCCATCGACCTCAAGAACCCGAAGACCAACGAGCAGAACGCGGGCTTCACCCCGCAGGAGCGCGCCTGCATGACGCGCCTGCTGGAGAGCGGCTTTACCGATACCTTCCGCCTGCTGCATCCGGATGCCGAAGGGCGCTACAGCTGGTGGAGCTACATGTTCCACGCCAGAGAGAACAACGCCGGGTGGCGCATCGATTATTTCCTCGTTTCCGACCGGCTGAAGGACCGCGTGCGGGCCGCCGACATCGAAGACCAGGTTTTCGGCAGCGACCACTGTCCCGTCACCCTGGAACTCGATATCTGAGGAGGTGCCTGCCATGAAGCTGATGTTTGCCTCCGATATCCACGGCTCGCTTTCGGCCGCCCGCGCCATGGCGGAGCGTTACCGCGCCGAGCGGTGCGACCGTCTCATTCTGCTGGGGGATCTGCTTTACCACGGCCCCCGCAACGATCTGCCGGACGCGTACGATCCCAAGGGCGTCATCGCCCTGCTGAACGGCATGAAGGATGAGCTGCTGTGCGTGCGCGGCAACTGCGATGCCGAGGTGGACCAGATGGTCCTTTCCATCCCCATCCTTGCGGATTACGCGCTGCTCTGGCTCTCCGGCCGGTGCGTCTTTCTGACGCACGGCCACCTGCACAGCCCGGACAGCCTGCCCCCGCTGAAGAGCGGCGACCTGTTCATCTCCGGGCACACGCACATCCCCGGGTGCTGGGAGCGCTCCGGCATCACCTGCCTCAATCCGGGGTCCGTCGCCCTGCCCAAGCAGGGGCATCCCGCAACCTACATGGTCTGGGAAGACGGCGTCTTCTCCATCCGTCGGATGGACGGCAGTGAGTACCTGAGATACCCTGTACAATAAACCGAGGGAGCTGAACTGTCAGCTCCCTTCTCTTTCTGTATATGAAATCAGGGCCGGCATCCGCGTGCGCGGTTCCGGTCCTCTTTTTGCCATGCTCAGGTCCTCTCTCTGAAGGTGCCCTCGTAGACGATCCCCACTGCGTCAGGGCCTGTATTGGACTGGACCGCGGCGCCCAGATCAAAAACGCATACAGGCGGATAACCGACAGCCTCCGTGCAGGCGGCCTTGTACTCCTCCTCGTACAGCGCCCGGTCGGTTACACCGATGTAATAGGGCACTCCCGGAACCATGCGGGTCTTCAGCAGCGAGGTCATCGCACCAAGGACGGCTTTCTCCCCGCGCACCTTGCGCACCACGTGGCTGACGCCGTCGTTGAGCGTAAACACCGGATGGATGCCCAGCACCTCGCCGGCGATAGCCGCCGCAGCGCTGATGCGCCCCGACTTGCGGATGACCTTTAATGAATACGCAGTCAGCAGGATCTCCATGCGCGCATACCGGTCCCGCAGCCAGTCAACGACGCTGTCCATCGGCTCCCCTGCTTCCAGTTTTTCACAGGCCTCCAGGATCGGCTGACCCTGGGCCATGGAATAGCCGCGGCTGTCCACGACGGTGATGTGCATCGCGCTTTCGGGATGCTGCTTATAGAATTCTTCCCTGGCAAACTGCGCGTTTGCATTAGTAGCGGAGCCGCCTGCGTTGATGGAGACGTAAATCACCTCATCGGCGCCTTCCTCCGCGTAGCGCTCAAAGCGCTCCAGGAACTCATACTCCGTGATCTGGGCTGTCGTGGGCAGGCTCTTGGCCGCGCGCAGCATCCTGCAGAACTCGCTGGGCGCAAAATCCTGCCGCTCCACGTAGCCCTGTCCGTCCAGCGCCAGCTTGAAGCAGATGACGTCGATGCCGTGCGCGCGCACGGCCTCTTCCGGCAGATCGCAGGTCGAATCGGTCAGTACTTTATATTTCATATCGTTATCACCAAGGATCGGAAGAAAGCCGCTTCACGCGAAGCGGCTTTTCTTTCCGCAGTTTAATCAGGCTTTCCCGTTGCAGCCCAGCACGTCCACCATCTTGTGGCGCACCATGTCGCGGAGCGCAGCACGCGCGTCCGTCAGGTACTGACGCGGGTCAAAGTGATCCGGATGCTCCGCCATGTGCTTGCGGATCATCGCGGTGAAGGCGAGACGCAGATCGCTGTCGATGTTGATCTTGCAGACAGCCATGGTCGCCGCCTTGCGCAGCTGCTCCTCCGGGATGCCGACGGCGTCGGGCATCTTTCCGCCGTACTCGTTGATGATCTTCACGAACTCCTGCGGTACGCTGGATGCGCCGTGCAGGACGATCGGGAAGCCGGGCAGGCGGCGGGAGACTTCCTCCAGCACGTCAAAGCGCAGCGGCGGCGGAACGAGGATGCCGTCCGCATTGCGCGTGCACTGTTCGGGCGTGAACTTGTACGCGCCGTGGCTGGTGCCGATGGCGATGGCCAGGGAGTCGCAGCCCGTGCGGGTCACGAACTCTTCCACCTCTTCGGGATGCGTGTAGGAGGAATCCTCGGCGGAAACCTTCACTTCGTCCTCCACGCCGGCCAGGGTGCCCAGCTCCGCCTCGACCACGACGCCGTGATCGTGCGCATACTCCACCACGCGGCGGGTTTCCTTGATGTTCTCCTCGAAGGGCAGGCCGCTCTTGTCGATCATGACAGAGGTGAAGCCGCCGTCGATGCAGCTCTTGCAGGTCTCAAAATCGGGGCCGTGATCCAGATGCAGCACGATGGGCAGATCCGTCTCCTGGACGGCCGCCTTGACCATGTTGACGAGGTAGGTGTGGTTCGCATATGCACGCGCGCCCTTGCTGACCTGCAGGATCACAGGGGCGTTTTCCATCTTCGCCGCTTCCGTAATGCCCTGCACGATCTCCATATTGTTTACGTTGAACGCGCCGATGGCATAGTGGCCTTCATAAGCCTTTTTAAACATTTCCGTAGACGTTACGAGCGCCATTGGGATTCACTCCTTTTCCTTTAACACTCACGAATGTTCGGACAACATCATTAGTATATCAATTTTCACAGGTTTTGAACAGTCCCCTTTGCGGATTTCTTTTTTCGCAGCTCACTTCTTCCGGCCGCTGCCGAGCAGCCTCTGCAGGCGCAAGGCCAGTCGGTACGCCCGGCTTCCCCTGATTTTCTCCAGCTCGGCCTCAAGCTGTGCCGCTTTCCGGCTGTATTCTTCCAGCGTTCTCGCCTTCTCCTCTGCCTCCCTCCGTCTCTCCTCTTCCCGCAGCACCGGCTCTGCAATCAGCTTGCGGAAGAGGCCGCCGTCATCCGTCAGCGCATACATCTTGCCGCGGTCGTAGGGAGAGCATCTTGCGAAGTCTTTCTGCGCGTTGTTATAGGCCAGTCTCGCCCGGTTCATCATATGCGCTCTCACGCGTTCATCCGTCTTTCCCGCATACTCCCTTATGCTGCTGAGAATCACATTACCGACAACATAAAAGCTGTATGCGCTGCGGAAGTAATTGGCGGAGGTGATGATCGATCCCGGCCGGATCCGTCTGCGGTACAGCCTTTCTTTCAGATACCCCGCCCGCTTTGCGCTGCAGACAGCCCGGAAGGTGAAATCCGTGTCGTTATGCACGGTCCTCGTCACGAACCGGAGTCGGTTTTCCTCCAGCATCTCCCGCCTGTAAAGAGCGTTCCACAGCGTGACAAAAAACTCCCTGTTGTCACAGAAATCCGCAAAAAGTGAAAGACCGTCCGTTACTGCCGGATAAGCCTTCCGTCTGGCATACACCGGACGGAAAGCGCGTTCCTTTTCACCGCAGCGCTCATCGTAGAAGGCATCCGCGTCAAAGTACAGGGCGTCCAGTTCCCCTTCCCGGGCTGTACGGACGACCGTTTCCAGCGCCTGCTGCACCAGGATGTCGTCACTGTCCATAAAGTAAATGTACTCCCCTGCCGCTTCCGCAAGGCCCGCATTGCGCGCGTCGCCGACGCCCAGATGCGGCTGGCTGTATACGCAGACCCGTTCGTCCTTTGCGGCATACTGCAGCAGGATCTCCAGAGAGCCGTCCGTGGAACCGTCGTCGATGCACAGCACCTCCATATCCCGGAAGGTCTGCCCGAGAATGGAATCCATCGCCTCCCGCAGATAATCTGCCGACTGGTATACCGGAAGGATGAGGGTCAATGCGCATCCTCCGGTTTTCTTTTGGCCGGCCAGAAGCGTGGCTTTACCGTTCTTGGGTTTGCTGCAGAGCTGATCAAACTGATCCAGCGCACCTCTCAGGCTGAGCAGCTGACAGGCGGCTTCCGGAGGCATCAGTACTTCACAATTCCGCAGCCAGCTTTGAAGGTCCCTGCTTGCTGTCAATTCCGCCAGCAACTGTCTTACATATTCCGGCCGGGGCGAATTTTCCAGCGCGATCGTCAGGAGTTCCAAGGCCTTTTCGGCAAATCCGGTCATTTCCGCCTCAGAGCAGCCGTCCGCCCGCAGCGTCGTCATCACGGTCCGGATCGGACGAAGGAGCATCCCGGCGTCCGCCCACCGGTCGTGCACACGGCTCTCCCTTCGTTTCCGGTGACAGTACAGCGGTCCTGTTATGCAGGCGATGCGTTCCGCCCGCTCCAGGCTGATGAAACCCGGGACGATGTCGTCATAGTATCCGTCATCCGTAAAAACCAGATCATTCTTCCGCATGAAATCCGCGCGCCAGAGCCTTGCGAACGGCTTTCTGTTTGAGAGTTTAAACAGGCTTTCCGGTTTCGTGTCACGGTCGAACAGGCCGTTTTCCTCCACCAGTTCCGTGTCTAAAAAATGAAGGCCCGAAATTGTCCGGTCTGTTATGCTGTCGTATCGCACACACGAAAAGCAGACGAGTTCCGCATTCGTCTCCTCTGCAAGGCTTACCGTCTCTGCCAGCATCTGCGGCAACGCGGTATCGTCGCCGTCGATGAAAGCGATATATTTACCCCGCGCCAGCCGGATGCCTGCGTTTCTGGCGGCTGACAAGGGTGCAACAGCGCCTTCCGCCAGTTTGAAGCGGCTGTCCAGCTTTGCATACTCTTCGGCGATCTTACGGCTACCGTCCGTCGACCCGCCATCGTAACAGAGCACTTCAAATTCCGTCATCGTCTGGCTGCGGATGCTCTCAAGGCATTCCGTCAGATACTGCGCTGTATCCAGAAAAGGAACGATGATGCTGACCGCCGTTCCCTGTTTTGCGGCTTTTCTTTCCTCGCTCATATCTTTTTCCTTATACCCGGCCCCTGCAAAGCGATGCAATCACCCTGCGCAGCGGCAATTGAGCGCTGTGTCTCAGTTTAAGAGCTGTTTTGACTCCGCGTTTCGTTTTCCCGCCCAGCGGCTGCCTGAGTTTGGGGGATGCCGTCCTGGCCAGAGGATTTGCTTCGCGGATACGTCGTGGAAGACGGCTGTAATAGTAAAGCCAGAGTTCTGCTTTCCATATATCCCCGTACTGCCACGGCTTTTTGGATGAAGCATAATGGAGGATCGTGCTTCTGTCGCATACCTCGTCCCAGCTGCCGGCTACCGGCACGCCGTATCGCCTGCACGCCTCCTCCGGTTTCAGGCGTGTAACCGTCGTACACTGGAGATTGTATTCGATCGGCAGAAAGACAACCTCCTCGTGGAAGACTGCGTTCAGCGCATCCTGATCCATGAAACAGTTCCATCCGTTCAGACGGTAATCGACAAGCTTTTCGCACAGGTTCTCTTCCCTCATCCGCTTCAGGTTCAGCAGCATCATGCCGGAACTGAAGTAATGCCGCACCCTCAGATTCGGCAGGAGTTCCGGCAGGTATACCGGCGCCGTGAAACTCTCCACCGCCGCCGCATAGGCCCCGT
This sequence comes from Clostridia bacterium, assembly GCA_017484085.1. GTDB lineage: Bacteria > Bacillota > Clostridia > Christensenellales > Aristaeellaceae > Ventricola. The sequence continues at coordinate 62,586 of JAFUTW010000022.1, forward strand.
TCAATTCTGTCTGCAGTAGCTTCTCCGGGTCGCGCAGAAACAGGACATCCGAATCGATATACAGCGCTTTGTCCTCGTCCTTCAGGATCTCCGCCAGGTAGAATTTGTACAAGGCAGCCGTGGAGACGTGTTGTACCGCACTGGGCGCAGGAAACAGTGTCCTGACGGGTTCCACCGGACAGACTTTTACATAGGGCGCGACCTGCTCCAGCGCTCTCCGGTTGTCTTCTGTCAAATCCTCCGCTGCAAAAACGATGATACGGTAAGGCTTCAGCAGCCTGCTGTTCAGATACAGCGAGCGGATCGCCACCATCGTAGGCAGGGCGTACCGGTTATCCGTAATAAAACAAACCGGCACATGCCCGGCATTCTTCTCTTCTTTCACTTCAGTCCTTCCTCCCTAAAAGCCTGCCCAGCATTCCGCTCTTCCGTACAGGGGACTCCCTGCTGTATGCAGCTTCAAAACAGGCTTCCGGTCCTGTCACCCGGCACAATACCGTATTCCGCTTCCTGTCCGCCGGGTTGGACGGCGTCCTTGCGATAAAGATGCTCATCCCCGGGGGTACGCGAAGCTGCAGATGCCACGCGCATCCGTTGTTATCCGTGATCTTCGCCTCAAAAATCTCCTTGCAGTCGGCTTTTCTCACATCCTCAAACAGTCGGAATGCTCCCTTTTCTCCAAGCGAAGCCGGTGTTTGTTTCACCCTGCAGTCAAGCCGCCCTTCCGCGTGGAATATCCAATCGATGACATGCACGCTTTCCAGCTTCACGCTCATCCTGTCCCGGATAAGCCCCTTTTCACAGCAGAGCGCCCGGCTCGCATGGATCTCCTCCCCGCAGCAGGTTCCATCTGCCATGGCTTCAGCGCCGTCGTCTGTCAAACAGGCAGCGTTCCGGGAAAACTCGCCCTTCAGGTTGCCGTCTATGGCAAAGCCGTTGTGGGAAAGCGAGCTCCGGTACCATCTCTTAATGAGCGGGGATGCGTAGCCCGGCGTGCCCAGGTCCTCCGAAAGCCCTGCGATCGTGACAGACAGCAGGTCCCTGTGTGCATGTGTGTCTACTGCAGACCCGCTCTTCAGCGTCATGAAAAAGGGGTCCCGCAAGACCGCCACATGGCCGTCAAAACAAAGCTCCCCTCTGTTTTGCGTTGGGGCGTCCAGCATCGCCACGGCCGGCTCTTCAGCGATTCCGGGCGCATGGGCAAGGATCCTCTCCGCCTGTCTTTTCAGCGTTTCATCCCCGGTAAGCTGGGCTGCCTGCACGATTTCGCTCCCGTATGTTTCCAGCGTCAGCGGATACCAGCCGTCGTTCAACGACGTGATCGTCCAGCCGTCGCACGAAAGCCTGGCAGGAGAAACGTACATCCGCGCCAGCAACAGCAGCAGCGGGTGCTTCGGTTCCTTCTTTTTCAGCACCGCACAGTACGCAGTCAGGGCCCGGAGCACGTAATAGTGATAATGCAGCGAGCCCTCCCGCCACAGCCAGTCTTCCGTCAGTCCCTCGTTCAGCTGTCTCCTGAGGCCGAAAGTTCCCTCTTCGGCCTCCCTGACCAGTGTCTCTTCACCGAAGACCCTGCCGGTCATTCCGACACAGCACATGCACCAGACGGAGATGTTGTGAATGCGCTGTGCCTGGGGCAGCAGCAACTCTGCCATCGGCAAAAACAGCCTGTCTCTGAGTAACTGCAGCTCAGATTCATCAAAGCATTCACGGCATTCATCCACAGCCCTCAGCAGGTGGATGCCAAAGACAGCTTCATCCAGAGACTGGGCCATGATCCGCCCCTGGCCTGCATGCTCCCCGTGCAGAGGGAACTTGTCATACCGTTCCGCATAGAAGAGCAGGCAGCGTCTGACAAGCGCCGCGGCCTCAGGCTCGTTCCTGCACAGAGCCGCCCCGAGAAGCCCGGACGCGATCCATCTTCGGTAGAGATATACCCAGGCCGCCTGATAAGTCTCCCCCGAAAAGACAGCCCCGCAGTTTTCGCAGACAAAAGCATTGCTTTCGCATTCAGAAGGATCCGGTACAAACCGCAGGCGGGCCGAACATCTGTCACAGACAAAATCGTGCTCCCAGCCCGATATCCATTCCATCCTGTCTGCAAAACCGGCGCTTATCTTTCGGATGTTCGATAAAGCCTTTTCGTGAATCCTTGGAGAGTTCATGTCCTGTCCCCTGATCTGCCCTCTGCAGGTTGCTCTCCGGTTGAATCCGGCTGCCTTCGCGTCTTTTCCAGGTCTGCTGTCAGCTTTGCTTCCCTGCTGATGAAGGCATCAAAGTAGAAGCTCTGTTCAGGCGACATCTCCGTTTTTAACAGGCTGCGTTCATGATTGTCAAGCTGCAAAAAACTGTCGACCGCCATCTTCTTCGATACGATTATCGATTTTACGGCTGCCTTTTCGATCGGGTGCTCTTTTTTATGCCTTTCGACAAAGCGCAGCCCTTCGATCAGGTTTTGCAAATGACCGAGTGTGTTGAAATGCGTAACCTGTCCGGTCATGATGGAACCTTCCCGGATGCGCCGCCTGTAAAACGCTTCCGAAAATACCTGAACCCGCGCAGCCAGGTAAACGGCTTCAAAAGCAAACAGGCTGTCCTCGTGGATATAGCCCTCCTGGAAGATTAGGCGGTTCCGTTTCAAAAACGATCGCCGGAACAGCTTTGTCGCAGGCGGAACCGTCCATTCCTTGTTCCGCCTCAGCGCACGGATTGCCTGAATGCCGCCCATCACCGGCTCATAAGCATGCCGGATCTGATACCGCTGTATGAATTCGGGAAACTGCTCCGCAAGCGCATCGGATTCGAAAATCGTTACAGCTCCGCCGACTCCGACGTCTGCCCTGCTCTCGTTCATCCTGCGGCAGCATTCTTCCATTACAGCCGGATCCGCCACCTCGTCATCGCTGTCCAGAAAGTACACATATTCCCCTCGCGCCATAGAAAGCCCGCGGTTCCGCGCCGCCGAAACGCCCCGGTTTTCCTGCGATACCACCCGGACTCTGGCATCCCTTTTCCGCCATTTTATCAGGATTTCAGGCGTTGTATCCGTGGAGCCGTCATCGATGCAGATGATTTCTGTATCGCGAAGCGATTGACCGCACACGGATGCAAGGCAGGCGTCGATATACTTCTCCGTGTTGTAGCACGGAATAACGAAGCTGAGCAATGGTCCTCCCAGTCTCACGCGTATTCAATCCTTTCTTCCTGCGTTTTCCCACCCCTGAGGTCGATCGTACGGCAGAGCGTCACCTTTCCGGCAGTCCCATAATTCTCCGGCCCCTGCCAGAGAAGATCGCTTGATGCAAAGAACTTGGCCGATGCCACCAATCTGAAGGAGATGTTGGAAGCACGAACGAGCGCCTTCCCCGTAGGGTTACAGATTTTATCCTCAATCCGGATCTTTTCCTGTTCAAATACAATGCGCCGCCCGAATGACGCTTCACTTTTCTCTTTTTGAAAAATCGTCAGCCGCTTGATGTCATCGCGCAGCCTTTCCCCGCGTACCAATGCAGCCAAACGGAGTAAAAAGTGGTACAGCGGCGTCTGTGTTCTCGACTTGACAACCGTAAACCGGCCGCGGATGAGCGCCTGATTCTCCCGAATGAGGACCTCCAGCTCCGGATTCAGCCAGTTCGTCGCGGCAATCCTTCCGGGAGCCAGGGGGATCCGGTAACCGCAGTCATTGCAGATTTCCTTTCCGTTCCTGTAAACCTTGAGGATCCCGCCTTTCGCAAGACCGACCACCGCATAGCAATCACCATCGCAGATCGTCATCAGCCCGGCTTTTTTGAAAACCGTTCTGTGCGGGATCTGATAAGGCAGCCGCCCTTCCCGACATCTGCGGGGCTTACAGCCTGCCAAAGCACGCAGATAGGAATGAAGCACATAATGCGTAAGATAACGGTCATCCACCGAATCCATGAAACTGCCCCTGCCGTCCTCTTCGTAAAGCTTCCGGATCATTGCTGAAGCCGTCCCGGCGTTGAGGTCAAGGCGCACGCAGGTCTCCAGCCCGGCAGGAAGGAAGTAAACGGTATTGCGCGATCCGTACTCCCCGCCGGCCGTCCCGTCCGGATGGATGAAGTGGCTGAGGAATTCAACCATCTCTTCAATGATCCTGCGGACCCTTTCATCCCCGCTCTCTTCAAAGTAGTCCGTCAGCATATCCAGAGCGACGCTTGAATAACCGATATCTGCGCCGCCCTGCTCCGGAAACCATCCCTCTCCGGAATACAGGCTGAGAATGCCGGTCATCTTCCTGTCAACCCCGTCCAGAACAGTCTGTTCTTCCGTAATCCGGTAATACTGATACAGGCCGGCAATGGAAGCCAGCTGCTGGTTGCAGGTTGCCGTTTCATCGTGACAGCACAGCCAATCCGCTGCCTTTCGCAGGCTTCCCAGTATGTGCGCATCCTCCAGCTTCAGCAGACGATACGTCTTGCAGGCGGCATAGAGATTGAACGCGGTGGCCGGAAAGCTGTGCTCGTTCGGATAGTACTCGTTGAAGCTGCCGTCCTTCAACTGTATCGTCCCCATGTATCGCAGTGCCGCCACAGACCATTCCCGCACGTTTTCGTTGCCATAGCAGTAGTTTCCGGGAAAATCTTCCTTATAGGCCAGCGCCAGGGTGAGACACGTCTGCTGCAGGATGGCTGATGAAAAATCACGGATACTCTGGTGCCAGTAATTCCGGTCGCAGCTCCCATAAGTCGTCATATCCCTGTCCCGGTTTACCTGTGACAACACTCTGGGGAGATGCCTGAGGATATACGCAGCATAGGGTGGTGTATCCGTCATTCCCACGGGGACTGTTTTCGGGTCTTCTGTCCTGGGCTCGATCGTTTGACCGCCCTTCACCTGTGGTCCCTTCATTACAAAATCTCCCGGATGTGATCCTCGCGGTAAAGCCCCCGATGGGATACGTCGACGAGCAGATTGCCGATAAATCCCGTAGAAAAAAACTGTATCCCCAGCAGAATCAGCATCACGCCCAATACCAGAAGCGGCCGCCCGCCGATCTTAGTGCCGGTAAACCGGAGCACACTCAGATACGTGCAGATGACAAAGCCCGCGAGAAAGCTGAGGAGACCGATCTTTCCGAAGAAGTACATCGGCCTGTCCCCGTACCGGAGCAGAAAGGCTGTTGTGAAGCAATCCAGCATCCCGCGAACATAGCGTTCCGCGCCGTACTTGGATCGCCCGAAAGCCCGTTTGTGATGCTTTACCGTTATTTCTGCAATTCTGAAGCCCTGCCGGTATGCAAGGACCGGGATATAACGGTGAAGCTCGCCATAAAGGTCGGTCGCCTCGATCACTTCACGTCTGAAGGCTTTGAATCCACAGTCGTGATCGTGCAGCTTTACACCGGAAAAGCGGGAAACCACCCGATTGAAAAGCCTGGAAGGCAGCCGCTTTTCCAGCGGGTCCAGCCGGTTCTTTTTCCATCCGACGACGAGATCGAATCCTTCGTTCAGCTTTCGGATGAACCGTGGAAACTCCGCAGGATCGTCCTGCAGATCCGCATCCATGGTAAAGACAATCTGTCCGCTGACATGATGAAATCCGGTATTCAGCGCTGTCGATTTCCCAAAGTTTCTGCGCAGCGAGAGCAAATGAACATCCGGATCCTGCGAATGCAGTTCACGGATGCGCTGTGCGGTGCCATCCGTACTTCCGTCATCCACAAACAGCACCTCACAGCCTGCTATCAATCCGTCTTCCCGCATGCTCCGGACCGATTCCTTGATCTGCCGGTACAGTTCGCCGACAGAGTCTCCCTCGTTGTATGCGGGAATGACCACAGATATATCGGGTTTCATCGTATAACTTAAGCCTCCCGTAAGTGCTTTGTCTATTCGACCGGATGCCCCATTGCGTCAGTGTCCCGGTATGCTCAGCAGGAAGCTTGTTCCGTAACCGAAGCTGCCGAGCAATTCACAGTCTTTCAGCCTTCCGGATGCTTCCATCACACCATTGATCAGAGCCTGCCTCTCCTCTGCCCCGGTCGCGCCGACCACGCAGACGACCAGCCGCTCTGCTTCCGATTCCCGGATCCGCTCAAGCAGCTGTCTCTTCACTTCTCCGTTGTCGATTTTGCAGAACTGTATGGATCCGTACCCTTTTGCTTCCTCGAACATGACTTCCACAAACCATTTCTCCTTGTAAAAACAGACGGCTTCCGCACCTTCTGCCTTCGCAACCGTCCGGAGGAAGGGTACAGAATCCCGGTAAAGATACGGCCATCCGACGGTGAACCAGCCGCTTACTGTCATCCCGCCCAGCAGTAGGCAGAGAACGGGCAATTTTCTGCCTACGGAAATCTTCAGCTGCTCAGCAGACCGAATCAGCATCAGGGCTGCAACAAGAAGGAGATTGGCATAAACCGGAAACATGTATCGGTCGATCCATACAGAGGATCCTGAAAAGCGGACGATACTGAAATCGGTGACTGTTATTTTGAGAATGATTAAAAAATACAGGAGTGTCGGCAGAGTCAGCAGCAGCCATGCCGGTTTTGCCAAAGACCGTGCATCAGCAGCTGCTTTGGCCTTCGCGTCTCCACGCTGCCCTTTGAAATGCAAAACGACAAGAACTGCTGCCGAAGCGAGGAGGATCATTCCCAGGCAGCCGAAGAGCTCCCTGTCTGTCAGTGTAAGAAAGGTTTTCAGCCTGAAAAAGAAATCCGATGCGCGGCCGGCGTTCTCCAGCACCTGCTTTCCGCGGTATTCACTGAAAACATGCCTGAGCATCGCAGGATAGATTGCGCAGGAAGCCGTGCCGGCGGCTGCCATGGCCGGGATCAGAGCCACCGCCCTCTTCAGCCGTCCGGTCAGCATCCAGTACACACCGAGGGTACAGACAGCCAGCACAGCGTAAACGATACAGTAGTAGTGCGTCAGGGCGCCGAGAAAAACGATCAGCGCCGCCTTCAGGTAAAAACCGTATCCGCCGTCAGGTCTTACGGCCTCACCCGCCAAACAGGCGGTCAGCGCCGTGACCCACATCATCGCCATGACGTACATCCTTAAAAAGGATACTGCGGACAGGATGCCCGCTGAAAAGACGAAGAAGAGTGACAGCACCGTCATCTGCTGCTCATCTTTCAGAAAAAGCCTGCCAAGCCTGCGCAGAAAATACAGCGTCATCAGCGCACAGGCGATGTTGATGCTCCCTGCGTACCAGGGGGAAAAGCGCTCCGGAAAAAGCGAGCATACCGTATGAACCAGCGAGTGGTACAGCGGCGGATGCACACCGCTGGCGGTGTTTCGCCACGTGTTGGCATAGTCGAACCGGTGTTCCGGAGAGACGGACAGAAACTCCATGAACGGCCGAAGCGCGGGAGCATAGATCACGCCGTCCTCTATCCCGAATTCTTTGGAACCCTGATGATTCGCCTGCCCATAGGTGAACATCTCATCAACGTAATAATTGTGCTTCTGCGACAGCGTCAAAACCATCGCGAGGAGAAAGCTCCCGTAGATCATCACAGCAGGGACGCTCTTTCTCAGCCTCGTCAGCGGAATTCTGTCTTTCTTCAATTCAGTGCTCCGGTTTAATAACATTTTTAGTTATTATACTATCTTTTGGCTTTACTGACAAGATACTTACCGGCAGCAGCCTTTCAGATCATCCGGCAACAAAGGGAGGCGTCTTTGAAAGACGCCTCCCTTTGCACTTTCACTTTGTCCTGTGCCTATCCCTCGGTCCAACTGCACCGCTCAGCCTGCTGCTGCGCCTCGATCGCCAGCTCCATCACGCGGAACGTATACGCCTGATCCATCGCTGTGTTGCTGCCGTCCAGGCAGTCCCGGATCATCCGCCCGAAGAAGGGGAAGCCGCACGTGCCGCTTGCGCACAGGTGATGTTCCCCTGCCTTGTCCGCGTAGTAGACGTGGTCCCCCTCCGCGCTGTTTGCCAGATCGATGTACTTGCGGATCTCGATCATGCCGTCCGTTCCCGTGATCAGCGTGCGGCCGTCGCCCCAGGCGCCCATGCCGTCCGGTGTGAACCAGTCCACGCGGAAATAGCCGGTAACGCCGTTGTCACACTCGATCATGCAGTCCCCGAAATCCTGGAAAGCCGGATGTGAAGGATGCGCGTAGTTGCCCACCCGGCTCCGGATGATCCGGGCGTCCTTCGCGCCTGCAAAGAACATCAGCTGCTCGATCTGGTGGCAGCCGATATCGGTGAGGATGCCGCCATAGCGCTCCGGTTCAAAGAACCAGGCGGGTCTGGAAGGCTCGGAGAGCCGGTGCGGCCCCCAGCCCATCACCTGCACGACCCTGCCGATGGCGCCCTCGCGGATCAGCTTTTCCGCATAGACGGAGGCTTCCACGTGCAGCCGCTCGCTGTAGTAGACGAATACCCGCTTTCCGGTTTTTTCCGTCTCCCTGCGCAGCGCGCCGATCTGCTCCGCTGTCGTCATCGCGGGTTTATCGATAAAAACGTGCTTGCCGTGTGAAAGCGCCGCCAGCGCCACATCCGCCCTGTCGCAGGGGACAGCCGCTGTTGCGATCATCCGCACTGGCGCGGAGAGCACCTCCTCCCTGCTCCCGGCTGCCGCAGCCCCCGGAAAGCGCTCGCGGAAAGCTGCGACCTTGGCCGGGTCCGGATCATAAACGCAGAAGACCTCAGCGCCCGCCTCCGTCAGCCCGTTGCACATGCCGTAGATATGGCCGTGATCCAGGCCGATGACGCCGACCGGGAATTCACCCGGCGAACAGACGGCCTGTGCCCTGCCCTTCGGCGCGTAGACGCTGCCGTCTTTTTTCTCTTGCATGGTATCCCTCCCTTATCCGTAGATGAGGTTCGGCAGCCCCGTGACGATCGGCGGGAAGATGAGCGCCAGCGCGGTGACCGCCAGGACGACGAGGATATAGGGCAGCAGCGGTTTGATCGCCTTCTCCATCGGCAGCTTAGCGACGCCGCAGGAGATGAACAGGAAGGTGCCGACCGGCGGCGTGATCGCGCCCAGCTGCATGATGATCGTCATCGTCACGCCGAACAGGATGGGATCAAACCCCAGCGCGTTGCCGATCTGGTATACGGTCGCCGCAAACATCGCGATGATGACTGTCGGATCCAGGAACATGCCGAGGATCATAAAGACCGCCATGAGGAACAGCACCACGAGCGCCGGGTTTGCCAGCACGCCCACGGCAAAGTTCTGCACCTCCGACTGGAAGTGAAGCCGTACCAGCACATTGGAGAGCACACCGGCGCCGGCGATCGTCATATAAACCACCGAGGTGGTGATCGCCGAATCCACCAGGATGCCGGGCAGATCGCGAATGCGCAGCGAACGGCTGATGAAAAAGCCGTAGAACAACCCATAGAGTACCGCCAGCACGCCGCTCTCCGTCGGCGTCACGATGCCGAAGCAGATGCCGGAAAGGATGATGAGCGGCATGAGCAGCGCGCCGATGGAATGGAAGGCCGTGATCAGCAGATTTTTTAAGGAGAACTTCGTCTGCGGGATGTTGTAGTGCCGGTGCCGGTACTCCAGATAGACGACCAGCATCTGCAGGATGCCGATGATGATGCCCGGAACGAGGCCGCCCATGAACAGCCGGCCGACCGGCATCTCCGTGTAATACGCGTACAGGATAAAGCAGATGCTGGGCGGGATGATTGGCGAAAGCATGGAGGATCCCGCCGTCACCGCGACAGCGTAGTCGGTATCATAGCCCTGCTTCTCCATCGCGGGGATCAGCATGCCGCCGATGGCCGCCGCGTCCGCCGCGCCGGAGCCCTGGATGCCGCCGAAGATCATGGAGGTCATGACATTGACGTGTCCCAGGCCGCCGGGGAGAAAGCCCACGGCCGCGTTGGCGAAATTGACCAGCTTGTCCGTGATCTTCGCCTTCATGATGATGTTGCCCGCCGTGACGAAGAACGGGATCGCGAGCAGGGACAGGCTGTTGATGCTGCCAAACATCTTGATGATGGTCAGCTGCATGGAATTGCCGCCCGTGATGATGAAGATGATGCCCGTGATGAGCAGCGCCATGAAGATGGGGAAACCCAGGAAGATAAAGGCCAGCAAAACCGCAAAAATGAGCAGCGTTGTAAGCATGTTTCCCCTCCTCTCAGAAGGAACCGCTCACGGGTTCCTGCGCAGCTTTTTTCTTTGCGAAGGGGTGGCTGCCGAAGATGAAGATCAGCAGAAAATCATAAAACAGATAACCGCATCCGACCGGGATCGCTGCGTAAAACCAGCCGTTGGAAATGCGGATATTCTGAAGATAGCTTCTCGACTGGCGCATGGTCGTCAGCACGCCGTAGTAGATGAGCGCCGCCAGCGTCGCCAGGACGACCAGCAGGGCGATTTTTCTCAGGACCCGGGTCACTTTGGGGGGCAGCCATTTCTCCGTCAGGCTTTCCAGGCTGACGTGCGAGCCTTCCTTTACGCCCAGCCCCGCGGCGAGGAAGGCGATCCAGATCGTCCCCATCCGCATCAGCTCATCCACCCAGGGGAAGGGGCGGAAGGCCGCCGCGCCTTTAATGAGGTAGCGCAGGACGATGTTCATCGTGCACATGCCGATGACGGCAATGAGGATCGCCACCAGCGCGACGACGCGCACGGTGTTGACGACCCTGTCGAACTGTCTCAGTGCTTTCATAGGAGCTTTCCTCCTGCTTTGCGTTTCAAAAGGGGGCCTGCGCCCGCCGTATGCCAAAGCGCAGGCCCCACAGGGGTCGAGGTCAGTCTTCCTGCTTACTCGATGGAGGTCAGCACATCGTAGAAGGCCTTCCAGTTGTCGCCGCGGGAGAGATACTCGTCCGTCATGCCGGCGCAGGCAGCCTTCCAGGCGTCGATATCCTGGACTTCCGTCACGGTAACGCCGTTCGCCTTCATCGCTTCCAGAGCCGCCGTCTGATCGGCGTCATCCAGCGCCTCCTGATAGGCGACCGCCTCGTCCACCGCCTCGCCGATGACCGTCTTCAGGTCCTCGGGCAGAGCGCTGTACCAGTCGGTGTTGAAGAAGTAGTAAACACAGGCGATGATGTGGTTCGTGATCGCCAGGTTCTTGCCGTTGTCCTCCAGCGCAGAGGCGTGCAGGGAGCTGGGAGAGCCCTCGCAGCCGTCGCACGTGCCGTTCTGCATGGCGGTGTAGATCTCGTTCCAGTCCATGGTGATGCCGGCAGCGCCGACGCTCTCAAACATGGAGATGTAAACGGCGTTGGGGCCGCGCATGACGAGGTCCTTCATGTCCTCGATGCTCTTGACCGGCTTGGTGGTCAGGATGTCGCGGGCGCCCTGGGACATACCGCCCATCGCGGTGAAGCCGATGGGGTTCACCATCTCGTTGACCTGCGGCAGCGTCGCCTTCAGCACGCGGCGATAGTGGTCGTTGTCCTTGAACAGGAAGGGGAACTCGTAGAGCAGCAGCGGCTCGCAGCCTTCGTACGCACCGGGGCCGGTGCCGGGCGCGGCAACCACCATCTCCAGGTCGCCGAACTGGGCCATGGCCACCTGCTCGGCCTGGCTGCCCATTTCAGAGCCGAAGTTCGCGGTCGCTTCGATGCGCCCGCCGGATTTCTCGTTCACCAGTTCCACAAATTTGGCGAGGCCCTGTCCCACCGTGCTGGTGGCGGCAAGGTTGGTGGATGTGCGCAGCGTGTACTCGGCTGCCAAAGCGGATGTCAGCCCGAGGCACAGCGCAAGCGCGAGAACCAGAGCGATGCACTTTTTCATGTTCATGCCTCCTTTTTATTTATTTCACGCCTGTCGGCGGGAAATACTTTCACAGTGCGGGGCGCGTGCTCTCCCTGAAGATCAGCTCGGAGGAAACGGTCGTCCTGGCCGGCGTCTTTACGCCCCGCAGCACCTGCATCAGCGCCGAAACCGCCATGATGCAGGCCGCCTCCGTGTTGTTGTCCACAGTGCTGAGCGTCGGATGACAGCACTCCGCCAGCATGGTGTTGTTGTAGCCGATGAGGCTGAGATCCGCCGGCACGGCTATATGATTCCGGTTTGCGTACTTCAGCACGCTCATGGCGATGCTGTCCTCCGTCGCCAGCACCGCGTCAAACGAAAGCCCGCGGGAAAGCTCTTCCACAAATTCCGCGCCCTCGCGGATGCCCAGCGGGCAAGTGCGGATGTACGCGCCGTCCGCTTCCAGCCCCGCCTGTCTCAGCGCGCCGGAGTACCCTTCCCGCTTGCGTCGCTCGGAGAGGCTGTCTCCCTGGTGGAGAAACAGGATCCTGCGGCACCCCGAAGCGATGAGCGCCGACGTCGCATCCCAGGCGGACTGCCTGTCATCGCAGAGGAAGGAGTAAATGTTCTCCCCCTCCAGGCTTCCGTTGATCAGGATGACCGGCAGAGACCGGGCCGTTTCGATGATGCACTGGTTGTCCTTCGGGTTGTTTTCGATGAAAAAGGAACCCAGGATGATGACCGCGTCCAGCTTGCGCGCGCACATGATGCGCAGCGTCTGGGCCTTGTCCCGCATATCGTAGCCGACGCAGTAAAGCACAGAGTCGAAGTTATAGCGGCGAAGCTCCCGCTGCAGGCTGCCCAGGGACTGCGTAAAGCTGTTGCACGCATTGGGATCGGAGGGATCCACCATGAGGATGCCCACGGTGTGCATCGTATCCAGGCCGAGCCCGCGCGCAAAGGCGTTCAGCGTATAGCCGTTTTCCTCGATGACGGCCAGCACGCGCCGTCGGGTCGCTTCGCTGACCTTGTCGCTCCCGTTGATGACGCGCGAGACCGTTGTGATCGAAACGCCCGCCTTTTTCGAGATGTCGTAGATATTCATGGCGGCTCCTGTGAAAGTACTTTCATCACGGTTTAAGAATAGCATTGTCCAAATTCAAAGTCAATACTCTATGCAAAATTATCTTTTTCGCTGTTCCTTTCGTTATTCTGAAATAAATTCTATGATCAGATTTTATCTTTTGCGCAATTCCGGTCCTGCCTTCCCCGTGCCGGGAAAGCGGTTTCAAAGGCAGCAAAAAGCCGCCGGCAACTGCCGGCGGCCGGGTATTCAGTTCAAATCAGAAGTCGCAGTTTCCGGGTGTGCGCGGGTACGGAATGACGTCGCGGATGTTCTCGATGTCCGTCAGGTACATGACCAGGCGCTCGAAGCCCATGCCGAAGCCGGAATGCGTGCACCCGCCGAAACGGCGGAGATTCACGTACCAGTCCATCTGCTCTTTGGAGATGCCCAGCTCATCCATGCGCCGGCACAGCCTGTCCAAACGGTCCTCGCGCTGGCTGCCGCCCATCAGTTCTCCGCTGCCAGGCACCAGCAGGTCGACGCCGCGAACGGTCGTCCCGTCGTCGTTCTGGTACATATAGAAAGCCTTGATGTCCTTGGGCCAGTCGTACACGAACACGGGAGACTTGAAGTACTCCTCCGTCAGGTACTTCTCATGCTCCTTGAAGAGGTCCTCACCCGGCACCGCTTCATGCTCAAAGGGCTTCGGCGCGTTGCGCAGGATCTCGATGGCCTTGGCGTGGGTCACACGCGCCACGGTGGACTGCGTCAGCGCCTGCAGCTTCTCGATGAGGTTGCTCTTGGCGTAGCCCTGCAGGTACTGGAGCTCCGGCATCGCCTTCTCCAGCACCTCGCGCACCACGCTCTTCAGGAAGTCTTCCTCCAGGTCCATCAGCTGGTCAAGATCGCAGAAGCAGATTTCCGGCTCGATCATCCAGAATTCCGCCGCGTGCGTCTTGGTGTTGGAGTTCTCCGCGCGGAAAGTCGGCCCGAAGGTGTAAATGCGCTTGTAAGCCAGCGCATAGGTCTCGCCCTCCAGCTGGCCTGTCACCGCCAAGCTGGTCGCCTTGCCGAAGAAATCCTCCTCCGGCTTCACATGGGTCCCCGGCGCCGCGGCGGTCACCGTAAAGGTGTTGCCCGCGCCCTCGCCGTCGTTGGCCGTGATGAGCGGCGTGTGCACGTACACGTAGCCGCGGTCCTGGAAGTAGTTGTGCACGGCCTGCGCCGCCACGCTGCGTACGCGGAACACCGCCTGGAACAGGCGCGTCCTCGGGCGCAGGTACGCGATGTCGCGCAGGAATTCCAAGGTGTGGCGCTTGGGCTGCAGCGGATAATCCTCCGGGCAGTCGCCCTCCAGCCGGATCTCCTCCGCCTGCATCTCCGCTGCGCCGCCCCGGCCTTCCACAAGCCTGCCCGTCGCCGAGATGGCGGAGCCGTTGCGGATGGCCTGCACCGCGGCGAAACCGCTTACTTTTTCGTCATAGACGATCTGCAGCGTCGTAAAGGCCGTGCCGTCGAAGAACTCCATAAAACCGATGTTCTTCTGCTTGCGGTGGTTGCGCACCCAGCCCTGCACGGTCACTTCGCTGCCCAGATACGCGCCTGCGTCCTTCGCCAGTTCGCGCAGGTCGATCACTTTGCTTGTGCCCATTTGGTTGCCTCTTTCCCCGGCGGCCTGCGCCGGTGTGGATTGTTTCTGTTTTGAGCTTTCCCCTCAGCTGCTGCTCAGATTTCGTCGCCTTCATCGGGCCCCGCCGCTTCCGGCTCAAAGTCCAGCGCAGCGTCCGCATTCATTTCCGGCAGCACCTCTTCCGTTTCCGGTTCATCTTCATCGCGCTCGGTCGCCGTCACGCTGACGATCCGGCTGCCCTCGGACAGGCGCATGACGCGCACGCCCTTGGCCACGCGGCCGGTTAAGCGGATGCTGTCCGCAGGCGTGCGGATGATCGTTCCGTCGTCCGTGATCAGCATGAGATCGAGTTCCGGCGGAATGAGCAGCTGCGCTACGATCCTGCCTGTCTTATCATCCAGGTTCATGGCGCGCACGCCCTTGCCGCCGCGGTGCACCTTCAGCGGGTACTCTTCCATCTCGGAGCGCTTGCCGAAGCCGTTCTCCGTGATGGTGACCACCTGTTTGCCGGGGGCGACCTTCTCCAGGGAGATCAGCTCGTCGCCCTCTTCCATGCGCATGCCGCGCACGCCCATCGAGTTCCTGCCCATCGTGCGGAATTCGCTCTCGCGGCAGCGCAGCGTCTGTCCGTCGCGCGTCGCCAGCATCAGCTCGTCGCCGCCGCGGGTCAGCTCCACGCCGATCATCTCGTCGTCCTCGCGCAGGACGATCGCGATGAGACCGGCCTTGCGCAGGTTGGCGAATTCGGAGAGCGGTGTCTTCTTGGTAACGCCTCCCCGCGTCGCCATGACGAGGTTGTACCCCTCCTGCTCCCTGGGCAGCGGGATCATCGCCGTGATCTTCTCGCCGCCTGCAAGCTGCAGCAGATTCACGATGGCGGTGCCCTTGGCCGTGCGGCCCGCCTCCGGGATCTCATAGCCCTTCAGCTTGTAGACCCTGCCCCTGTCGGTGAAGAACAGGATGTCGTCGTGCGTGCTGGTCACCAGCAGCCGCTCCGCGTAATCCTCCTCATGGGTCGTCATGCCCATGATGCCCTTGCCGCCGCGGTGCTGGCTGCGGTAGGTCGTGCGCGGGATCCGCTTCACATAGCCGCGGTGCGTCAGCGTGATGACGACGTTGTCCTCCTGGATGAGGTCCTCGGGGTCGATCTCGCCTTCCGCCATGCTGATGGCCGTGCGGCGCTCGTCCGCATACTTGGCTTTGATCTGCAGGATCTCGTCCCTAATGATGCCCAGCACGAGCTTTTCGTCACCCAGCACGGCGCGCAGATACGCGATGGTCTTCTCCAGTTCCGCGTATTCCTCCTGCAGGCGCTCGCGTTCCAGTCCGGTCAGCCTCGCCAGGCGCATATCCAAGATCGCCTGCGCCTGCCGGTCGCTGAGCGCGAAGCGGGCCATCAGCTGTTCCTTGGCTTCCGTCGTGTTGGCGCTGCCCCGGATGATCGCCACGATCTCGTCGATGTTGTCCAGCGCGATGAGCAGGCCTTCCAGGATGTGCGCCCTCGCCTCCGCCTTGTCCAGATCGTAGCGTGTGCGCCGGACGATGACGTCCTTCTGGTGCTCCAGATAATGGTAGAGCATCTGGTGCAGGCTCAGCACCTTGGGCTCGCCGTCCACCAGGGCCAGCATGATGGAGCCGAAGGTATCCTGCAGCTGCGTATGTTTGTAAAGGTAATTGAGGACGACCTGCGCGTTCACGTCACGCTTCAGCTCGATGACGATGCGCATGCCCTCGCGGTCGCTCTCGTCGCGGATGTCGCTGATGCCCTCCAGGCGCTTCTCGTGGACGAGCTGCGCGATCTTCTCCACCAGCTGCGCCTTGTTGACCATGTAGGGCAGCTCGGTGACCACGATGCGCTGGCGGCCAGCCGACATCGGCTCGATATCCGTCTTCGCGCGGACGATGATCTTGCCGCGCCCGGTCGTATAGGTGTCGTAGATGCCCTTCCTGCCCAGGATGATGCCGCCGCCCGGGAAGTCCGGGCCCTTGATGTACTCCATGAGGCCCTGGTTGCTGACCGTCGGATCATCGATCATCTTCACGATGCCGTCGATCACCTCACCCAGGTTGTGCGGGGGAATGTTGGTCGCCATGCCCACGGCGATGCCGTTGGAGCCGTTGACCAGCAGGTTCGGGAACCGGCTGGGCATCACGGCGGGCTGCTGCAGCGTCTCATCGAAGTTGGGGACGAAATCCACCGTCTCCTTGTCGATGTCCGCCAGCATCTCCAGGTTGATCTTGCTCATGCGCGCTTCGGTATAACGCATGGCCGCCGCGCCGTCGCCGTCGATGGAGCCAAAGTTGCCCTGGCCGTCCACCAGCGGGTAGCGGGTCGCAAAATCCTGCGCCAGGCGCACCAGCGCCCCGTAAACGGAGGAATCGCCGTGCGGATGGTATTTACCCAAAACGTCGCCGACGATACGCGCACACTTGCGGTACGGCTTATCCGGGGTGACGCCCAGTTCGTGCATCGCGTAGAGGATCCGGCGGTGCACCGGTTTCAGGCCGTCGCGCACGTCGGGCAGCGCCCTGGTGATGATGACCGCCATCGCGTAAGAGATGAAGGACTTTTTCATCTCCTGCTCCAGGTCGATCGGCCGAAGTCTCTCGATATCGGTCGTATTGCCCGGAATATGGTCCTTAAAATCCAAGCCTGATTCCTCCTTTCTCAGATATCCAAGTCAAGCACGAGCTTGCTGTTCTGCTCGATGAATTCACGGCGCGGTTCCACCTTTTCCCCCATCAGCAGGCTCATGATCTCGTCCGCGGCGATCGCGTCCTCCACGGAAACGCGCAGCATCGTGCGCTTTTCCGGGTCCATCGTCGTCGTCCACAGCTGTTCGGCGCTCATCTCGCCCAGGCCCTTGTAGCGCTGGACCTCCGGCTTTTTGTCACGCCCGATCTCGATCATGACGCGGTTCAGCTCTTCATCCGAATAGCAGTAGCGCTCCGTCTTCTGGTAGGTGACCTTGTAGAGCGGCGGCTGCGCGGCGTACACATGGCCCTGCTCGATCAGCGGGCGCATATAGCGGTAGAAGAAAGTCAGCATCAGGATGCGGATGTGGCTTCCGTCCACGTCGGCATCCGTCATGCACACGATGCGGTCGTAACGCAGCTTGGAGATATCGAAATCCTCCCCCACGCCGCAGCCGAAGGCGGTGATCATCGCCTTGATCTCGTCATTGCCCAGCACGCGGTCCAGCCGCGTCTTCTCCACGTTGAGGATCTTGCCGCGCAGCGGCAGGATGGCCTGGAAGTGCCGGTCGCGCCCCATCTTCGCGCTGCCGCCTGCGGAGTCGCCCTCCACCAGGAAGATCTCACACTTCTTGGGATCGCGCTCGGAGCAGTCGGCCAGCTTGCCCGGAAGGCTGGCGCTCTCCAGCACCGTCTTGCGGCGCGTCATCTCACGCGCCTTGCGGGCCGCCTCCCTGGCGCGGCTGGCCGCCAGGCACCTGTCCAGGATGCTCTTGGCGATCTGCGGATTTTCCTCCAGGAAGACGGAGAGCTGCTGCACCACGACGGAATTGACGGCCGTGCGCGCCTCGCTGTTGCCCAGCTTGGACTTGGTCTGGCTTTCGAACTGCGGATCCTCCAGTTTTACGGAGACGATCGCCGCCAGGCCCTCACGCGTATCCTCGCCCGTCAGGTTGGCGTCGTTCGCCTTGAGGATGCCGTGCTTGCGCCCGTAGTCGTTGATGACGCGGGTCAGCGCCATGTTGAAGCCGGTCAGGTGCGTGCCGCCGTCCGGCGTATGGATGTTGTTGACGAAGGCGAACACGTTCTCCTGATAGGAGTCGTTGTACTGCATGGCGATTTCCACGCTGGTCGTGCCGACCATGCCCGCCAGGTAGATGGGCTCCGCGAAGAGCGCTTCCTTCTTCTTGTTGATGTACTTGACGAACTCCCGGATGCCGCCTTCATAATGGAACACGCGCTCCTGCGGCTCGTCGCCCCGCTCGTCGCGGAAGACGATGCGCAGCCCCGCGTTGAGGAAGGCCATTTCGCGGAAGCGGGTCTTCAGCGTCTCAAAGTGGAAGTTGCCCGTCTCAAAGATCCCGTCCGGATCACCGTCCTTCACGTCCGGCAGGAAGGTGATGGTCGTGCCTGTCCGCTCCGTCTCGCCTACGGTTTTCAGATCATACAGGGTCTTGCCCCGTGCGTACTCCTGCTGGTAGATCTGGCCGTTCTGGTACACCTGAACGGTCAGGTGCCGGGAGAGCGCGTTGACGACGGAGGCGCCCACGCCGTGCAGGCCGCCGGAGACCTTGTAGCCGCTGCCGCCGAATTTGCCGCCTGCATGCAGCATGGTCAGGCACACTTCCACGGCAGGCTTGCCGATCTTGGGGTGGATGCCCACAGGGAAGCCGCGGCCGTTGTCCTGCACGGTGCAGGAGCCGTCCGCGTTCAGCGTGACGACGATCTCGGTACAGAAGCCTGCCAGGGCCTCGTCAACGGCATTATCGACGATCTCATAGACCAGGTGATGCAGTCCGCGCTCATCCGTAGAACCGATATACATACCCGGGCGTTTGCGCACGGCTTCAAGCCCTTCCAGGACCTGGATCTGGCTTTCGTCATATTCGCCCGCTTTGGTCTCCTCTTCCTCGATCGGCGCAACCGCCTCCACGACCTCCAGAAGTTCTTCCTCTTCCATCTGCTCCGTCTGCGCTCTGTTCTCTGCATTCTGATCCATAAGTACACTCCTTTGATTCCGTTTATCCGTCACGGCTTCAGCAGCCTTTTCAAATGCCCCTGTGCCCGAAAAGCCAGCCGCCCCGCAGCGACCGGCGACAAGTACACCCTGGCGTTTTCCGTCACGCCGCCCGGTTTCCTGGCGCCGGCACACAGGATCAGGCTTTTCGCTTTGTCGGCGCTGCCGGCGAGGATCCGTTTCTGCTGGCGCGCTTCCTTCAGCAGCCTTCCCGCCGAAGCCTGTCCCTCTTCTCTGACATTGATGATCGCGACAATGTCCTTGCTTTCGATATCGATATTGGCGTCCAGATTGAGTATCACGATCGGTTCACCGTTCCTTTTTGTTCATGCTTTCGGACATCGTGCCAATCTTTATAATTATAGCATTTTTTGTTCCTCTTTTCAACATTTTGGCGCATGAATAGCACATTTCGCAGGTCTGTCCACGCAGTTCCGGCAAAAAAGGGATTGACAAAAACGCGGGCCACGACTATAATTGCTTTTGTCCCTGTGATAAGGTCTGTTGGCTCAGTTGGTAGAACACACTGGTAACTTTTACGGAAACCGCATGGTCGCATGGCTCAGTTGGTAGAGCACATCGTTCACATCGATGGGGTCACAGGTTCGAGTCCTGTTGCGACCACCAACCCAAGAAAGTCCTTGAGAAATCAGGGACTTTCTTCTTTTTTGTCTTCTCCCCCGGGGCGTTCAAATCCTCCCCGCAAGAGCGTTTTTTCATGATGTAAACGGTTTGCTCCGTCAACATGGCTACGCGATTTTCGCGTAGCTCTATTGGCAGTCATACCGTCATTTTCGGTTTTCGTAGATGTAAACGGAATGACGGATACCGACAAAAATCCCGCGGGGAGTTTTCTGCTGCTCCCCGTGGGCTATTTTATTTCTACCTCAGGCTACCACGCCGATGTACTGCTTCATGCTGATTCGGAGCCGGATCAAGGTCAAGCGCTACGCAGTCATCAACATCAACAAGGGATTCCTCATGTTCATATCACTCCTTGCAATTTCTCATTGACAGAAAAACTCCTATATGGTACAATTTCAAAGTACTACTATGTAGGAGTTGTTTTCATGGTAACGAACGGCGGTTTTCTGGTCACAAAGATCAAGCAGCTGGGTGACCGTATCTTTGAAAAAGTGCTGGCCGAAAAAGGCGTTGACGCCTTCAACGGCGCACAGGGACGGATCCTGTATGTCCTCTGGCAGCAGGACGGCGTGCCGATCAAAACAATCTCTGAAACATGCGGTCTTGCCATCACATCCCTGACCACAATGCTGGAGCGCATGGAACGCCAGGGCCTGCTCCGCAGAGAGCCTGACAGCCGGGACAAGCGGAAGACCCTGTTGTTCCTGACCGATAAGGCCAGAGCGCTGAAGGCCGACTATGACGCCGTTTCCGACCAGATGGGGGCGCTATATTATCAGAATTTCACGGATGATGAAGTCCGGCAGTTTGAGGAATACCTGCAGCGGATACAGCGGAATCTGGAGGAGAAGCTGAAGTCATGAGCGTATGCATCAAGGATCTGATCCAGAACATGAACCTGGTGATCGGTTGTACGGTGGGCTGTCCGTACTGCTACGCGCGAAACAATGTGAAGCGTTATCACATGATCGATGATTTCTCACAGCCGGAGTTCTTTCCGGGCAAGCTGCGATTGATGGACAAGCCCCGCCCGCAGAACTTCCTGCTGACGGGCATGAGCGACCTGGCGGGCTGGAAACCGGAATGGCGTGAGGCGGTCTTTGCGAAGATCCGCGAGAACCCCCAGCACCAGTTCCTCTTCCTCAGCAAGCGTCCCGACCTGCTGGATTTCAGCACCGACCTGGACAATGCCTGGTTTGGCGTCACAGTTACCCGAAAAGCAGAGCTCTGGCGCATCGACGCGCTGCGGAAAAATGTAAAAGCCGGACATTATCACGTAACCTTCGAGCCGCTCTTCGATGATCCGGGCACGGTAGATCTGTCCGGTATCGACTGGATCGTCGTCGGCACCATGACCGGAGCGCAGAGCCGGAAGATTCACACCGAGCCCGCATGGGCTTGTTCCCTGACAGAGCAGGCGCATAACGGTCACATCCCCGTTTTCTGGAAAGAGGATCTCATTCCCATCATGGGTGAAGAACAGATGATCCAGGAACTGCCGGAAGCATTCAATCATGTATTGGAGGAGCAGAGAACATGGAGCAGCCGGAAATCAAAGTAGGATTTGTCCAGACGAAGAGCATCATGACCAAGTCGAATGGGCCGCTGGGCGGGTATTCGGTCAACCCGTATGTGGGCTGTCCCCATGCCTGTAAATACTGCTATGCCAGCTTTATGAAGCGGTTTACCGGGCATACCGAGGATTGGGGCACCTTCATGGATGTGAAGGAATGGCCCGCCATCACCAATCCGCAGAAATATGCCGGGCAGAAGGTGATCGTCGGCACGGTGACCGACGGATATAACCCGTTGGAGGAGAAGTTCGGAAAGACCCGCCTTCTTCTGGAACAGCTGAAGGACAGCGGTGCGGATATCCTGATCTGCACCAAATCCGATCTCGTCCTGCGGGATATGGATCTGCTGACGGAGATCAACAAGCGGAACCGGCTGACGGTTTCATGGTCGGTGAACACGCTGGATGAAAATTTCAAAAACGATATGGACGCGGCGGTCAGCATCGAAAGACGTCTCGCGGCTATGAAGCAGGTCTACGACGCGGGCATCCGGACGGTATGCTTCATTTCGCCGGTATTTCCCGGGATCACGGACATTGAGGCGATCTTCGAACGGGCGAAGGATCAGTGCGACCTGGTCTAGCTGGAGAACCTGAACCTGCGCGGCGGATTCAAGAAGACGATCATGGACTATATCGCGGCGAAGTATCCGCATCTGATGCCGCTGTATGAGGAGATCTACGGAAAGCGGAATCGCGGCTATTTTGAAGCCCTCGAAAAGAAAGCCGAAGAGATGGCTCACAGATACGGCTGCCGCTTCGTGGATAATGAAACGCCCTACGAGCGCGTACCGCAGGGGCATCCGACCATCGTGGACTACTTCTATCATGAAGAGGTTCGAGGCTCCCAGAATACGGGAGTTCGAAATAAGAAGGAGGAAAACTGACATGGCAAACTTCAGCAAGTGGAACGCAAAGCAGGACCCGAGAACCGAACTGCACGACGTACTGGGACTGACCGGCGCGGAGATCAGCATCAACAACCTTCCCGCAGGCGCGGGTGTGCCTTTCGTACACACCCATAAGAAGAATGAGGAAATCTACATCATCCTGTCCGGCAAGGGCAGCGCTGTACTCGACGGCGAAAAAGTTGATTTTGCCGCCGGAGATGTGATCAGGGTAGCGCCCGCAGTGAAGCGGCAGTTCAGCGCCGCCGCCGATTCACCTGTCAGCTGGGCCTGTATTCAGGTTCGGGAGAATTCCCTCGAAGAGTATACTGCCGGGGATGCTGTCATCGGATAAGACAGGATCACAGCCATAAATCTGTCAGGCGTCGTTCAGTCATGAACGGCGCTTTTTATGTCCTGCTGGAGGAGGTGACTACCCACGATCTGCATTTATGAAGTCAACACGACATCGTGGTACGATATGATTATACCGTCATTTTCGGTTTTCGCGGATGTAAACGGAATGACGGATACCGACAAAAATCCCGCGAGGAGTTTTCACTGCTCCCCGCGGGATTTTTATATTTCCGACTCAGGCAACGTCGCCGGTGTACTGCTTCATGCTGATCCGGAAACGGATGCTGATCGAGTAGTCCGCGCCGATGTCGATCCGCTCCACCAGCCGCGCGATGATCATCCTCCTGGTTTCCGGCTCCGCGTCATCGAAGGCTTCCGCCCAGGAAACCAGCTCTCCGATCTCGCGGCGCGCTTCCTTGCTCTGCTCTTTTTCCTGTTCCATCTTGGCTTTGGCGTCTTCCATGCGCCGTTGGGCCTGCTCCATTTTTTCTCTGTACTTCGGCATCATGGAATTCACGATGGAAATGTCCAGGCTGTTTTCCCCGGTCAGGGCTTTGATCGCCTGTTCCTCCAGAGCGGTAATCTGCTTGTGGGCCTCGAAGTAATCCTGCTCAGCCTGCCGGTAAGCGACCTCGTTGACACCGTCATGTTTCTCTCTGGCTTTTTCCAGCAAATTCTCCTGCGGGATGTCCCTGATTACCGTCAGGAACCTCCGGATCTCTTTGAGCACTGCGTCGTTGATCAGCTCCGCGCTGTATGAACTGGGGCCGGCGCATCCGTTCGGATGGTTCAGCTTTGTGTAGCAGCGGTATGACTCACGCCCGTAAACGCGAATCGTGCCGTCCGTCATCTTCCGCTTGGACGTCCCGTGACTGTAGTAGAGCTTGGCCCCGCATTCCTTGCAGTAAAGGAGGCCGGAAAGCAGGCTGCCCGTGTCAGTCCGTTCCGGCACTGTCATGTCTTTCTTCAAAAAAGTGGCTCGCCCCTTAACGACCTCCTGGCACCGGGCAAACAGGTCATCGTCAATGATCTGGAGGTTTTCAAACTTCGGGGAGAGCGTTTCGCCCATGTGCATATGGCCGATGTAGATCGGGTTGTCGATCAACGCCCGGATGGCTGTTCCGCGCCAGGGACCCTTGTTCCGCTTGGTCTTGATCCCCTTATCATTAAGGTACTTGGTCACCCTGACCGTGCCGTAGCCCTTATTCACCAGAAGATGAAAGATCTCCCTCACGATGGCGGCCTCGTCCTGGTCGATGACCAGATCCAGAACCGGCTTGTTCTTCTTGTTCATGCGCCCGAGTTGCTCTAGCCTGTAGCCGTAAGGAACAAGTCCGCCCCGGTACTGTCCGTCCTCGATCATCGATGGGCAGACTACCATCCGTATGCTGATCAAGTCAGCTGGCGGGAAGGTTAACATCCGCACGGGCAACGGTACCAGCTACAGCCGCATCACCGCCGTCGCGCCGGGCACGACGCTGGAGTACGTGGCCAGCGCCTTCAACGGCTGGCAGGCCGTGAAAATCGGAAGCCAGGTTGGATGGGTTTCCGGGGAGTACAGTGAGATCACAACCGAATAACGCAGCAGGCCTGCAATCTGGTTCACATGAGCCGGATTGCTGACATATTTGTTCCTTTGTCTACAATTGACTCGCCTATTATCCAGTATTATAATAGACATGCTACTTGGAGGTGAGTGAATGCTTATTTCGACGAAGGGACGTTATGCTGCGCGTATGCTTGTCGATATTGCCATGAACCAGGGAGACAATGGATATGTTTCCATGAAAGATGTGGCCTCACGTCAGCAGATTTCAAAAAAATACATGGAAGCTTTTACGGCCCCGCTCGCATCGGCTGGGATTCTGGGAATCCGGCGAGGTAAAACCGGAGGCTACCGCTTGTTGCTTTCTCCGGAGCAAATCACGCTTTGGCAGATTGTCAGCCTGATCGAAGGACCTTTGCATGCGGTTGCGTGTCTTGAGCGTCCTGTCAACGAATGCGCCAGGTGTGGTTTCTGCATCACACTTCCCGCCTGGGAAGGGCTGGAAAAAGTGGTACATGATTATCTGGAATCGGTTTCTTTACAGCAACTGATCGATCAGGCTAAGCCTCAGCCCTCCAATCTTGAGGATTACCCCTGCGGTGTGTAGGAAAAACTGTCGAACAGCATACAAAAGCCTGCTGAAGCGATTGGTTCAGCAGGCTTTCTTCTGTTTTCTGCTTTTTGATCAGTTAGCTTTCTCCGGAAGCTTGCATGTTCTTTTCATGGCAACGGCAGAAGCAATATCACCCAGCACATTGCAGCAAGTTGCCCCAGCGTCCACCAGAATATTGACACTCACATACATGCCCATAATTCCCGTGGGAAGGCCTGCGATCGCCGCCAGAGCCGCAAAGGAAGCAATCGCGCTGTTCGGGACGCCCGGCGCGCCGATACTGAGCAGCGTGTTGCTCAGCAAAACCACCGCCAGAAGACCATAGGGCAATTCCGTTCCCGTGGCGTTTGCGAAGAATACGATCATAAATGACATGACGATGGAAACCGCGTCCATATTGATCGTCGCGCCGAGAGGCAGGGCCAGCGAAGAAATTTCATTGGGTACTTCCATCTCATCAGCGCAGCGCTTACTGATGGGCAGTGTCGCCGATGATGACGCTGTTCCGAAAGCGTTCAGCGCAGCTGGAAGCACGGTGATGAAGAAGCGCTTCATGCTGAACTTTCCAATTCCTTTGACGATGATCAGACCATAAACGATAAAAATATACAGAGCCATAACCAGATAAAGAATTCCGAGAACTGCTGCCAATGAAAGAATAGTTTGAAGGCCATTCGCATGGACGGTTCCAGCGAGTGAGCAGAACACGCCGACCGGCGTCGTATACATTACCGCTGAAATGATTTTCACGGAAATCTCATCCACTGCCTCGCATAGCCTGACAAAAGGAGACGCCTTTTCACCCAGCACAAGGCAGGCAATACCAACGATAATCGCAAATGCCAGAACCTGGAGCATATTTCCGTTCACAAAGGAGGCAAATGGATTGGCGGGGATCAGGTTTTTGATGGTGTCCACAATGCTTGTAAACTCCGCCGCCTGCACCTCGGATTCAGCCATTTCAATGGTTACGCCTGTCCCGATATTCAGCGCCTTGGGAAGAAACAGGCCCAGCAGGCTAGCAAAGAGCGTTGTCCCAATGAAGTACAGCAGCGCTTGACCGCCAACCTTGCCGGTAGCGGATACGCTGCCGATCCCCTTGATGCCGACGATCAGGGAACAGAACACCAAAGGATAGATCATCATGGTCAGACCGTGGAGATAGATGGTGCTGATCAGGCTGGTGACCGGTTCCGCCCAGTCAGGCATAATAAGACCGAAAAGCGCGCCAAGCAATAGCCCCAGAAAGATGGCGATGCTCAGGCGTATCGCTTTTTTGTTGTGATGGAGGGATGTAGCCATGTCCTGCACTCCTTATCAATCATGAAGAATTCTTTGAAACAGGGCGCCGATCCGCATTGGATAGAGAAGGATGATGGATACCACTGCCCCGAACCCTGCCTGCAGAATCTCAAAAGGCAGCTTCAATATGGCATATTCCGGAGTCGAATACACGTAAGCTCTTCCCAGGGTGTAGCCGACGACCATGATGACCGCTCCGACGATCACCGCGATAGATGATGACACCACGGGCTTCTTTGTCAGAAGCTTATGTGATATCACAGAGACAATCACCGCCTGCAATCCATGAGTGACCAGCGATACAAACATCGGAGCCGGATAAAAGAAAAAGTCGCCCAGGAAAGAACCGATGCCGCCGACCACAAAGGCTGCGAACGGATCCAATAGAATGGCTGCCGTATCGATGACAGCGTCACAAAAGTACAGGTGGCCGCCCGGGACAGGAATGCTGAATGTACTCAGAGACAATATGACATTCATTCCCATGAATAACGCCGTTGTTGTCAGCCAGCGCACAGACCCGCGGCGCAGAGTGACTGCAGTATTGCTCACTTCCTTTATCGAAGATAGAGGGATGCGAGCGCATCCGCATCCCTCCATTATCTGTTTTCACCGGATTATTTGATTGCTTCGAACGCCGCGTCAAGGGCCGCAATCAGATCCTTCACGTTCTCCGTGCCGATGGATAGCCTGATGGTGTTCGGGCGTATGCCCTGATCCAGCAGCTCCTCGTCCGTCAGCTGGCTGTGGGTTGTCGTGTAGGGATGGATGACCAGGGATTTTACATCCGCCACGTTGGCAAGAAGAGAGAAGATGGCCAGGTTGTCGATGAACTTCTTGGCAGTGTCGCTGTCGCCTTTGATCTCAAAGGTGAAAATGCTGCCGCCGCCGTTCGGGAAATACTTCTTGTATAGCGTATGACTGGGTTCCGAGGGCAGCGCCGGATGATGCACAGCCTCCACCTGCGGATGCTTCGAGAGATAGTCCACGATCTTCAATGCGTTTTCGACATGACGCTCCACACGGAGAGACAGCGTTTCCAGCCCCTGCAGGAAGATGAAAGCGTGGAATGGGGATAGCGTCGAACCCGTGTCGCGCAGCAGGATGGCGCGGATGTAGGTAGCGAAGGCCGCCGGGCCTACCGTGTCATAGAAGGAAACGCCATGGTAGCTGGGGTTCGGATCGCTGATCCAGGGATATTTGCCGCTGGCCTTCCAGTCAAACTTTCCGCCCTCGACGATCACACCGCCGATGGCTGTTCCATGACCGCCGATGAACTTGGTGGCGGAGTGAACGACAATATCCGCGCCGTAATCGATGGGGCGTACCAGGTAGGGCGTCGCGAAGGTAGAGTCCACCACCAGCGGGATACCGTGCTTGTGAGCAATCTTCGCGATCTCCTCAATGTCGACGATGTTACTGTTCGGATTGCCCAGAGTCTCGATGAAAATCGCCTTGGTGTTTTCCTGTATGGCGGCCTCAAAGCTTCCCTCCACATCCGGGTCGACAAAGGTGGTGGTGATCCCGGTGGTCAGAGGCAGGGTGTGCTCAAGCAGGTTGAAGGTGCCGCCGTAAATCGTCTTGGAGGCTACGATATGCTCACCGGATTTGGCCAGCGCCTGAAAGGTATAGGTGATGGCCGCCGCGCCGGAGGCCACCGCCAGCGCTGCGGTACCATTTTCCAGCGCCGCGATGCGGGCTTCAAACACGCCCTGGGTCGGGTTGGTCAGCCGGCCATAGATGTTGCCGGCGTCCCGGAGGCCGAAGCGGTCAGCGGCGTGATCGCTGTTGTGGAATACATAGGAAGTCGTCGCGTAAATCGGAACGGCGCGGGCATCGGTGACGGGATCAGCCTGTTCCTGCCCGATATGGAGCTGCTTGGTTTCAAAGGACCAGTTCGCGGAATTCTTGATATCTGACATGGTTTTTCTCCTTCTTGTTTTTATTATTGGAGGTGCTACCCGGACTCGAACCGGGATTGAAAGGTTTATGAAACCCCGGCCTTACCTTTAGGCTATAGCACCGCGCATTCGATTCCGGCTCAGCAGCACGGCATAGGATTTGCATTGACAGCGCATTGCCGAACTTCCTCCTTCATTTTATATACATATTCTATCGATATAGTGGATAATTGTCCAATACGAAAGCATGATTGGGTTCAATAGATGCTGTCTATCAGACTTTGAAGATTGCTCAGTGCATGCTTTAGCAATCAGCCCGATCCCAACCATCGCTCCATTGGGGAGGGTGACACTTCCACGCAGCTTCCTGCTTATTTTCCCACGTCATTCAGATGATAGGGCGTAATCTGATACACTTCGTAGTTCAGCCAGTTGGCAAACAGCAGATTGGCATGTGCCTTCCACTGGAAAAGAGGAACGCCCGCAGGATGATCGTTCGGGAAATAGCGTATAGGAACAGCCGGATGAATGCCTTTGGCCACATCCCTTGTATATTCGTTGGCAAGAGTAGCCCTGCTGTATTCCGGATGCCCCGTGACAAATAAACGACGCTTCTCTCTGTCGTGAATCAGATAGATGCCGGCCACATCCGATTCTGCCAGGATATCTAGTTCTGGATGGCGCTGTACCTCCTCCTTCAGAAGTCCGGTATAGCGGGAATGCGGCGCATGAAACACATCATTGAATCCCCGGGTGAGCGGTTCTTCACGATAAATGGTCCTGTGCGAATAAACGCCTGAAAGCTTGCTTGGCAACAGATGCTTTTGAATTCCATAGTGATGGTATAAACCCGCCTGCGCAGACCAGCACAGGTGCATGACTGCCGTCACATGATGATCCGCCCAGTCCATTAACTCGACCAGTTCGTTCCAATAGTCAACCTCTTCAAACGGCATGATTTCCACCGGCGCCCCCGTAATAATCAGGCCGTCGAAACATCGATCCTTCACAACAGAAAAAGGCCGATAGTATTTCTGCAGATAATCCTCCGTAACATGCTTATATAGGTGGGAATCCAGCCTCAGGAAAGTTGGCTTCACCTGCAGTGGCGTATTGGAAAGGAGCCTCAGAAGCTGAAGCTCTGTGTCCTCCTTATCCGGCATGATATTCAGAACAGCGATTTCCAGTTCACGGATATCCTGCGAAGCTGCTCTGGATTCATGCATGACAAAGATCTGCTCTTCTTCCAGCCGCTTTACAACGGGCATCTGTTCATTGATCCGAATCGGCATCCGGTTTCGCCTCCATTTCAAGATATCGTTTGAGCTCAGCCACATACCTTTCTCCAATCTGGCTCAGCAGGCTGTTCTTCCGGGTGATGTAGCCGATCTCCATGACGCTGTTGGGGTTTTCTTCGTCCGCCTCATAGGGAACGGCAAGATATTCGCTGCCGTTCAGTTCCTCACAGATGATACCGGAGCACAGCGTATACCCGAGTGAGCCGATCATCAGGTTCAGAATGGTCGCCCTGTCGCAGCATTTGATCATCCTGGAATACTCATTGGTGGAAAGGATTTCCTCCGCAAGGTAGAAATTGCTGTTTTCGCCCTGCTCAAAGGATAGACAGGGATATGGTGCAAGATCATCAAAAGCGATCGATTTTCGTTCGGCGAGGGGATGACCGCGCCAAAGGTAGACATACGCACGGCAGTCGATCAGGTGATGAAAGGACAGACCGTTTTCGTTCAGCATTTTGGTGATGACTTTGCGGTTAAAATCGCTGAGATACAGGATGCCGATCTCGCTTCTGCCGGCGGCAGTATCATCAATGAGCTGCTGCGTTCGTGTTTCCCGAATCGCAAAATCGTATTCTGCCAGGTCATATGCGTGGGTCAGAAGAGAGAACGCTTTCACTGCAAAGGAATAATGCTGTGTGGAAACCGCAAATCGCTCTCTTCTGGGGCCGGCTTTGCCATATGCGTCCAGAAGATTCTGGTATTGCATGATCACAGAGCGTGCATATGGCAGGAAGTTCACGCCTTCCGCCGTCAGGGTTGCGCCTTTCCCGCTGCGGTTGAACAGCACCACACCCAGTTCCTTTTCGAGCTCCTTGATCGCGCTGGTCAGGGACGGCTGTGAGATGTACAGCCGCTCCGCCGCGCGGTTGAAGGAACCGGTCTCCGCGATGGCGATCACGTCATTCAGCTGCTGCAGGGTCATTCGTCTTCCCCCTCAGTCATACAGCCCTTTGCTGAAATATCTGTCTCCCCGATCCGGAAAAACGGTGACAATGGTTCCTCTCGCGCCGCTGTCCACCAGCTTGCGCACAGCCGCCAGCGCCGCACCGGAGGAGGACCCTGCAAATATGCCTTCCCGTAAAGCCAGAAGCCGTGCGTTTTCAAAGGCCTCCCGGTCGGCTACCTTGATGACCCGGTCCACAAGGCCCATATCCATCGTATCCGCAATGAAGTCGTTGCCGATACCCTCTATGTCGTAATCCCCATGTTCGCCGCCGCCCATTGTGGAGCCGACTGGATCAGCAAGCACACCCTGGACACAGGGCTTTTTCTCCTTGATGTAACGTATGGCGCCGCTGTAGGTACCGCCGCTGCCCGCACCGGCCACAAACCAGGCCAGGCTCTCACCCAGATCCTCCCAGATTTCCCGTCCGGTTGTCTCATAATGCGCCTGCGGATTGGCCATATTGTGAAACTGTTCCAGAGAAATCGCGCCTGTAATGGACGCCCGCAATTCATTGGCCTTCTCCTCCGCGCCCAGCATGCCGTCTTCTCTGGGCGTATTGATGATTTCCGCGCCAAGGGAACGCATCAGGGTCTGCTTTTCCTGGGAAAACTTGGTGGGCACCACAAAGATGATGCGATACCCCCGATTCAGGGCCGCGAAAGCAATTCCCAGGCCGGTGTTTCCGGCTGTCGCCTCGACGATGGTTCCGCCGGGGTTCAGGATGCCTCTGTTTTCCGCGTCCCGAACCATATACAGGCCGGTGCGGTCTTTCACGGAGCCGCTGGGATTCCAAAGTTCCAACTTGGCAAAGACATAAACGTCTTCCGGAAAGCCAAGATGGGTCAGGCGGACCAGCGGGGTGTTTCCGATCAGTTCCTGCATAGACTGATAGACTGCCATGTGATGACCTCCTTATTTGCTGCTGGCTTCGATAGCCTGGCTCAGATCAGCCAGCAGATCGTCGATGTGCTCTATGCCGATCGACAGACGGATCAGGTTGTCCGTAATGCCGACTTTTTCCCGGATTTCTTGGGGAATGGATGCATGCGTCATTGTAGCTGGATGACAGACCAGGGATTCCACGCCTCCCAGGCTTTCGGCCAGTGCGATCAGCTTCAGGGAGGAGAAGAAGACCCGGTAGTCGTGCTGATCATCCAGGATGAAAGAGATCATCGCCCCCCCGTTCTTTGCCTGACGCCGGTTGACCTCATATCCCTGCATGTCGGAAAGACCAGGATAATAAACCCTACTGACTGCAGGATGGCTTTTCAGGTAGTTCGCAGCCTGCTGTGCATTTTCCACATGCCGATCCATCCGGACGGCCAACGTTTTGATTCCCCGGATGATCAGGAAGGAATCCTGCGGACCCAGGACGCCTCCCGTCGCGTTCTGGATGAATGCCAGCCGCTCGCCCAAAGCGGCGTCTTTCACCACGGCCAGGCCCGCGACCACATCGCTGTGTCCGCCCAGGTACTTGGTTCCGCTGTGGAGCACGATATCCGCGCCAAGGGTCAGCGGCTTTTGCAGATAGGGTGTCATAAAGGTGTTATCCACAATCGTGAGCACATGATGCCGCTTTGCAAGCTCCGCCACACCCTGAATATCGGTGACGGTCATGAGAGGATTTGCGGGGCTCTCTACCAGAATCGCTTTTACGTCCGGCGTGATCTCCTTTTCCAGCTCATTCAGATTATCGGTATCCGCGATGGCATAACGCAGGTCAAAAGCGCTGAAAACCCTGTCCAGAACCCTGTATGTGCCGCCATAGACATTGCTGGATATCAGCACTTTGTCGCCTGCTCTGAAAAGTGACAGGACGGCGGTGATGGCAGCCATCCCGGACGCAAAGGCAAACCCCTGTATCCCTTCTTCCAGCTCCGCGATCAGCCGTTCCAGCGCAGCCCGGGTTGGGTTTCCGGTGCGGGCGTACTCCCATTCCGGGTGCAGTCCCAGTGCTTTCTGCTGAAAAGTTGATGTCTGATAGATTGGAATGTTTACCGCCCCAGTGAGCGGATCGATGGTGTTCCCGCCATGAATCAGCGCAGATTCCGTGTGTCTGTAGATGGACATCGTTCTTCTCCTTCCGTTCCTTTTCATCTGGCTTCAGGGTTCAGGTTCAACCTGAAGTGCATCATTGAACACATTATTCGCGATCATAAACACCGCCATGGTGGTCATGACGACGAGGGTTTCCTCATCGAAGGCCGCGCGAAGCCTTTCAAAGAGCTCATCCGGAATCTGCTTTGGATTTTTCGCGATGGCGCGGCCATATTCGATCATGAGCTCTTCCTCAGGCGTGAAGGCAAAGCCCTCGAAATCCTCAATGCCCATGCTTCGCAAGAGCTTTCCGAAATAGGTGGTGCACACGATACAATCATTTTCCACAGAGATCGCGTACTCAAAGAAGTCGGCAGCCCGTTTTCCGACAAGCCGCTGCAGTTCCCTGTCCACTGCATAGGACTGTGCCTCCAGCGCTTCAAACGCCGTTGCATTGTGCAGCAGGGTCAGTTTTTCATTCGTCAGCCGGTATCCCTGACGCAGGTGTTCATCAACGGCGGCTTTCGCCTCAGGCGAAAGATCCGTCAGATTCACTGGTGCGATGCGCGGCATAGTTTCACTCCTCCTCAACCCGTTTCAAAGATTCGATCAATTCAGGAATAACCGCTTCAAAATCCACACCATACCAGGGATTTTCCGGGTTCTTCAGTGTTTCAGCAATGGTAAGAGCCGTATAATCTGATGCGATTTTCAGCGCTTTCGTTCTGTCAATGCCAAGTACGAACGCACCGGCCAGGACGCTGGAGAAGATATCTCCGGTACCATGGAAGGCTGTCGGGATTCTATCATTCTGATAATGGAAGAATTCTTTCTTTTCAGCGTCATAACCCATCGCACCGGTCTTTCCCTCAGCCAAAGAAACACCGGTAAGGATCGGAGTCTTTGTGCCAATGGCGGCAAGAGCCAATAGCATTTTCTTCACATAGTCTTCCGTATAGTCTTCCTGATAGGGGAGACCGGTCAGAAAACTGGCTTCTGTGATATTGGGATCAGCAGTATCCGCGACAGCACAGAGATCCGCGTTTTTCTTTGCATAATGCTCATTAAAAGCGGGATACAGTTTTCCGTTATCTCCCATTGCCGGATCAACAAAGACGAGCGTGTTTTCGTCCCTGAAATTTTCAATGATACCGATCGCAGTGTCGATTTCCTCTTCAGTGCCAAGGTATCCGGTATAAATTGCATCGAAGGTGATCCCTTCCTGCTTCCAATGATCAGTGATAGGTTTCAGTTGATCAGACAGGTCTTTGCACGTGAACCCTTTAAAAAGGGTGTGTGTGCTGAGGATAGCTGTCGGTAATATCACCGTTTCGATCCCCATAGACGACAGCAGCGGCAGAGCAACCGTCAGGGAGCATTTGCCGAAGCAGGAAATGTCCTGGATTGTCAGTATTCTTTTCATCTTCCTGTACCTCCATATTCATAATAAAAAGTCCGGCAAGGCTGCATTTCTGCATGCCTTTACCGGATTCAGGAACCGAGCGGCAACAAAAATGCAGGCAGAGGACTGTGCCTTGCCTGCAAAAAAACACTGCTTCAGAAAGTGTCTCTACGCGCAGATGGGCACAGCATGA
>JAFUTW010000023.1 GCA_017484085.1 Clostridia bacterium
GACGGCAAGCAGCACGGCAGCGAGCCCGCTGACATTCACGAACACGTACAGTGTAGAGCCGACGACGGCGAGCTTCCCGGTAGAGAAGGAAATGGTCATACCGGAAGGGCTGACGGGACCGGAAGAGTGGAGCTACGACATTACAGTAACTGCGAATAACGGAGCGCCTGTGGCCACTACGATGGAAGGAACAGTGGACCAGGATAACGCGAGTGTCACGTTCGGCGAGTTCGAGTACACAGCGGCCGGTACGTACACCTATACTGTATCCGAGACTGGAGAGATTGACGGCGTAACGAATGACGAGGATGCAGATGGCAAGACGGTAACGGTTACAGTTGTGGACAACGGCGACGGAACGCTGACAGCTACGGCGAGTAGCACAACCGACAGCCCGATAACGTTTACGAACACCTACGATGCGACGGGCAATGCAATCCTTAAAGTCATCAAGAATGTCATAGATGATCAGGCCAAAGAGGGTGAAGATCCCTGGCCGGACGATCAGACGCTGACCTTCAAGCTTGAGGGCAAGGATGAAGGAACACCGATGCCGAGTCCTGCGAAAGTAGAGCTTACCAAGGACAGTGATCCTCGCACGGCAACGTTCGGCGCTATCCAGTACACAGCCGCAGATGTCGGCAAGACATACACTTATACGATCTCTGAGGATGGCTTCACAGGCTCGTGGTCAAGCAGCGGACCTGTAACGGTAACGGTTACGCTCACAGATAACGGAGAAGGCGTGTTGGAGCCCACCTATACGTATGACAAAGACCAGACTATCACCAATACCCATGTGCGCAAGACTGTCGACATCAGAAAGGTCTGGATTGACGACAAGAACCGTGATGGTCTCCGCCCGAGCCCCGAGGACTTCAAGAAGTATCTGGTGCTTAAGGCTACAGTCAAAGGCGAAACGACAGATGTAAGTAAGGATAATCTGAGCAAGCTTACAGTAACCGAGACCAAGGTAGAGGAAGGCGACGACTACTACACCGCTACCTGGACGGATCTTGACGGTTATCTGGACGGCAGCGAGATCACGTACACTGTCGAAGAGACGGCAGTTGAAGGGTATACGACCAGCGGACCCACCGGCACAATCGGTGATGAAGAGAATCCATTCACATTCTTCAACACACATAAAACGTTTGAAACCAAAGTCAGCGTCAAAAAGTTCTGGGACGACAATAACAACAAGTGGAAGAAGCGCGGAAGCGCCGGCGCAACCGTACAGCTGTATGCACAGATTCAGTTGGAGGATGGCAGCCAGGAGGTCATCAAGGTAGAAGAACCTGTGACAGTTGGTACCGACAATAACTACTGGTCCTACGCATGGGAGCATCTGCCGATCTATGAGGCCGGCAACCCGAGAACCTATTATGTGACAGAGACACTCAGTTCCGATTTGTACAAGAAGAGCGGCGATGACGTGTTGCTGCCGGCCGTGGAGCCCAAAGATGGCGAGACGACGACCGACACCGGTACGGTCACCATCACGAACAAGTACGATGAGGATTCCGACCTGACTTATAAGTTCACCTTCTACAAACGCTGGGAGGGCGATCAGCTCGACAGTATTGACTGGCACCTCTATGATGAGAACGGCAATATTGTCAAAATCAGTTTCCCGATGCCGGATAAGAGCAATAATCCGTGGTACTATCATAAGTGGTTCCCGGATTACGTGGACTACTACGTCGTTGAGGAAGTTCCTGCTGGCTACAAGGTGCGCTACGAGAACGTGGGCTCGCACGCCGACGTGACCGACCGCTGCTACAACGGCGGTACGATCGTCAACTACAAGGTGCCCAAGACCGGCGACGAAGCGAAGCCGGTGCTGTGGGCCGGATGCGTGCTGGCAGGCCTGGCCCTGCTGGGCGGCGTGGTCTTCACCCGCAAGCGCAGGAAGAACAACGGATAACCCCTTAATGAACGGCTAAAACCTTACACACTGCAAACAGGCCATATCAGGCAGCTGGTATGGCCTGTTTTGCGAAAGGAGAACGGCGATGGAGCAACAGCCAAAGCGGCGCAGGAGAAGACAGCGCCGCCGCACCCTCCGGGAGCGGATGGGTGCCCCGGGCTCGGCTGTTGCACTGCTTGTGACCGGCCTATTTGAACTGATCGGCTATGGAAGGGAGCTCCTCGCCGCCCGGCTGGATACGAAGAAGCTGCGGAAGCAGCCGAAGCGGCGGAAAAGAAGAAAGCGGCGCCGCCAAAGCATCCGCTGGGAGCGGGTGCTCGTCATCGGCATGGCGCTGGCCCTGCTGCTGTTCGGCCTGCTTCAGCTGATCGGTTACGGGTTGGACCTCCTCGCTGCCCGGCGAAGCACGCAGGAGCTGCGGGAGCTGTACCAGTCCGCGCCGACGGACGTGCCTGAAGAGCCTGAAGAGACGCCCGAAATGCTTTTCCCGTTCGACGACGCGCCGACCGCCGTGCCGATGGCGGAGATGCCGGAAGAGACGCCCACACCGGCCGCTGCCCCGGAAGCGGATTTGGACCTGCCGACGCCGTCGCCCACGAAAACGCCGATCCCGCGCCTGCCCGGCACCGGCTACCCGGGCAACCCGAACCGGAAGATCAGCAGCCGCTTTAAAACCTTGCGTAAGGAAAATAAGGACATCATGGGCTGGCTGAACATCCACAGGATGCTGGATGAGCCGGTGGTGCAGCGGGATAACGTCTTCTATCTGGATCACGATGCGCTGCGCGAGGAGAACGCCAACGGCGCGCTGTTCCTGGATTCGGGCATCAGCCTCAAGAACAGGCCGTATACGTACGTCATCTACGGACATAACATGAAGACCGGCGCCATGTTCGGCTGCCTGCGCAATTACGAAAACATCGACTTCTACCGCAATTATCCGTTCATCACGTTCGATACGATGTATGAATCGGGCCGGTACGTGGTCTTCGCCGTTGGCAATATCGCCACGGAGGAACAGTACCGGGATTATCTGGATCTCTATGCGCTCCGCTCCACGAGCATACCGGAGCGGAAGGCGGGCATCGACACGCTGATCGCCACCTCCATGCACACCTGCACCGTCGACGTGCAGCCGGACGACCAGCTGCTGGTCCTCGTCACCTGCGTGGAAAACGACGACTATCGCCGCATCGTGGCGGCCAGGCGCGTGCGCACCGATGAAAACGAATCGGCGCTGAAAACGGCGGCGGAAAAGAGTCGGTCGCGCTGAAGGCCTTCCATGTGACCTGAAACAGAAGAAAACAGGCCGCCTGATTCAAGAGGATCAGGCGGCTGATCTTATCCACCGCCTGACGGCGGTGGAAGGGTTCTTTATGGAGAGCCGAGGAAAGGCAGAAGGGCAAACACAGTCTTCGCTTTTTCGTCAAGGACTCTTCCTTTTGCGTTCATCCTCCCGCCACAATCGGGCGGCATAATAGGCGCACAAAAAGAGGTGAACGGGATGAAGAAGGAATGGATTTCCATCGTGCTGGCTTTTGCGCTGCTGTGCACGCTGGTGTGGACGGGGAATGCCGTCCTGCCGGATGTTGCCGCTTCGGCGGATGCCGAAACGGTGTGGACGGCGGAGATCACGCTCGTGGGAGAAACGGCGGAGTGGACGGGCGACGGTGTGACGGCGGAAGACGGCGTGCTGACCATCGCGGGTACCGGGACCTACCGGCTGACGGGGGAGTGGCAGGAGGGCCGCATCGTCGTGGAGGCCGGCAAAAAGGGATACGTCACCCTCGTGCTGGACGGGCTTGAGGTCACGAGCAGCACGGGCAGTGCGCTGGAGATCGCCTCCTGCAGCCGCGTGACGCTTGTGACGGCCGAGGGGAGCGAAAACCGCCTCGAGTCCGCGGCGACGGGAGAGGAGGCCGCCTCCGCGCTGGTGAGCAAGGCGGACCTCTGGCTGGAAGGCGAAGGCAGCCTGACGCTGACGAGCGCCGGCAGGCACGGCGTACAGGCCGCGGACAGCCTCAGCATCAGCAGCGGGAACTATGTGATCGAGGCCGCCAAAGCCGGCCTGCGCGCCAATGACTTCATCCGCATTTCCGGCGGGGACATCCAGATCACCAGCGGTGCGGACGGCGTCCATGCCGACGGGGATGAGAGCAAGCCGGACACCGGTTGGATCGACATCTCGGGCGGCAGCCTCGTGATCGCCTCCGGGGACGACGGCGTGCACGCCGAGACGGTGCTGACGGTCTCAGGCGGCAGCATCACGGTGACGGAGAGCTGTGAAGGCCTGGAGGGCAATCAGGTCGAAATCCTGGGCGGGGACCTTGATATCACGGCCAGCGACGACGGCATCAACGCCGGCGGCGGGGATTCGGATTCAGGCGAATCCGGGTTTCGCGCGGGCGGCTTTGACAGGGCGTTCCCGCAGGACGGGGACATGCCGGAGCTGCCGGAAGGTTTCCCGGAAGACGGCGCCCTGCCGGAGATGCCGCAGCGGCCGGAGAAAGCTGAAGCAGACGGTGAACTCCCGGAGCGGCCGGAGACGATGGAGCCGCCGGAGGGATTTGAGCCGGGCGGGACGGACGGCGGTCCGGAGGCCCAAACGGAAAACAGCGACGCGCTGCTGCGCATCGCCGGCGGAAATATCCATGTAAAGGCGGACGGTGACGGACTGGATTCCAACGGGGACCTCGTCATCGAAGGCGGGGAAATCGTGGTGGACGGCCCGAAAGACGGCATGAACGGCGCGCTGGACTGCGGCAGCGAAAGCGGAGGCACCCTGACTGTCTCAGGCGGGACCGTGCTGGCCATCGGTGCCTCCGGGATGGATGAGTGCTTTGACGAAAGTTCGGCGCAGGCTTCCTTCCGGTATGCGGGGCTCTCCTTTTCGGCGGGCGACGTGATCACCGTCGCGCTCGCGGATGGGACCGTGCTCCTTGAGCATACGGCAGAAACGGACGGCGATTCCATCGTCTTTTCCTCTCCGGCGCTTGCGGTGGGGGAGACGGTGCTCGTGAGCGCGGGAGAGGAGACGGCGGAGCTTCAGCTGACCGGGCAGACGACCGTCGCGGGAGAGAGCCGCGGATTTACGGGCGCGTCCCGCAGTCCGCGCTCACGCGGGAGAGGATGAGATCCACGGTATCCTCCACGCGGCTGCAGCTCTTGATGATGTCATCCGCGCAGGAGCGGTAGAGGGGAAGGCGCGCCTCATAGAGGGCGCGCATTTCCTCTTTGGTGCGGTCCTTGGCCAGCGGGCGGCCGGTACGCCGGGAGAGGACGAGCCAGATGTCGTCAAAGTCGCGGTCCAGAAAGAGCACCAGGCCTGCGGCGCGCAGCGGAGCGGCGTTGCGCGCGAAGGTGGGCAGCCCGCCGCCGGTCGCGATCACCCGGGGCGAAAGAGAGGGGAGAGAGCAGAGCACCTCGTGCTCCAGATCGCGGAAGGAAGCCTCTCCCCGCGCTTCGAAGATCTCCGGGATGGTCTGCCCGGTCTTCTCCTCGATCAGCATGTCGGTATCGGCAAAGGGGACGCCGAGCCTGCGCGCGGCCAGGCGGCCGACCGTGGTTTTGCCGCAGGCCATGAAGCCGCACAGAAGGACGTGGCGCCGGAGTTTCATATCGAGCACCTCCCCGGATGAACTGTTTTTACTGACTGTATCAAAGGGGGATGCCCTTGTCAAGAAGGACGGCGGATCAAATAATTTTGGTTCTGCGGGATAAAAGCGGAAGCCGCTGCGTCTTATGGTTGTACTGTCCCGAAAGAGAGGCACGGCAAAGGATACGGCCGGCCCAATAACAGCTTCGGGACAAAGGAGGACAAGATGAAAAAGTTTGCAGTTCTGCTGGCTTTGCTGGCACTGGCGTTTTCCTGCTGCGCCCTTGCGGATGCGGATATCGTCGCGCAGGGGACGGCGACCATCATGGCGGATCCGGATCTGGCGCGCGTAAACTGCGGCGCGAGCCTGCGCGCATCCAGCATCGCCGAGGCACAGGAGAAGGTCGCCGCCGTCGTCGCTGCCGCGACGGAGAACCTGGAGGCCATGGGCATCGCGAAGGAAGACATCGTGACCGATTATTACAGCTGCTACCCGGCGTATGACTACAACGGCACGCAGGAGGAGCCGCAGATCATCGGCTATCAGGCGGGCCACTCGCTCGTCGTCACCTGCCGGGATCTCAGCCGGCTGGATGAAGTCCTCGGCATCATGACCGAGAGCGGCATGACGGAGTTCAACGGCATCACCTTTGACTGCACGAACAGACACGACCTGTATCTGGAGGCGCTGAAGAGCGCGGTGCGCACCGCAAGGGAAAAGGCGGAGGTGCTCTCTGCCGAATCCGGCCTGACCCTGGGCAGGGTGGACAAGGTGACCGAGCAGGGCTATTCCGACATGGTCTACGCCGAAGCCGCATCCGGCGATGCGCAGATGCTGAGCAAGCGCGATGCGGGCGCAGGGATCCGGGGCGGCACCGTGGGCGTGAGCGCGAGCGTCACGGTGGAATTCGAAGCCAGATGACCCCGACGCCTGAGAAGGTGAAAACACAGCCTGCCGTGCGCTGCAATTGCTGCAGCGCACGGCAGGCTTTTTTACAGAGTACCGGGCAGGCACACTTGTCTCCATACGGATGAAATGTTATAATTTCCTTTAACTTGCCGGAGAAAACGGGAGGAAAAGCGATGGAAAAGACAGAGATCCCCGCGCTGTTCGGTAGCGCGGTTTTCGGAGACAAGGAGATGCGCCGCAGGCTGCCCAAGGAGCTGTACCGCAGGCTGCACGGCTGCATCGAGGCCGGTGCGGAGCTGGATTCCGAGCTGGCCGGCGCCGTCGCCTGCGCCATGAAGGAATGGGCAGTTGAAAACGGCGCCACGCATTATACGCACTGGTTCCAGCCGCTTACGGGCACGACGGCGGAGAAGCACGACTCCTTCATCAGCCCGGACGGCGACGGCGGCGTCATCATGGAGCTGCGGGGCAAGGAGCTCATCCGCGGCGAGCCGGACGCCTCCTCTTTTCCTTCCGGCGGCATCCGTGCGACCTTTGAGGCCCGCGGCTATACGGTCTGGGATGTGACCAGCCCGGCTTTCCTCTACGACAACGGCGGGACGCGCACGCTGTGCATCCCAACGGCGTTCTGCGCCTACACGGGCGAGGCGCTGGATGAGAAGACGCCGCTGCTGCGGGCCATGGAGGCGGTCAGCCGCCAGGCTGTGCGCGTGCTGCGCCTCTTCGGGGACGAGAAGACGCAGCGGGTCTTCGCGTCTGTGGGCGCGGAGCAGGAGTACTTCATCGTGGATGAGGCGACGTACAAGCGCCGCAAGGACCTGATCTTCACGGGACGCACGCTCTTCGGGGCGATGCCGCCCAAGGGGCAGGAGATGGAGGACCACTACTTCGGCGCGATCAAGGAGCGTGTGGCGGCCTTCATGCGCGAGGTGGATCTGGAACTCTGGCGGCTGGGGATCCCCGCCAAGACGGAGCACAACGAGGCAGCCCCTGCCCAGCACGAGCTGGCCAGCGTGCACACGACGGCCAACGTGGCCTCCGACCAGAACATGCTGGTCATGAACGTGATGAAAAAGGTGGCCAGACGCCACGGCCTCGTCTGCCTGCTGCATGAAAAGCCCTTTGCCGGCGTCAACGGCAG
Source organism: Clostridia bacterium (assembly GCA_017484085.1). Lineage (GTDB taxonomy): Bacteria > Bacillota > Clostridia > Christensenellales > Aristaeellaceae > Ventricola. Next base: position 7,577 of record JAFUTW010000023.1, read on the forward strand.
CGGCAAGCACAACAACTTTTCCCTGCAGACGGAAGGCGGGCGCAATCTGCTGGATCCGGGGCGCCAGCCGCAGACGAACACGGAATTCCTGCTGTTCATGACGGCGGTGCTGAAGGCTGTGGATGAATACGCGCCCCTTCTCCGTCTCTCCGCGGCGACCCCGGGGAACGATCACCGGCTGGGCGGCGACGAGGCGCCGCCGGCCATCCTCTCCGTCTTCCTGGGCGACCAGCTGACGGCCGTCGTGGAGCACATCATCCGCGGCAGCGACGAGCAGGTGCCCTGCACCTCGGAGATGAGCGTGGGCGTCTCCACCCTGCCGCACATCCGCAGGGACGCGACGGACCGCAACAGGACTTCCCCCTTCGCCTTCACGGGCAACAAGTTCGAATTCCGCATGGTGCCTTCGACCGCCTGCGTGGCGGACGCGAACACCGTGCTCTGCACCATCGTGGCGGATGCGCTCGGCGACTTTGCCGATCAGCTGGAGAAGGAAGCGGATCCGCTTTCAGCCGTGCCGGCGCTGCTGCAGCGCGAGCTGACGGCGCACCAGCGCATCATCTTCAACGGCAACGGCTATACGGAGGACTGGGTTGCGGAGGCGGAGCGCCGCGGCCTGCCCAACATCCGCACGATGGTGGACGCCATCCCCGCCTATCTCGCCCAGGATACCGCTGCGCTGTTTGCGCGGCACGGCGTGTACACCTCCAAAGAGCTGGCGGCGCGCGCGGACGTGGCCTGGGAGCAGTACGCCAAGGTGATCAACATCGAGGCGCTGACCATGATCGATATGGCGGGCAAGGACATCCTGCCGGCCGTCGTGCGCTGGACGGGCAAGCTGGCCCGGGCGGCAAACGAGGTGGCCGAGGCAGGGGTGGACGCCTCCGTGCACCGGGAGATGCTGGAGCGCGCGTGCATCCTGCTGCGGCAGGCCACAAGGGCGCTATCCGACCTGGAGGAGAAGCAGGCGCGCACTGCCAAGCTCTCCGGCGCCGCGCGCGCTGCCGCCTGCCGGGATGAGCTGCTGCCCGCGATGACGGTGCTGCGCGCGCCCGTGGATCTGCTGGAAGGCATCTGCGATTCCGCCCTCTGGCCGATCCCCGGCTATGACGAGCTGCTGTTTAACGTCTGACGGATCCGCACTGCCGCCCGGCGGCAAAACGGAGGAGGAACGGAAGGATTTCCATGATGAAACACAACGAGGCAGGGCCGGGGCTTTCGCGTGTGCCCGCGGCGCTGCTGCTGGTGCTGGCCTTCCTCTTCAGCGTGGGCGCATATGCCCGGCTGGGCAGCCACTATCCGGATGCCGACCTGGCCAGCGAGATGGTGCTCGCCGATCTGCTGAACCGCGAAGGGCGGCTCATGACGGACAGCTGGTACTATTCCAGCGAGCTGCGGATCGTGAGCCCCGTGCCGCTGTATCAGCTGGGCCTCACCCTCTTTCATTCATGGCACGCGGCAAGGGTTTTTGCCGTGGCCGTCATGCTTGCGGTGACGATCGCGTGCTTCCTCTACGCCGCAAAGCCGTGCGGCCTTTGCGCGGGGGGCCTGTACACCGCCGCGGTGCTGGCGCTGCCCTTTACCCGCGTCTACGCCGAGTTTTCGGTGTTCGGCTGCTACTACTCGGTCTTTCTTGGCATCATCTTTCTGCTGCTGGGCATGCTGATGCGCATGGGAAAGGAGAAGGGCCGCATCCGGCGCTTTCTCCTTATGGCGCTCCTCTCCCTGTGGGGCGGTCTGGCCGGCGTGCGCCTGCTGATGACCTTTGTGCTGCCGCTGGGACTGGCGCTCGTGTGGGAGACGCTGAGCGCGCTGCGCGGACACAGGACCCTGCGGGAGGGCTGCAGTACCCTGCCGATACCGATGCTTGCCGCCGCGGCGCTTTCGTTTGCGCTGCTGCTGGCGGGCTGGATGATCAACACGCGCGTGCTTTCGCAGCTTTACACCTTTGACAGCTACGGCACTACGCACGTGGCGGAGCCGGATGCCGAGATCCTCACCTACCAGTTTACGGAAGCCATCGAATTTTTCGGCTTCAGGGAGGCATCCAGCCTCATCTCGCTGCGCGGGCTGCTCGCCCTGTTTTCCATCGCCCTTGCGGGGTTTGCATTCGTCTCCCCCGCGCGCGCCCTGCGCGAAGAGAAGGGCTTCTTTACCGCGCCCCGCGTGCTTGAACTCTACGCGCTCTTTGCCGCGCTCTGCGGCATCGCCGTCAACCTGTCCACGCAGAACTTCGGCTGCCAGTACTACCTGCCGGGGCTGCTTGCGATGATCGCCGTGCTGGACCGGCGCATCGCCCGCTCCCGTCTGCCGAAGGCGGCGATGCAGCTGCTGTGCCTGGCCTTTGCCGGTGTCTTTGCGCTGAATGCGGCGGTCTATGTGCGCGAGGATCTGCCGCACGGGGCGACAAACCAGGAGCAGGCGGCTGCCTGGCTGAAGGATGCAGGCCTTGAAAGGGGATATGCGACCTTCTGGAACGGCGCGAACCTCTCGCAGGCGACGGACGGCGCGCTGGAGGTCTGGGTGCTGGAGGAGCCGACCTACTCCGAGGAATGGAAGCGTCTGAAACTCAATGAATACCTGCAGGAAAAACGGCATCTCGCGGAGGCGCCCGAAGGAGAGGTCTTCGTCTACCTGTCGCCGGAGGAGGCTTTGGAGGCGCCCGGCTGGGCGGATGCGGGCCACCTTGCCTGCGCGGCGGACTGGGGAAGCGTTTACCGCTATGAAAGCGCTATAGAATTGAAAGAATTGGTTGACACGGCCCCGTAAAGCGGTTATAATACCCGTCGTGAATTGAAAAGATCTGTGCCAAAGACAGCCGGTCGCCCAGTGCGATAAGTTTAACGCCGGCCGAGGCGCGAGACTCAATGTGATTTGTGTCCCTGCGCCCAGCGCAGGGATTTTCTTTTCCGGATCCGTACGGAAAGGAGGAACCTTACCAATGTCTGCGAATTTGGAAGCCAAAAAGGCAGTCGTCGCCGAGATCGAGGAGAAAATCGAGAAGGCGCAGTCCATCACCATCGTGGAGTACAAGGCACTCACCGTCGAGGCCATCACGGCCCTGCGCGCAAAGTGCCGCGCCGCGGGTGTGGACTACTGCGTGCTGAAGAACACCATGGCCCGCCGCGCGATGCAGAACAAGGGCATCGAGCTGGATCAGAAGGTGCTGGAAGGCCCCAACGCCTACATCTTCAGCAACAACGACCCGATCTCCGGCCCGAAGCTCGTTAAGGAGTTCATCGCCGCCGCAGAGAAGGACAAGAAGGTGCCCGCTCTCACCATCAAGGGCGGCTACATGGACGGCGCAGCGCAGAGCGTGGAGGACATCAAGGCCCTGGCCGACATCCTGCCCCGCGAGCAGCTCATCGCCAAGATCATGGGCGCACTCAATTCCCAGGCGACCGCTCTGGCCTATGTCATCAAGGCGATTGCCGACAAGAAGGCCGAAGCCGGCGAACAGTAATCAGAAATCATCCTAAAAATTACAGGAGGAAAGCATCATGGAAATCAATGAGATCGTATCCGCGATTGAGAATCTTACCCTGCTTCAGGCGAGCGAGCTCGTCAAGGCTCTCGAAGAGAAGTTCGGCGTTACCGCCGCTGCCCCCGTTGCCGCCGCTGCCGGCGGAGCTGCCCCGGCCGCTGCTGCCGAGGAGAAGACCGAGTTCGACGTCGTGCTCACCGGCTTCGACGCTGCGAAGAAGGTCGCCGTCATCAAGGCCGTCCGCGAGGTCGTTTCCGGCCTGGGCCTGAAGGAAGCCAAGGACATGGTCGAGGGCGCGCCCAAGACCCTGAAGGAAGGCGCCTCCAAGGACGAAGCCGAGGAGATCAAGAAGAAGCTGGAAGCCGCCGGCGCTACCGTCGAGGTCAAGTAATCCCGCTGATTCAAGCAAAGCACTTTCGCATCCTGCGGAGGTGCTTTTTTCATATCCCCGCCCCAATTGGCTGAAAAGTCGGCAACCTTGTGTCACACCTTTGCCACAATGTGCTGGTAGAATACGGCCATTCAAACAAAGGAGGACATCCTGATGAGAGCCAAGAAGATTTTTGCGCTGCTGACAGCGCTTGCCGTACTGATGATGAGCTTTGCCGCACTGGCGGAAGGACAGACACCCCCGGCTATGCCGCCCGAAATGGGACAAGGCGGCCCCGGTGGAAATCCGCCTGACGGAATGCCGGGAAATCCGCCTGACGGAATGCCCGGCGGCCAGGGCGGCCCCGGCGGGATGCCGGGCGGCGGCAGCAGCCAGCCGGAGAGCTATGACGCGGTGAACACCTTCGCGGAAGATACCGATATCGCGGATGAAACCATCGAATCGACGGGGACGGACGAGAACGCGGTGCTGGTAACGGACGGTTCCGTCACGCTGGAGAACGTCACCGTAAAGCGCATCTCCGATGACAGCACGGGCGGCGACAGCGCGAGCTTCTACGGCGTGGGCGCGGCACTTCTTGCGACGGGCGGCACCCTGTCGGTATCGGATTCCGTGATCGAGACGGACGCAAAGGGTGGCGCGGGCGTCTTTGCCTACGGCAGCGGCACGGCCGTGGTGACCGACACGACGATCGCGACGACGCAGGATACCTCCGGCGGTATCCACGTGGCGGGCGGCGGTACGCTGTACGCCAGGAACCTCACGGTGACGACCGAGGGCGGGAGCTCCGCTGCGATCCGCTCCGACCGCGGCAGCGGCACCATGGTCGTGGACGGCGGCAGCTACACCTCAAACGGTTCCGGCAGCCCGGCGGTCTACGTAACGGCGGACATCACGATCCACGGCGCCGATCTCACGGCGACCGGCTCCGAGGCGCTGTGCCTGGAGGGGCTCAACGCTGTGCGCCTCTACGACTGCAATCTGACCGGCGATATGCCCGACCAGGAGCAGAATGACAACACGTGGACGGTCATCCTCTACCAGAGCATGTCCGGCGACGCCGAAGTGGGCAAGGGCAGCTTTGAGATGGTCGGCGGCAGCCTGACCTCCGCAAACGGCGGCCTGTTGTACACCACCAACACACAGAGCGAGTTCATCCTATCCGGCGTCCGCATCGAAGCGGCGGAGGACAGCGAGTACTTCCTGCGCTGCACGGGCAACAGCAACAAGCGCGGCTGGGGACAGACGGGCGCAAACGGCGCGGACTGCACCTTCACGGCGATCACCCAGGAGATGGCGGGCGACGTGATCTGGGACAGCATTTCGACGCTGCGGCTGTATGTGACCGAGGGGAGCGTGCTGAAGGGCGCGGTCATCGACGATGAGAGCTGCGCCGGCACCGGCGGGGACGGCAGCTGCACGCTTGTGATCGACGCGGACTCCACCTGGGTCGTGACCGGCGACAGCACGGTGACGAACCTTGCCTGCGAGGGCACGATCGCGGATGCGGCCGGCAATGCCGTCACCATCGTGAAGGCTGACGGCATGGTGCTTTCGGAAGGCAGCAGCGAGTACACCGTAACGGTGACGGACTACTCCACCTCCTGCGATCTCTCCGGCGCGGGCAGCGCGGCGGAATGGAACGCCGACCTCTTTGCGGCGGACTGAGTTGAATATAGAGAGCGGGCCCCGCAGATGCGGGGCCCGCAAAATACTGCGCGGCGGGATTCTATGCAAACTCCGGAAACTCCTCTTCAAACCGCAGCTGCGCGCTGCGCAGGGCCTGCTCCGGCGTCATGGCGCCGCTGAGGGCGTTTTTGACGGCGATGCCCAGCAGGCTGATGAAAAGCCGCTCGTTAAAGGGCCTGGGATCCTCCGGATGCTGACGGAACCCCTTGGCTGTGTGGTAACGGTCGCGCACCAGGCGGAGCCAGGGATAGCTGCCGAGGATCTCGTAGTTTTCGTAAGCGGCTGCGCTGGGCGCGACGCCGCACAGCAGACCGACAGCGGAAGCGACCGGCTCGCCGATCAGCCATCGGAGAAAGGCCAGGCTTTCCTTTTTGTTGCGCGAATGGCGGGAGATGCCCAGCGCACCGCCGCCCAGCTGGGGGTTGCCGCCCGGAACCATGGCGTAGCCCAGGTTGTCCTGTACGCGGGAGTGGTGACCGACCAGCGGCGCTGCGAAGTTGTTGTAAAGGATCGCCATTGCCGTATCGCCCCGGGCGAAGGAGCGGGCAGTGTCCGTCCACCAGGGGCACCCGCCGGGCTGTACGCTGCCCTTCAGCCGGATCATCTGGCGCAGGGCGAGGATGCCCGCCTCGCTGTCCAGACGGATGCGGCCTTCACCGTCGTACAGGTTCTCCTGCAGCGCAAAGAGGCGGCAGAGGTATTCCGAGCCGGTGACGCCGGTGGAGCCGAGCGTCAGCGTCGCGCCGTAGGGGACAGGCGATTCCGGGTTGCTCTGTCTGGAGAAGAACGCGGCGATCCGGTTGAATTCCGTGAAGGTGCGGGGCACGCGCAGCTCCTCGTGGCAGCGCTCCTGATAGAGGCGGCGGAGGATGGCGCTCTCGAAGAGGTCCGTACGGTAGAAGAGCATCTGCATGCTGGGAGAAGCCGGCAGGGTGTAGAGCGTGCGGCCGACGCGGCAGCACCGCTCCGGGACCCCGCGCAGGAAGCTGCCGAGGGACTCCGGGATGTCCGGATCGATGTCGGTGAGGGGCACGAGGATCTTCTCCGCGAGCCAGGAAAGCCAGGTGATGTCCAGGCGGATGATGTCGAAGACGGATTCCCGCTGCAGGCCGGCATAGACCTCGCTGGTCGCATCATAGGAATACACGGTGATGTTGACGGGGACACCGGTCTGCTGCGTGTACAGCGTGGCCATGCTGCGCAGGGTCGCGGCGGCGGGGCTGTCCAGGGTGACGATATTGAGCGCTTCGTTTTTCTCCGGGCGGACAGACGGGGCCGCGAAGGAGCGGAACCCGGCGGCGGGCAGGACGCAGGAAGCCTCTGCCGGCTCGCCGGAGAGGATGCGCAGAAGTCTGCCGGCAGCTCGGCTGCCCAGCTGACGGTAGTCAAATTCATATTTGTAGAAGTCCGGCTCCGGCAGTGTGAACAGAGGGGAGAGGCAGTAGATGGCAGGCCGGGGCTCGGGCAGGAAGACCTGTGTGGTGCTGCGCACGGTGCGGGCGAGTTCCAGCCGGCTGCAGACGACAGCGCTATCCGCGTACTGTTCGGAAGCCTGCAGAAGGGCCAGCCGGACGCGGCGCAGGTCGGTCGCGATGGGATGGACGATGCAGCCGCCGGCCTCTGCCGCTTCCGTAAAGCCGCGGACGAACGCGGCCTCATCCGGAAAGCGGAGGCTGCCGGAGATGAGCGTGGCGGAAGGTACGCCGCGGGAAAGGAGCCGCCCGGCGAGCGCGCGGCCTGCGGCTTCCGTATCAAAACCGATGAAGTGCCGGCATCCTTCCGCAGCGTGCTCGATGTGCAGCACGGCGGGCGCGCCTTCCCCGGAGGGCAGACGGGCGCCGCGGCAGCGGGAGAAGAGGGCAATGCCGCTGACCATGTCGCTCTGGGCATCGCGCAGGGCAGCCTCTTCCGCTTCGCGGTCGTCGCTGCGCAGGATGTAAAGCCGCGCTTCATAGCCGTGGCTCTCCGCGTGCGCGCGGAACCCGGAAAAGAAATCCGTATGGCGCTTCTCTTCCAGGGCGGGGACGATGACGCCCAGAACGCGGTTGCTGCCGCGGCGCAGGACTTTTGCGCGCTCATTGGGCACATATCCGAGACGGCGGCAGGCTTCCTGCACGAGGCGGATCTTCTCGCTGGAGACGTTGCCCCGCCCGTTGAGCACATTGGAGACCGTACCCTGTGAGACGCCGGCTTCCCTTGCGATGTCTTTGATGGTGACCATTGAGTCTTCCTTTCGGCTGGAGGGTGCTTTTTTATGAGTATAGCATAAAACCGGCCCGCTTCAAAGCCGGAAAGCATTTTATCAATTGACACATCAATGTTATTGACACGTTTCAATTTAGGTGATATACTGGACACAGCATCATAAAGCTGAAAAAGGAGGTTTTCCCATGAAAAAGATTCTGGCACTCGTGCTGGCCGCGATGATGATTTGCGGTCTTGCCGCAGCCCTGGCGGAGCCGCTGGAGCTCACGATGTACTTCCCCGTCAACGTGGGCGGCGCGGTCGCGCAGCTTATCGACGACATGACCTCTGAATTCAACCAGGAGAATCCGGACATCCAGGTTCAGGCCGTGTACACCGGCAACTACGACGACACGGTGACCGCGATCCAGACGGCCATCCAGGGCGGCAACGCGCCCGACCTGTTCGTGAGCCTGGCGACCCAGCGCTTTACCATGGACAGCACCAAGATGGCGATGCGCCTGGACGACATCATCGCGAAGGATCCCGAAGGACAGGCCTTCGTCGACGACTTCATCGACGGCTTTATGCTCGACTCCTACGTGGAGGACGGCGCGATCATCTCCATCCCGTTCCAGCGTTCCACGATGGTGCTCTTCTACAACAAGGACGCCTTTGCGGAAGTCGGCCTCGATCCCGAGCAGCCCCCGAAGAACTGGGAAGAGCTGATCGACTACGCCCAGAAGCTGACCAACGACAAGCGCTACGGCGTGGCCATCGCCCTCAACTCCGGTTCCGCGCAGTGGGCCTTCACCGGCTTCTCTCTGCAGAACTGCACCAACGGCGTGGGCCTCATGAGCGCCGACGGCAAGGAAATCTACTTCAACACGCCTGAGAACGTGGAAGCGCTGCAGCTCTGGCTTGATCTGCAGAACAAGTATCACTGCATGGCCCCCGGCATCGTGCAGTGGACGGATATGCCCACCCAGTTCCTGGCGGGCGAAGTCGCGATGATCTATCACACCACCGGCAACCTCACCAACATCAAGAACAACGCGAACTTCAACTTCGGCGTCGCGTTCCTCCCGGCCGGCAGGCAGTGGGGCGCGCCCACCGGCGGCGGCAACTTCTACATCACCAACGGCATTTCTGAAGAGCGGCAGCAGGCGGCCTGGAAGTACATCAAGTGGATGTGCTCCACCGAGCGCGCGGCGCAGTGGTCCATCGACACCGGTTACGTGGCGACCCGCGAGAGCTGCTACGAGACTCCGGTGCTGAAGGAGTATTACGATTCCTTCCCGGAGGCGCTGGTCGCTTACGAGCAGCTGCCCTATGCGCAGCCGGAACTGACCACCTATTCCGCGGCTGAGATGTGGCGCATCCTGAACGACAACATCCAGGCTGCCGTCACCGGCGAGATGACCGCAGAGGAAGCCCTGGAAGCGGCCCAGGAGCAGGGCGACGAGCTTCTGGACGATTACAGGTAAAAAAGACGCACAAACCATCATATAGCAGTACCGGCGGAGCCGCAGCCCTCTGCGGCTCCGCTTTTAAAAGGGATGGATTGCTATGACGAAAATCACGACAGCCGCGTCCAGAAGGAGGCGGGAAGCGGGGCTGGGCTGGCTCCTGCTTACGCCGTCGCTGATCATCATGCTGATTTTCACGGTGTATCCCGTGCTCCGGAGCTGCTACCTGGGCTTTACCAAGTACAGGATGGGCATGGATGCGCCGGAATGGATCGCGTTTGCCAACTATACGAAGCTGTGGGGCTCCTCCACCTTCTGGAAGGTCATGCGCAATACGGTGACGTTTGCGCTCATGACCGTCATCCCCAGCATGGCGCTGGGGCTCTGCCTGGCGATGCTCGTCAACCGGCGGGGCCGGCACATCGGCTTTATCCGCAGCGGTTTCTTCTATCCATCCGTCATGCCCATGATCGCCATCGCGAGCGTGTGGATGTTCATCTACATGGCGCGCAACGGCCTGTATGACCAGATGCGCCAGAGCCTTGGCCTGCAGGCGCAGGACGTGCTCTCCCACAAGGAAACCGTGCTGCCGGCGATGGCCGTTATGTACGTCTGGCGCGAGGCCGGATACCTGATGGTCTTCTTCCTCTCAGGCCTGCAGAGCATCAACCAGGATCTACTGGAGGCGGCGGCCATCGACGGCGCTACAGGCGCCAAGACCTTCCGCTACATCACCTTCCCGCTGCTGGGCCCGACGACGCTTTTCGTCTCCACGATCGCCTTTACCAACTGCTTCAAGCTGGTGGACCAGGTGATCATCATGACGGAGGGCGCGCCCAACAACGCGAGCACGCTGCTGCTGTACTACATCTACCAGCAGGGCTTTACCAACATGAACTACGGCGTCTCCTCCGCGCTGACGGTCATCATGCTGCTGATGCTGATGGTGGTTTCGCTGCCCCGCTTCTTCAGCCAGGACCGCAAGATCCACTACTCGTGAGAGGGGGCGGAGAGAGATGAAAGAGAACCGGAATTTCCGCTTGGGGCCGGCGCTGCTGACGGTGCTTTCCGTCGCGCTGGCGCTCATCTGGTTTGCGCCCCTCTTCTGGCTGGTCACCACGGCGCTGACCAAGACGTCGTTCCACATGAGCTTTCTGCCGACGACGCCCTTTACCTTTGACAATATCCGTTACGTATGGAATGCCGTCCCCTTCGGACAGTATTACATCAATACGATCATCCTGGTGGTGGTGACCTTCTGCATCCAGTTCGTCACCTCCACGCTGGCGGCCTACTCCCTGGCGTTTATGGAATACCGGGGCAAGGCGCTGGTCTTTGTCATCATCTTCATGCAGATCATCATCCCCAACGACGTGCTGATCATCCCCAACTTCATGACGCTTTCCGAGATGGGGCTCATCGACACCAAGCTGGCGATCATGCTTCCCTTCCTGGGCAGCGCGATGGCCATCTTCCTGCTGCGCCAGCACTTCAAAACGGTGCCGAAGGCCTTCGGCGAGGCGGCGAAGATCGACGGGGCGAACCTGTGGCAGACGATCTGGCGCGTATACATGCCGTGCGCCAAACCGGCTTACATGTCCTTCGCTGTCATTTCGGTCAGCTACCACTGGAACAACTACCTCTGGCCGCTGATCGTGACCAAGTCCCCCACAAACCGCACGCTGACGGTGGGCCTTGCGATCTTTGCCAAATCCAAGGAGGCGGACATGCAGTGGTCCAACGTATGCGCGGCGACCTTTATCATCATCCTGCCGCTGCTGCTGGCCTTCTTCATCATGCAAAAGCAGTTTATGAACAGCATCGTCAGCGCGGGCGTAAAGGAGTGAGGATATGATCCGGCTGCATTTCTTCGGAAAAGGGGCGGCTTTCTATCCCGCCTTCGGCAATACCAACGCCTGGTTTACGGCGGGCGGTCAGCTCTTCTTCCTGGATTTCGGCGAGGCGGCCTTTGAAAAAGCCGCAAGGCTGCCGGAGCTGAGAAACTGTGAAAAGGTGACGGTGCTGCTGACCCACCTGCATGCGGACCATGCGGGGTCGCTGCCTTCCCTGTGTTCGTACTGCGCGATGGTTCTGGGCAAGCGCATCACCATCGTGCATCCTTCGCGCGCCGTGGTGGATTTCCTCACGATCACGGGGATCAGCCCGGCGTTTTACACCTGGCTGCCCGCGCTCGCGGAGGACGCGCCCATACAGGTTTCGGCGTATCCCGTGCAGCACGCGAAGGACATGGCGTGCTTCGGCTATGAGATTTCGGACGGAGAGGAGACCGTCTACTTCAGCGGCGACGCGGCCGAGCCGTGCCCGGCAGTCGTAGAGGGGTTCCTTTCCGGGCGCATCGCAAGGATCTATCACGACACCGCGAGCCACGAATCCGCCTCCCACTGCTGGTACAGGCGCCTGGAAGACGCCATACCGCCGGAGCACCGCAGCCGCGTGTACTGCATGCATCTGGACGGCGATTACGCCGGGATGCTGCGCGGGCTCGGCTTCTCCGTTGTGGAACCGGAAGGGTAAGACAGAGACTGACTTCGGTTGTATGCCGGATTGCGGTCTTTCTCCCGGTTTACCGTTTTGCCGGATTCCCGGCAAAGGAACCGGCATGCGATTTCAGTGCCTTTTTAAGAATGTGTGAGGTGCTGCTGCCAGACTTTGGCAGCGGCACCTCATTTTGCATTACGGCAGTCTGATTATCAGTTGATGCTAAAATTTTAAATACCAGGAATTGATATAAAACAGGATTAAAGTTACTATAATAGAATGAAAATCGATAAAATTCATATTACTGACAGGATAAGAAGGATGAAGGATATGATTCGCATAACATCCGTTGCCAAAATTAAGAGCTTGAGGAAGAAAAAGAAGGAGATTCTGAGAACAGCGCAGCTGCTTTGGATCTGCGTCCTTCTTTTGCTGCCTGCGCTCGCCTGTGCCAAAACAGCGTTGCTCTGGGTTTCTCCGGATGGTGGACATTTGACGGAGGCGATTGACTGGTATAAGAATGACAAGGGAGAGATGTACCTCTTTTTGCCCGCGAATGCAGATGTGAACGCTTTACGCGTTGGGTACTCCGGTTGTGATCTCATCCTTGATGATGAAACCGGGATGGCTGTGTCGCCCGGAGACAACGCACAGTGGCTTACACCGGGAGTGCATATGCTTCGCGTCGACGGGAAAACGCAAAAGCTGACAGTGATGCAGGGCTCTGCCGGCTTGCCCACGTTGTACATTACGACACAGAGCGGTTCTCTCGATTATATCAAAAAGAACAAGGAAAACCGCGAGGCAGGGTCGCTTGTTTTTGTGTCACCGGACGGCGAACACACTTACGACGGCGAATTGGAGCATATCAAATGCCGCGGTAACAGTTCCATGACCTTCCCGAAAAAGAATTATCAGATCAAGTTGGAGAGCAGCGCGGATCTCATGAATATGGGGAAAGCGAAAAAGTGGATTCTGACCTCCAATTATCGGGATAAATCCCTGTTGCGCAATGAAATCGTCTTTGATGTAGCTGAGACGATCGGGCTGCCTTACACGCCCGAGCATATGCAGGCAGAAGTTTACATTAACCACGAGTATCGGGGTGTTTACCTGTTTTCTGAGAAAGTAGAAATTGGGCAGAACAGGATCAATATCGCTGATCTGGAAAAGGAAACGGAAAAATTGAATGAAAAGGATCTATCCGAGTATCCTCTCGCTGGGAGCAAGCGCGGAACAAGAGGCGCATATAAAGCATATGACATTCCTGTCGATGCGGAGGACATCACGGGTGGATATCTGGTGGAATTTGAAAGCTATGCTTCCCGCTTTGAAAGTGAGGCCAGTGCATATGAGACGGCCAGGGGAAATGTGTTGGTTATCAAGAGTCCTGAATATGCCAGCGCGTCACAGATGAACTATGTTGCAACGCGCCTGCAGGCTTTTGAAAACGCCATTTTCAGTCCGGATGGAAAAGATGCCGAAAGCGGTTTGCACTATGACGATATAGTTGACAAGGACTCGCTCGTCCAAAAATACCTGCTGGAAGAGTTTTGTAAAAACTACGATGGAAATTACAGCAGCCAGTATTATTACAAACCCCGTGATGAAGTCAGCGAAAAGTTTTTTGCGGGGCCTGCGTGGGACTATGACAGCAGCTTTGGATCCTATGCGAGAGAAGACAACGCCAAGCGTGTACTCGGCGGTGAAGGAATGTGGATCGGAGCGGGCTCTTCCAATCGCTTATGGTGGCCGGCACTTTACAGTCACAGCGATTTCAGACAAGAGGTTGCCGTGATCTGGAAGAGCCGTATGAAGCCGGCCATAAAGGCTTTGCTGGGAAGCAAAGCCGAAGGAGACATCTCCCTCCGTTCCCTTTATGAGTATGCTGACAGGATCCGGGATTCCTACGCCATGAACAGCATTCGTTGGCCGCGGATTGCCAATCCTTCGGGAGTCGTGAATACAGGAAATACACTCGACAAAAACATTGATTATCTTGCAGAATTCCTGCTCAAGCGGGTGGATTATCTCTCCGAGCAATGGGAATGAGCGGAAGTTCAGCCGGGTATGGGGATCAATTGCATGCACTGCGTCAAAACTGAAGATCAGATGCGCTGCCAGGGGTGAAGGCAACGCATCTGTCATTTTATGATCCCTGTCTGACTGTCTGCCGCATTTGAGCTTCATCACAAAGACCGGACCAAAGGGACATGTATAAAGCCTTCCCCCGGGAGAGGAAGGCCTGATCTTACAGAAAGGACCCGGGTTGCTTACGTATACTTCTTCGCGTCGATCTGGGATGCGGAGCCCGCATCGAGGAAGAGCGTCCAGTCCTTGTGAGTGGAGAGGAAGGTGGCGGGCACCATGGCCGTGGGCTCGGCTGCTTCCAGCGTGTTGCGGACGGCCTCGGCCTTGCGCTCGTCGGGGACGACGGAGAGGATGACGCGGCACTGGAGGATCTGCCAGACGGTCATCGAGATGGCCTGCGCCGGCACATCGGCAAGGCCGGCAAACCAGCCCTCGCCGACCTGCTGCATGCGGCAGCGCTCGTCGAGGTTCACCACGATGTACGCATCGCGCGTCTCCAGGTTGGCGGGCGGATCGTTGAAGGCGATATGGCCGTTTTCACCGATGCCGACGATGCCGACATCGATGGGCGCGGCGCGGAGCTCCTTCGTGAGCGCCGCGATGTTGGCCGCGACGTCGCCCTCGCCGTTCACCAGATGCACTTCGCCCGGGTGCACCTTGTCGATGAAGCGTTCGGTCAGGTATTTGCGGAAGCTGGCCGGGTGGGTAACGGGCAGGCCGACGTATTCATCCAGGTGGAACATCGTGACCTTGTCCCAGGGGAGGTCCATCTTTGTCAGCGCATCGAACATGGGGAACTGGGAGGCGCCGGTGGAGAGCAGGATACGGCAGCTGCCCTGACGGCTGACGGCTTCGCGGATGCGGCGCGCGGCTTCCTCTGCGGCGCGTACGCCCATGGCTTCCGGGGTCGGATCGACATAGAGTTTCATGATCGTTTTTCCTCCTTTTGGTGTCGTTACGATGCAAAAGCCTCTTGGCCGCCGACGAAGACGCGGGCGGCATGGAGGGTATCATCCATGAGAACGAGGTCGGCCTTTTTGCCGGGGGCGATGCTGCCCAGCTCGTCTTCCCTGTGCAGCAGCCGGGCGGGATGCAGGCTCATCATGCGGCAGGCAGCCTCGATGGGCAGGCCGGCCTTTTGGACCATGGTGCGCACCAGCCTGTCCGTCGTGGCGACCGAGCCGGCAAAGCCGCTGAAGTCGGGCATGTTGGCGATGCCGTCTTTGATGATGACCCTCTGGCCGTTTTTGCGGCTGCCCAGGATGGACGGGCCTTCCGGCATGGCGGCGCCGCGCATGGCGTCTGTGATGAGGGAGATGCGGCGCTCATCCATCGTCTTCACGATGAGGCGCAGCAGTTCGGGCGGCAGGTGGATGCCGTCCGCAATGATTTCCACGTCCAGCTCATCGAAGAGGTAGGCGCATTCCACGACGCCCAGCACGCGCATGCCGCGGCGGCGGACGATGGAGGACATGCCGGAGTACAGGTGCGTGACGTGCGTATAGCCGTGGGCGATAGCGGCTTTGACCTCCTCGTAGGTGGCGTTGCTGTGCCCGATGGAGGCGATGATGCCGCGCTCGCGCAGTTCGTCCCCCAGTTGCAGCGCACCGGGCAGTTCCGGCGCGCTGGACCAGCGGAGGATCAGCCCCTCGCCGCGGCGCAGGATCTCGCGGTACTGTTCCGGTCTGGGGTTCACCAGAAGATGCGGGGGCTGCGCGCCTGCCTGGGCAGGGGAGAAATAGGGGCCTTCCAGGTGGATGCCGGCCAGGCGGGGCATATCCTCTGTGACGCGCTGCGCCGCCCGGTAGCAGTCGAAGAAGACGAACAGCTCCTCATCGGGGCAGGTGAGGCTGGTGGGCGCGATGGTCGTGGTGCCGTGCCGCAGGTGGGCACGCGCAGCGGCGACGACATCCTCCGCCGTACCGTCCATAAAGTCGCTGTCCCCGCCGCCGTGCACATGCAGATCGATAAAGCCGGGGCAGAGGAAACCTCCCCTGCAGTCGACGGCGGGGAATGCGGCGTATGTCTCCGGTGCGGGACCTTCTCCGACAGCTTCGATCCGGTCATCCCGAATGGCGACGTAACCGGACGGTAACGTTTTCGTTTCCAGGACGACCTTCGCATTCATCAACAGAAGTGAAGACATGGTGATCCTCCTTCACGCTTTTTTATTAGCATACGCCCAATGCCGGAAAAAGTCAATGACAGAAGCATGGTACAGTTGGTTTTTCGCGGCGGATGAACCCCATGGGCGGCGGGGCGGAAAATGTGTATTTTCATGTTGCAAAGACGGTCCGGTTCCAGTATAATAGCAGATAGGGTAACGTTTTCGTTAAAGTATGGGACGGCGGATGCCTGCTGAAGGGAGACGGACGGATGGCAAAAGAAGCGGGCATCACCCTCAAAGACATCGCGCGGGAAACGGGCTTTTCTCTGGTGAGCGTTCACCGGGCGCTGAGTGGCAAGCCGGGTGTCGGGCCGGAGGCCCGGCAGAAGATCCTGGAGTGCGCGGAGGAGATGCGCTATCGGCCCAATGTCATGGCTTCCGCGCTGAAACGCCGGCAGAGGAGGATCGCCATCGTGATGCCGAAGCGGCGCGATGCCGGCGCCCGGTACTTTGATTATATGTGGAAGGGCTGCGACGCCTATCTGCAGGAGACCCTCGGCCTGGGCGTGGCCTGCGAGAAATACGAATTCGACACCGGGGCACACGGCAGGCAGGAAGGCGAAGCACAGCTGCAGACGCTGAAGCGCGTTCTTGAAAGCCCGGAAGGGCCGCCGGACGGCCTTCTCACCGTACCGGTGACCAGCACGGAAGCGGTGACGGAGGTGCTGCGCTGTTTCTGCGAACAGGGGACGCAGACGGTGCTGATCGACAACGACGCGCCGGTGGACCGCCTGTGCTGCATCGCCCCCAGCGATGAGAACACGGGCAGGCTCGCCGCCGAACTGATGTGCGGGCTGCTCGGCCGCGAAGGGGGAACCATCCTTCTGGTGGGCTGCAACCGCTACTCGCCGAGCCATATGGCCAACGCCTCCGGGTTTGCCGATTACGTGCGCACGCACAGGCCGGATCTGGGCGTCATCATCACGGGCGACGAGGACGGCGCGCCCGACGCTGAGCGCTACGCGCGCCTCATTGCGGACAATGCCGGCATCATCGCCGCCTATTCCGTGCGGGCCAGGAGCACGATGCCCCTGTGTGAGGCGGCGCTTCGCCTGGAAGGAGCGCGCAGGCTGATGCTGCTGGGCAGCGACCTTTTCCCGGAAAGCGCGGATATGCTGCGCCGCGGCGTGCTGCGCGGCATCATCTACAAGAATCCGTACGAGAAGGGTTACCGCGGGCTGAAGGTGCTCTCGGAGTGCCTGCGCAGCGACGCAAAGCCGAAGGCGGACAGCCTGGGCGTGCCCATCTCCGTCATCCTCCGCAGCAACCTGGTCTTCTTCGAGGAATTCATCTGAGCTTTTTGCGGCGGACGCCGTAAAAGATAAATCAAAGGAGGTAACCCCATGAAGAAACTGGCTCTCATTCTGTCTCTCGTTCTCATCCTGGTCTGCGCCGCGGCGACGGCCGAAGTGGGCCCGACGCTGAACTTCAAACTGGCGGAGAACCAGCCGGACGGCAACCCCATCACCGAAGGCATGAAGATGTTTGCCAAGCTGGCCAACGAGTACACCGAAGGCACAGTCAACATCGAAGTGTACGCCAACGGCGCGCTGATCGACGAAGCATCCTCCGTTGACCAGCTGCAGATGGGCACGCTGGACTTCTCCCGCGTGAACACCAACAGCATGTCCTCCACCATCGACGAGTTCGGCGTCTTCGGTATGCCCTACCTCTTCTCCAGCACGGAGCAGAAGTACCGCGCTCTGGACGGCGAGGCCGGCGAGAAGGCCATGGCCCTGCTGGAGGACTACAACATGGTCGGCCTGTACTTCTGGGAGGCCGGCGCCCGCTGCTTCTACACCACCAATAAGCCCATCCACGGCGTGGAAGACCTGAAGGGCATGAAGATCCGCGTGCAGCAGACCGAAGTGGCCATCTCCATGGTCCGCGCCCTTGGCGCCGAGGCGACCCCGATGGATTACGGCGAGGTCTTCCAGGGCCTGCAGACGGGCGTCGTGGACGGCGCTGAGAACGACTTCGTTTCCTATTACACCTCCGGCCACTATGAGGTCGCAAAGCACTACTCCCTCGATCAGCACATGGCTCCTCCCGCGATCCTGCTCATGAGCAAGACCAGCTGGGACAAGATGACCGAAGCGCAGCAGGAAGGTGTGCGCAAGGCGGCTTACGAGGCGGCTGTATGGCAGCGTCAGGCGATGCAGGACTATCAGCTTGAGTCCCGTGCGGCTTGCGAAGCGGCCGGCTGCGAGATCATCGAAGTGGATGTCCCGTCCTTCCAGAAGGCGGTCGCCAGCGTGTATGACGAGTATCCGCAGTACAAGGAGCTCGTGGACGCCATCAACGCGGTAGAGTAATCGACAGAATCACAAGAGGGGCTGTCTTGCAATCCGCATAAGGCGGGCTGCAGGGCAGCCCCGCATCATCCGGCCGGGATGAGCGGGCCCCCGAATCCACGTTCCTCGGCTTGGCAAGGAGAGATGATATGCAAAAGATCCGCAAGGTACTCGATGTGTTCATCCGCATCGAGCGCTATATCTGCTGCGCGCTGCTGGTGGCCATCCTGGTCGTCTGCTTCGGCTCGGTGGTGATGCGCTACGTCTTCAACAAGCCGTGGGCTTGGTCGGAGGAGGTCATTATCGTCCTGCTCCTCTGGTTCGGTTTCCTGTGCATGTCCATGGAAATCTACAACGACACCAGCATCTCCATCACCGGCTTTTACAAGCGCCTGCCTGCGCCGGCGCGCAAGGTCTGCGACCTGCTGCGCCATGTGCTGCTGACGGTGTTCTTCTGGCTGATGATGAACAACGGTTACATGGTTTTCAAGATCAATTCCCGCAAGCGGCTGCCCGCCTCCCACTGGAACCAGGGGCTCCAGTATTTCCCTATGGTGCTGGGCGGGGCGATCATGCTGGTGTTCAGCGTCCTCAACATCATCGGGACGCTGACGCGTGAACAGCGCACGATCATCGACGAGGCGGAGCGGCTGAGCGCCGGGGATCCGCGCAAAAAAGGAGGGAAGGAAGCATGAGCCAGATCGCTATCGGCACGATCATGCTCTTCGGAACGCTGATCGTCCTCATGTTCCTGCGCTTCCCCATCGCGTACTCCCTGGGGGTCGCCGCGGTGCTGACAGCCACGTACATGGGCATCCCGTACCCCAACCTCTTCCAGAAGATGACGACGGGCCTGTCCAGCTTCACGTTCATCGCAGTGCCCTTCTTTATAATGATGGCGCAGGTGATGTGCGACGGCCAGATCACCAAGAAGCTGATGCGCTTCTGCAACATCTTCGTGGGGCAGGTGCGCGGCGGAACGGCCATCATCAACATCCTGGTGTCCATGCTCTTCGGCGGCATCTCCGGTTCCTCTTCGGCGGACGTCTCTTCCATCGGCGCCATGCTGATCCCCACCATGATCGACGAGGGCTATGATGCCGATTACAGCGTGGCCGTAACGGTCACCTCCTCCGTGGAGGGCGTCATCATCCCGCCCAGCCAGAACATGCTGTTCTACGCCATCTCGACAGCCAGCGGTCTGTCCATCAGCACGCTGCTCATCTGCGGTTACGTGCCGGGCGTCCTGCTGACCCTCAGCCTGATGATCCCTGCGGTCATCATTGCCATCCGGCGCAATTATCCGCTCGGCGAGAAGTGCTCCTTCCGCCAGAACGTGCGCATCGCATTGGAAGCGCTGCTGGGCCTGGGCGCGATCGTCGTCGTGCTCGTGGGCACCACGACGGGCATCTGCTCCGCTACGGAGTCCGCGGCCATCGCGGCGGTGTATGCGCTGTTCGTCACCGTGTGCATCTACCGCAACATGTATCCCAGGCTGTATATCTCCGGCCTCATGCGCTGCCTGCCCACGCTGGGCATGGCGATGAGCATCATCGCGACGTCCAGCGCGTTCAGCTACATCATGAACTACCTCAAGGTTCCGCAGAATCTGACAACCTGGCTGCTGTCCATCACCAGCAACGCCACCATCCTCACGCTGCTGCTCCTGCTCATGATGCTGGTGCTCGGCTGCTTCATGGATATGGGCATCCTCATCCTGGTGACGACGCCCATCCTGTATCCCATCGCGGTCAACGGCCTGGGCTTCAACCCGTATCACTTCGGCGTGGTGCTGGTGCTGGCTTACGGCATCGGCCTGTGCACGCCGCCTGTCGGCACCTCCCTGTTCATCGGCTGCGCCATAGCGAAAAAGCCGGTGGAGGAGATGGTCCCGGGCTTCCTTCCTTTCTATGTGTCCATGCTGGTTCTGCTGCTCCTGCTGACCTTCGTGCCGGAGATCACGCTGTGCCTGCCGCGCATGCTGGGGCTGATCACCTGACGCGGAGGAGGCTTTGGAATGAAGACGATCGTCTGCTTCGGCGACAGCAACACCTTCGGCTCGCATCCGCTGGGCGGCCGGCATCCGTATGAGGATCGCTGGACGGGCCGGCTGCAGGGCCTGCTGGGCGACGAATACCGCGTGATCGAGGAGGGGCTCGGCGGCCGCACGACGGTCTTCGAGGACGAGATCGAGCGCGGGCGCTGCGGCAGCGTGGCGCTGCCCATCTGCCTGGGCACGCACAAACCGTTTGATCTGCTCATCATCATGCTGGGCACCAACGACCTCAAGGCGCGCTTCAACCTGCCGGAGTGGGACCTGGCGCACGCGATGCGCGAGCTGCTGCGGATGGTGAAGGCGTATCCCTTCCAGCCGGAGTTCCCGGCGCCGCAGATCCTCGTGGTTTCGCCGATTGAAATCGCACCTGGTGTATCGCAGACCTTCGGGTGCTTCGGAGAGGATGCGGCGGAGCGCTCCCGCCGGTTTGCCGCGATCTATGAACCGGTGGCAAGGGAAGCGGGCGCGCATTTCATGAACGCCGCGCAGTATGCGGGCCCCAGCCGCCAGGACCGGCTGCACATGGACCGCGAGGGCCACGCCGCGCTGGCGGAGGCGCTGGCCACGAAGGTGCGGGAGATCCTCTGAGCGGGCCGGCGGCCGAACGCCGCCCCGTGAATCGTGGGAAGGGCTTATCGGCCCTTTGAGGATGAACGGAAAACGAGATTGACAAAACTGGTTCAGAAAACTATAATTATTTTGTTGACGACGGACAGTAAACCGTACGTTGCCTTGGCGAAATGCGTCGTTTCCGGGCGCGCGTTTCGGGGAGAATGCTTACCGGGACACAACGACAGGAAGGACTGGTGTATTTTATGAAGAAGATCCTTGCTCTCGCGCTTGCCTGCGTCATGCTGCTCGCGCTCGCCGCCTGCGCTTTTGCGGACGCGGATACGGCTACCTTTGAGGAGCTGCTGGAGGCCGGCAAGGCCAACGGCAACAAGCTGACCCTCTATTCCACGCACTCCGTTTCTGTTGCGGCGATCGACGCGTTTGCCAATAAATACGGCATTGATATCGAGCTTGTGGAAGGGACCCAGATCGGCGACAACAACCAGATCACCCAGGTCGCGACCGAGGTTTCGAGCGGCGTTTCCGGCGCGGACATCATCTTCATCCAGGACGGCGCGCGCACGGTTTCCGAGCTGGTTGAGGAAGGCTATGTCTACAACTGGTACAACCAGGAGATCCTGGACAAGGTCGGCGACGACTGTGAGCCGCTCCTCGTGTGGGATTACTGCAACAAAGTCTTCATCTATAATGCCGACTATGTCGAGGACGGCGAGATCACCAACATCTGGTACTGCACCGATCCCCAGTACGCGGCGACGCTCCAGATGAAGGATCCTGAAAAGGAAGGCGTCAACATGAACTTCCTGGTCATGCTGACCTCCGAGGAGAACAGCGCGGCCCTCGAAGAAGCGTACAAGGCTTATTACGGCAAGGACATCGAGCTGGACGCCGATTGCCCGAACGCCGGCTATCAGTTCATCAAGATGATGTACCAGAACGGTATGCTGTGCGGCGATTCCGACGGCAATATCGCGAAGGCCATCGGCAATCCCGAGCAGGAAGCGCCGACAAAGTGGTCCGCTCTCATCACGCTCAACAAGTATGTAAAGAACCTCAAGGACTCCACCGTCAAGCCCGGCAGCCAGACGCTGAATTACGTAAAGGAAATGCAGCCCGTCGCCGGCTTCATCTATCCGATTTACGGCCTTATCACCGCCAACGCCGACAACCCCGAGCTGGCCAAGGCCTTCCTCGTCTGGCTCTTCACTGAGGACGGATGGTTTGGCGACGGCGAAACCACGCAGCGTGACGGTTCCGTCTACGTGGGCATGACGGGCCGCTTCGGCGATTACTCCGGCAACCAGGCGATCCCGGTCGCCGAGGGAGATTCCCCGGTCGCGGAGTGGAAGCAGGTTCTCATCCAGGAGGATCCGATCTTTGCCGCGGAGAACCGCGCCGACGTCGAGGACTTCATCAAGATGATCAAATAAGGGCCTGAACTGATGGTTCATCGCCGGGAAAGGGATGGCGCGCCATCCCTTTCCTCTTTATACCGGGGCGCGCGTGCCGCGCCCTGAGGAGGGAGCGTAATGAACAAAAAATGGAACAGGGTTAAAACCTTTCTCAGCAAGCCCTACAACATCCTGCTGATCCTCCTGCTGGTCACGCTTACCTACCTGGTCGTCCTGCCGCTCTTTTCCATCATACGGGACACTTTCATCGTGCATGCCTCGGAGAAGAGCCGCATTAAGCAGGCCGTCGGCTCCTTTACGCTTTACCACTGGATCCGCGCGTTCAACAGCAGCTTCAGCAAGATCCTCATCTGGGAGCCGCTCTGGCACAGCGTATATACCTCCGTGCTGGCCTGCGTGGTGGCCATCCTGATCGGCGGCGGCTTCGCGTGGCTGGTAACCCGTACGGACCTGCTGTGGAAGAACGGGCTGACCAAGCTTTTTATCTTTCCTTATATTATGCCGTCCTGGACGCTGGCCCTCGCCTGGCGCAACTTTTTCAAGAACGCGGTCGTCGGAGGCGCGCCCGGCATCTTCACCGCGCTGACCGGCATAACGATCCCGAACTGGTTTGCCTACGGGCCGTTTCCGATCATCATCACCACGGGGCTCCACTACGCGCCCTTCGCCTATATTCTGATCGGCGGCGTGCTTCGGAATATGGACGCGAACCTGGAGGAAGCCGCCATCATCCTGCAGACGACCAAGGCGAGGATGTTCACCCGCATCACCATCCCCATGGTGATGCCTGCCGTGATGAGCACGATCATCCTCGTTTTCTCCAGCGCGATGAGCTCCTTCGCGGTGCCGCAGTTCCTCGGCCTGCCTGTGCGCTATTACGTGCTGACAACGGAGATGTACTCCACGATACAGGGCACGAACCCGGGCGTCGGCTATATCATCGCCATCCTCATGATCGTCATTTCGGTGGGCATCATGATGGTCAACCAGCACATGATCGGCACGCGCAAGAGCTACGCTACCGTGACGGGCAAGAGCGCGAACATTTCGCTCTTCCACCTGAAAGGCGCGCGCCTGCCGGTTTCCACGATCATATGCGCGCTGGTGCTGTGCATGTCCCTCATACCGATGATTTCGTTTGTACTGCAGTCTCTCATCCTGACGGACGGCAACTACTCGCTTTCCAATATGACGCTGGACTTCTGGATCGGGCTGTCCAAGGGCGGCAACGATTACCAGGACAAGGCTGGCATACTGCGCAACGCCGATGTCTGGAAAACGCTGTTTAATTCGCTCCGCCTGTCCGTCACCTGCGCGCTGGGCGCGGGCACGCTGGGCTTCCTGGCCGGCTACGCCATCGTGCGCCGGCGCGGCAGCCTGATCAGCCGGACTGTGGAAAACCTCACCTTTATCCCGTACCTCATTCCCTCGATGGCTTTTTCGGCGATCTACCTGTCCATGTTTTCCCAGCAGAGGGCCTTCATCCCCTCTCTGTACGGCACGTTCGCCATCCTCGCCCTGATCGGAACGATCAAATACCTGCCCATGGCCAGCCGCAGCGGCGTCAACTCCATGCTGCAGCTCTCGCCGGAGATCGAGGAAGCCGGCGTCATCATGGGCGTGCCGTGGATCCGCCGCATGACGCAGATCATCATCCCGATCGAGAAATCGACGATCGTCTCCGGATATCTGCTGCCCTTTGTCTCCTGCATGCGCGAGCTGAGCCTCTTCGTCATCCTTGTGACGGCGAACAACCGCGTTCTCACCACGCTGCTCTTCTTCTATGATGAAAAGGGCTGGGCGCAGTACGGCAACGCCATCAACCTGCTCATCATCTTCATCGTTCTGCTGGTCAACTTCGTTGTGGAAAAGCTGACGGGCGCATCCATCGAAAAGGGTGTAGGAGGGAAATAAGATGCCAAGGATCCGTTTGCAGAACATCACAAAACAGTTTGCCAAGGGTTCACGCGCCGTGGACCGGCTGAACCTCGTCATCGAGGACAGCGACTTTGTATCCCTGCTGGGCCCTTCCGGCTGCGGCAAAACGACGACGCTGCGCATGATCGCCGGACTTGAAACGCCGACAGAAGGCGAGATCTTCTTTGATGACAAGTGCGTCTTCTCCGCCGAAAAGGGGATCAACATTTCCCCGGATAAGCGCAACGTGGGTTTCCTCTTCCAGAATTATGCGCTCTGGCCGCACATGACCGTAAGGCGAAATATCGCTTTCGGCCTGGAGAACATGAAGTGGGAGAAGGGCAAGATCGAATCCCGGGTACAGGAAATCTGCGAGACCATGCGGATTGCGGAATACATTGACCGCTATCCGGCGGAGCTGTCCGGCGGGCAGCAGCAGCGCGTGGCGATCGCCAGGACGCTTGCGCCGAATCCGCGCGTTTTGCTGATGGACGAGCCGCTTTCGAACCTGGACGCGAAGCTGCGCAACGATATGCGCGCGGAGCTGAAGCGCCTGCACCTGACGACGGGCGCAACCTTCATCTACGTCACGCATGACCAGAGCGAGGCGATGACGCTCTCCAGCAAGATCTGCCTGATGAAACAGGGCGTGCTGCAGCAGTACTGCCCGCCGCTGACGCTCTACGGCAGCCCGCGCAACCTGTTCTGCGCGGATTTCATGGGCAACCCTACGATGAATTTCCTCCCCTGCGAGGCACAGGAAGGAAAGGACGGCATCACGCTGACAACCGGCGTCTTCCGTCTGCGCTTCAACCCCAACACACCCCTGCGGCTGGAGGGTAAAAAACAGCTGGTTCTGGGCATCCGCCCGGAATTCGTGAAGATCGTTGAGGAAGAGGGAATTGAAAGCCGCGTGGTCTCGTCCCTGCCGACGGGGATGGACACCGTCCTGGCGCTGGAGGCCGGCGGGATAACGCTTTCCGCCGTGGCGTTCGGCAGCGTGGACTACGCGATGGACTCAGCGGTGCGCTTTGGCTTTGAAGGCGACCGTTATCTGTTGTTCGACGCTGAGACGACCGAGCAGCTCGCGATGGGGAGCCTCGCTATTGAATGATCTCCCTGAGGGAGAGTGAGGGGGCCGGCCAAAGGCAGGCCCCTCTGAGAAAGGAGTTTGAAATCGATGCTTGTTAATATGAAGGGGATGCTGGATGCCGCCAATCGGGACGGCTATGCCGTTATGGCGGTGAACAGTGTGAATATGGAGATGGCGCGCGCGGTCATCGAAGCGGCGAATGAGGAGCATTCACCGATCATCGTGCAGATGGGCAGGGGCCAGATGGCCAAGCTGGCCCATCCCCAGGACATCCTGCCCATGATCATCCGCATGGCGGAACGGGCGGATGTCCCGGTCTGCCTTAACCTCGATCACGGACCGGATTTCCCGACGGAGGTCAGCGCGATCCACAACGGCTTTACCAACCTGATGATCGACGCCTCCTCTCTGCCGTTTGAGGAGAATGTCCGGCGCACCCGCGTCATCACGGATATGGCGCACGCCATGGGAATCAGCGTAGAGGCGGAGCTGGGACACGTCGGGCAGGCCGCGGACGGGGACGGCAGGACGGATGACCTGTATACCAACGTTGCCCAGGCCGTCGAATTCGTGGAGCGCACAGGTGTGGACGCCCTGGCGGTCGCAATCGGGACAGCGCACGGCAAGTACCCCGCGGGTTATGTGCCGAAGCTGGACTTCAACCGGCTGGCGGAGCTCAAGGCTGCGCTGAAGATGCCGCTCGTCCTGCACGGCGGCTCCGGCTCCGGGGAAGAGAATATCCGCAGGGCCGTCGCCGGCGGCATCAATAAGATCAACGTCTGCACCGATGCTTTCCACGCCGCGGAAAAGGCCATGAAGGCCAAATGGGAGGCTGAGCCGGAAACGGACTATCTTGGGATCATGGTGACCGCCGAGGCGGCCATTAAGGCGTTTGTGAAGGACTACATCCGGCTGATCGGCTCGGCCAACCGCTACACCTTTGACTATGCGGACAACGGCAGCAGGGAATAAGGAACGGCGTATGGCGTTGAGGCGGCCGGAAGAAAAGAGGCCTTCCGCGGACTCGCACAGACAGTAATAAGGATCAATTGGGCCATCCGTGTGATGCGGATGGTCTTTTTTTGAAGACGTAGAAGGGAAACACCCGGAAACGTGGCTTAATAAACTAAAAAAGAAACGCCCGGTTTAGTGTGCAGTCATGAAACCGGCGGAATAATGGAAAATCCTATAGAATAAAGGAATTCAAAGAAACAGCAATAAGAGACGAAGAAAAAAGTTTCAAAAAAATCGAAAAAAGCGCGAAAAACCCCTTGCGCTTTTTTTAAAATAAAGATATAATGGCGCGGATGTCTGCAAAAGGGATGAAACGGCAGATTGCTCACTGGCCGGTGAGGTAACTGTCGCGGACCATGTCCGCCAATCGGACGACGGCTCAAGATTCCGTCATGCAGGCGCAAGCCAGCAAGTCGTACTTGAGTACGAACAAGGAGGAAAAGAAATGGCCAGCAAGAAAATCCGCATCAAGCTCTGGGCTTACGAGCACAGCCTCGTCGACCAGGCTGCCGCGCGCATCGTTGAGACGGCCCGCCGCACCGGTTCCAAGGTGTCCGGCCCGATCCCGCTTCCCACTGAGAAGGAAGTCGTGACGATCCTGCGCGCACCGCACAAGTACAAGGACAGCCGCGAACAGTTCGAGCAGCGCACCCACAAGCGCCTGATCGACGTTCAGAATCCCACCCGCGCCACCTTTGACGCGATGGAGAAGCTCGACCTCCCCGCGGGCGTGGAGATCGAGATCAAACTGTGATCAGGAGGTAAGAAACGATGAAGAAAGGTATCGTCGGCAAGAAGATCGGCATGACGCAGATCTTTACCGAAGACGGCCGCCTGATCCCGGTCACCGTTATCGAGGCAGGTCCCTGCCCGGTGGTGCAGAAGAAGACGGTCGAGAATGACGGCTATGAAGCGATCCAGGTCGGCTTTGACGCTTACGCGGAGAACCGCGCGGAGAAGCTGGTCAACAAGCCCATGAAGGGCCACTTCGCCAAGGCGGGCATCGCGCCCACCCGCAGGCTGCGCGAACTCCGCCTGGAGGACTGCAGCAGCTACAACGTCGGCGACGTCGTCAAGGTTGACGTGTTCGCCGCCGGCGACAAGGTCGACATCACCGGCACCTCTAAGGGCCACGGCTACACCGGCGCCATCCAGCGCTGGAACCACCACACCGGCCCCATGGCGCACGGCTCCAAGTATCATCGCGGCGTCGGTTCCCTGAGCGCGAACTCCTCTCCGTCCCGCGTGTTCAAGAACAAGAAGATGTCCGGACAGTACGGCGTCGAGCGCGTTACGACCCTGAATCTCTCCGTCGTGCGCGTGGATGCCGAGCGCAATCTCCTGCTGGTCAGGGGCGCTGTGCCGGGCCCGAACGGCGGAACCGTCGTGATTCGCGATTCCGTCAAAGCCTGATGAAGGAGGAACCGACACAATGCCTAAGATTGCAATGCTGAATCAGGAAGGCGCCAAGGTCGGCGAGATCGAACTCTCCGACGCGGTATTCGCCTCCGAGGTCAACGAAAGCGCCATCCACCTGGTGGTGCGCAGCCAGCTGGCCGCCAAGCGCCAGGGCACCCAGTCCGCCAAAACCCGCGGCGAAGTCCGCGGAGGCGGCCGCAAGATCTACCGCCAGAAGGGCACCGGCAACGCGCGTCACCATGGCAACCGCGCTCCGCAGTTCACGCACGGCGGCGTCGTCTTCGCGCCGAAGCCCCGCGACTACGTGATCAACGTTCCCAAGAAGATCCGCCGCCTGGCCCTCAAGGGCGCGCTGACCTCCAAGGTTACGGAGAATGAGATGATCGTTCTGGACAAGATCAGCCTCACCGCCCCGAAGACCCGCGAGGTTGCCGCCATCCTGAAGAACCTCAAGGTGGAGAAATCCGCGCTGCTGGTTCTGGCCGGCCCCGACGAAACCGTGACCCGCGCGTCCGCGAACATCGCGGGCCTGAAGACCGCTTATGTGAACACCCTCAACGTGTATGACCTGCTCGCCAACGAGAAGTTCATCATCACCGAGGAAGCGGTAAAGCTCGTGGAGGAGGTTTACGCGTAATGAAGAATCCTCATGACATCATCCTCCGCCCCGTCCTGACGGAGAAGGCCTATGACGGCCTGGCCGACAAGCGCTACGTCTTCGAAGTGGCCTTGAACGCCAACAAGATCGAGATCAAGCAGGCGGTGGAAGCCGTGTTCGACGTCAAGGTCGAATCCGTCAACACCCTGCGGACCCTCGGCAAGATCAAGCGGCAGGGCCGCTACTCCGGGCGCACCCCGGAAATCAAAAAGGCCTATGTGACGCTGAAGAAGGACTCCAAGACCATCGAGTTCTTCGACGGCATGGCGCAGTAACAGGGAGGGGTAAGCAAAATGGCGATTCGCGTTTATAAGCCGACTTCCCCGGCAAGGCGCTTCATGTCCGTGCTGACCTTCGAGGAAATCACCAAGAAGTCGCCGGAAAAGAGCCTGGTCTCCACCAAGAAGAAGCACGCCGGGCGCAACAACCAGGGCAAGATCACCGTTCGCCACCAGGGCGGCGGAAACAAGATCAAGTACCGCACGATCGATTTCAAGCGCAACAAGGACGGCATCCCGGCCAAGGTTGCGGGGATCGAGTACGATCCCAACCGCACCGCGTTCATCGCGCTGCTGAACTACGCTGACGGCGAGAAGCGCTACATCCTGGCGCCGCTGGACCTCAAGGTCGGCGACACCGTGGTGAGCGGCGAGAACGCCGACATCAAGCCGGGCAACGCCCTCCCGCTCCGCTCCATCCCGCTGGGCACGCTGATCCACAACGTTGAGATCATCCCGGGCCGCGGCGGCCAGATGGTCCGCAGCGCCGGCAATGCCGCGCAGCTGATGGCCAAGGAAGGCAAATGGGCTCAGGTCCGTCTTCCCTCCGGTGAGGTCCGCCTCGTGTCCATCGACGCCAAGGCGACCATCGGCACCGTTTCCAATACCGATCACAGCAACGTGCGTATCGGCAAGGCCGGCCGCACCCGCCACATGGGCATCCGCCCGACGGTCCGCGGCGTCGTCATGAACCCGTGCGATCACCCGCACGGCGGCGGCGAGGGCAAGAGCCCTGTCGGACTTCCCGCGCCTGTCACCCCGTGGGGCAAGCCGGCGCTCGGCCTGAAGACCCGCAAGCACAACAAGTACTCTGACAAGAAGATTGTCAAGCGTGCGGGCAAGAAGTAATAGGAGGACGCATTAATGAGCAGATCGGTCAAGAAGGGCCCCTATGTAGCGCCCAAGCTGCTGAAGCGGGTCGAAGAAATGAATGAGACTGGCAAGAAGAGCGTGCTCAAGACCTGGTCCCGTGCCTCCACGATCTTCCCGCAGATGGTCGGGCATACGATCGCGGTTCACGACGGACGCAAGCACGTCCCGGTCTATATTGTGGAAGAAATGGTCGGCCATAAGCTGGGTGAGTTCGCTCCCACGCGTACCTTCCGTGGTCACGCGGGTTCCGAGAAGTCCAGCGGCGGCAAGTAAGTAAGGGGTGAAAACGCATGGCTACTAGAATTCGTGAAAAAGCGAAGGTCCGCCGCGAAAATGCGGACAGGCGTCCTCGCGCGATCGCCCGCTATGTGCGCATCTCTTCCAGCAAGGTCGGAATCGTTGCCGATCTCATCCGCGGGAAGAAGGCTGATGACGCCCTCGCGATCCTGATGTACACGCCGAAGGCTGCGGCTCCCGTGATGGAGAAGCTGCTGCTCTCCGCGATTGCCAATGCCGAAAACAACCTGAGCATGGATCGCGGCTCCCTCTACGTCGCTGAAGTGTACGCGAACCCGGGCCCGACGCTCAAGCGTTACGTTGCCCGCAGCCGCGGCAGCGCTTCCCCGATGCTGAGGCGCACGAGCCACATCACCATCGTGCTCGACCAGAAATAAGGAGGTTTTCGGATGGGCCAGAAAGTAAATCCGCATGGCGCGCGCGTTGGCGTCATCAAGGATTGGAGCACCCGCTGGTACGCGGATAAAAAGGAGTTCGCCGACAACCTCGTGTCCGACGCGAAGCTCCGCAAGATGATCAAGGATCTCACTTTTGTCGACGACAAGAGCAAGAAGCCGGTCCACCTGTATGACGCGGGTATCTCCGGCATCGAGATCGAGCGCCGCTTCGACAACGACAAGCAGCGCGTCAGCGTCACCCTGAACGTGGCGAAGCCCGGCATCGTGATCGGTGCCAACGGCGCCAACATCGAAAAGATCAAGGCTGCCATCGCCAAGGAACTCGGCCCCAAGGCCGTGCTGATCCTGAACGTTCAGGAGATCAAGAACCCGGATCTGGACGCGCAGCTGGTGGCTGAGAACATCGCAGCACAGCTGGAGAACCGTGTCTCCTTCCGCCGGGCGATGAAGAAGTGCCTGCAGAGCTCCATGCGCGCGGGCGCCAAGGGAATCAAGACGAGCGTGGCGGGCCGCCTGGGCGGCGCGGACATCGCCCGCAGCGAGGGCTACCACGAGGGTTCCATCCCGCTGCAGACGCTGCGCGCGGACATTGACTACGGCTTCGCCGAGGCGAAGACTGCTTACGGCCGGCTGGGCGTGAAGGTCTGGATCTACAAGGGCCAGGTGCTCCCCGCCGTCAAGAAGGCTCCGGCCAGGACCGAAGGAGGCAAATAAACCATGTTAATGCCGAAGAGAGTGAAGCGCCGCCGCGTCTTCCGCGGCCGCATGAAGGGTAAGGCCCAGCGCGGAAACTTCCTGGCGTACGGCGACTTTGGCCTGCAGGCCACGGAGCCGAGCTGGGTGACCGCCCGCCAGATCGAGGCCGCCCGTGTCGCCCTGACCCGCTACACCAAGCGCGGCGGTCAGGTGTGGATCAAGATTTTCCCGGACAAGCCGATTACGGAAAAGCCGGCTGAGACCCGAATGGGTTCCGGCAAGGGCTCTCCCGAGTACTGGGTCGCGGTTGTGAAGCCCGGCCGCGTGCTCTTCGAGATCAAGGGCGTGGAAGAGTCTGCCGCGCGCGAGGCGCTGCGCCTGGCGAGCCACAAGCTCCCCTGCAAGACCAAGATCATCGCCCGCCAGACCGCGGCGGCTGCCGGCGAGGAAGGTGAAGCGTAATGAAGAAGAACACATTCAGCGATCTCAGCGCTGCCGAACTGAACGATAAGGTCCTGGAACTGAAGAAGGAGCTCTTCAATCTCCGCTTCCAGCTCGCCACCGGCCAGCTGCAGGACACCACGGCGATCGCCAAGACCAAGCGCGATATCGCGCGCGCCAAAACCGCGCTGCGCAGCCTCGAGCTCAAGGCCGGGGCCTGACCTTTTGAAAGGAGACAGCAAACATGTCTGAAGAAAGAGGAATGCGCAAGACCCGCGTGGGCGTCGTCGTCAGCGACAAGATGGACAAGACGATCACCGTAGCGGTCAAGTATCGCGTTCGTCATCCCCTGTATGGCAAGATCATCAACCGGACCACGAAGCTGAAGGCCCATGACGAGAACAACGAGTGCGGCATCGGCGATACCGTGCGCGTGATGGAAACCCGTCCGCTGAGCCACGACAAGCGCTGGCGTCTGGTCGAAATCATCGAAAAGGCGAAGTAAGCCGCTTGTGGATAAGGAGGTTAACACTCAATGATTCAGCCGCAAACGCGTCTTAAGGTCGCCGACAACACCGGCGCCAAAGAAATTATGTGCTTCCGCGTCATGGGCGGTTCCTTCCGCCAGACCGGCACGGTCGGCGACATCATCATGGCCAGCGTCAAGAGCGCAACGCCCGGCGGCGTTGTGAAGAAGGGCGACGTCGTGAAAGCCGTTATCGTGCGCGTGCACAAGAACTACCGCCGTAAGGACGGTTCCTACATCCGTTTTGACGATAACGCTGCCGTGATCATCGGCGCTGACAAGCAGCCCCGCGGCACCCGCATCTTTGGGCCGGTGGCGCGCGAGCTGCGCGAGCACGACTTCATGAAGATCGTGTCTCTGGCCCCCGAAGTTCTGTAAGGAGGCGGCAGAAAGATATGCATATCCGTTCCAAGGATACGGTGGTTGTGATCACCGGCAAGGACAAGGGCAAGCAGGGCAAGGTGCTTACCGCCTTCCCGAAGACCGGCAAGGTCGTCGTCGAGGGTGTCGCCATCGCGACCAAGCACCAGAAGCCGCGTCAGCAGGGCATGCCCGGCGGCATCGTCAAGAAGGAAGCCGCTATCGACGCCAGCAACGTGATGCTGGTGTGCCCGAAGTGCAAGAAGGGTGTCCGCGTGGGTCATAAGATCCTGGACAACGGCACCAAGGTTCGCGTGTGCGTGAAGTGCGGCACTGCGATCGACGAGTAATGCAGGAGGAAAAGCAATGGAAGCGCGTCTTTATGACAAGTACGTGACCGAAGTCGTTCCTGCCCTGCAGCAGAAATTCGGTTACAAGAATGTAAACGAAATCCCGAAGCTCGAGAAGATTGTCGTCAACATGGGTCTGGGCGACTGCAAGGACAACCCCAAGTCTCTCGAGGGCGCGGTCAAGGAGCTGGAGGCCATCACCGGCCAGAAGGCGATCGTGACCAAGGCAAAGAAGAGCATCGCCAACTTCAAGCTCCGTGAGGGCATGAACGTCGGCGCCAAGGTAACCCTCCGCAGCGAGCGCATGTATGAGTTTGCAGACAAGCTCATGAACATCGCGCTGCCGCGCGTCCGCGACTTCCACGGCGTGAGCGACAAGGCCTTCGACGGCCGCGGCAACTACGCTCTGGGCATTCGCGAGCAGCTGCTCTTCCCCGAAATCGACTACGATAAGGTGGAAAAGGTGCGCGGCATGGAAATGATCTTTGTGACCACTGCCAAGACGGACGAAGAGTGCAAGGAAATGCTTCGCCTGCTGGGCATGCCGTTCGCGAAGTAAGGAGGAGGAGAATCATGGCCAAGACCAGTATGATCAACAAGCAGCAGAGGGAGCCGAAATTCTCCACTCGCGCCTATACGCGGTGCCGTATCTGCGGCCGCCCGCACTCCGTGCTCCGCAAATACGGCGTCTGCCGCATTTGCTTCCGCGAACTGGCGTACAAGGGACAGATCCCCGGCGTCCGTAAGGCCAGCTGGTAAGGAGGGACAGAAATGCTCGTAAACGATCCCATTGCAGATATGCTGACACGCATCCGCAATGCACAAGTCGCCAAGCATGACACCGTGATGGTTCCGGCTTCCAACATGAAGAAGTCCATCGCGAAGATCCTGCTCGACGAAGGTTATATCAAGAGCGTCGATTTCATCGACGACGGGCTTGCCGGCCAGATCAAGATCGGCCTCAAGTACACCGAGAAGAAGCAGAGCGTCATCGTCGGCCTGAAGCGCATCAGCAAGCCCGGCCTGCGCGTCTACGCGCAGTGCGAGGAGCTGCCGAAGGTTCTCGGCGGCCTGGGCATCGCGATCGTCTCCACGTCCAAGGGCGTGATGACCGACAAGCAGGCGCGTGCCGCCAAGGTCGGCGGCGAAGTGCTGGCCTACATCTGGTAATAGACGCTGAAACGGAGGTAAAGAACATGTCTCGTATCGGAAGACATCCGATTGCGGTTCCGGCCGGCGTCACGGTCACCATCGACGAGGACAACAAGGTCGTCGTCAAGGGGCCGAAGGGCCAGCTGGAGCAGGCGGTCAACAAGAACATTTCCGTCGAAATCAAGGACGGTCAGGTGCACGTCACCCGCCCGAATGACGAGAAGGAAAACCGCGCGATGCACGGCCTCTACCGCGCGCTCATCGCCAACATGGTGACCGGCGTTACGGAAGGCTTCAAGAAGACGCTGAACCTGGTCGGCACCGGCTATCGTGCCGAGGCCAAGGGCAGCACCCTGACCATCAACGTGGGCTATTCCCACCCCGTGGTCCTGGAAGCGCCGGAACACATCGCTTTCGCGACGCCCAACCAGACGACCATCGAGGTCAGCGGCATCGACAAGCAGCAGGTGGGCAACCTCGCCGCTGACATCCGCGCGATCCGCAAGCCGGAACCCTACAAGGGCAAGGGCATCAAGTACGATACTGAAGTGGTCCGCCGCAAGGAAGGCAAGACCGGTAAGAAGTAAGAAAGGGAGTGATCGCAAATGTTCACGAAACGTGATCGCAACGAGATCCGCAGGATCCGCCATGAGCGCGTGCGTAAGAAGATCAGCGGCACGCCCGAAATGCCGCGTCTGTGCGTCTATCGCAGCCTCAACCACATTTACACCCAGGTCATCGACGATACCGTCGGCAAGACCCTCGTCTCCTGTTCCACGCTCGACCCGCAGATCAAGGGTCAGCTGGCTGACCTCGACAAGAAGGGCGCCAGCAAGCTCGTGGGCAAGGTTGTCGCCGAGCGCGCGATCGCGGCCGGCATCAAGCAGGTCGTCTTCGACCGCGGCGGCTATGTTTACACCGGCCGCGTGGCGGAGGTCGCCGCAGGCGCCCGTGAAGCGGGCCTCGACTTCTGATCAAGGAGGATATGGAAATGCCTCAGGATATGGAAAGAAAACCGCAGGAGCGTGAAGGACGCCCGGAGCGCGAGGGACGCCGTGACCGCGGCCCGCGCCGCGACCGCCGCCCGGAGAGCGAGTTCCAGGAGAAGATGGTATCCATCAACCGCGTGTCCAAGACCGTTAAGGGCGGCCGCAACATGCGCTTCGCAGCGCTGGTGGTCGTTGGCGACGGCAAGGGCCGCGTAGGCTGCGGCCTCGGCAAGGCGACGGAAATTCCGGAAGCCGCGCGCAAGGCTGCTGAGGATGCCAAGAAGCATCTCGTGCACGTCAGCCTCAAGGGCACGTCCATCCCGCATGAAATCGTCGGCCGTTACGGCACGGGCGAAGTCGTGATGATCCCGGCTCCGGAAGGCACCGGCGTTATCGCGGGCGGCCCCGCGCGTGCGGTCCTGGAGCTCTGCGGCGTCAAGGACATCCGCACCAAGAGCTACGGCACCAACAACCCCATCAACATGGTGAAGGCGACCATCCAGGGTCTCTCCTCCCTGCGCAATGCGGAGGAAGTCGCGAAGCTGCGCGGCAAGACCGTGGAAGAGATCCTTGACTGAGAAGGAGGCAGCACAAGATGAAACTTGAGGTTACGCTCGTGAAGTCTCCTGTCTCCAGCAAGCCGAACCACATCAAGGTTGTGAAGGCGCTCGGCCTGCACAAGATCCGCCAGACCAAGGTGTTCGAGGACACGCCGTCCATCCGCGGCATGATCTTCAAGGTCAAGCACCTCGTGTCGGTGGTTGAAATCGCCGACTAAGGAGGATTCACACCATGAAATTGCATGAACTGCAGCCCGCAGTGGGCTCCACAAAGTCTCCGCGCCGTCTTGGCCGCGGCACCGGCTCCGGCCTGGGCAAGACCTCCGGCAAGGGCCATAAGGGCGCCAAGGCCCGCAGCGGCGGCGGCAAGCGGCCCGGATTTGAAGGCGGCCAGATGCCCCTCGTCCGCCAGCTGCCCAAGCGTGGATTCAACAACATCTTCGCGAAGGAATACGCGACTGTGAACGTCAGCGCCCTGGAAGTCTTTGACGAGGGCACCGAGGTGACCGCCGCGCTGCTGTGCGAGAAGCGCATCATCCGTCAGGAGCTCGACGGGCTCAAGATCCTGGGCAACGGTGAGCTGACCAAGAAGCTGACGGTGAAGGCCGCCAAGTTTACCGCCTCTGCAAAGGAGAAGATTGAAGCTGTCGGCGGGACTGCTGAGGTGATCTGATATGCTGGAGAAGATGAGGAATGCCTGGCGCATCCCGGAGCTGCGCAGCAAGATCCTGTACACCCTGGGCATGCTGCTGGTTTATCGCCTGCTGAGCGTTATCCCGGTCCCCGGCATGGATCTCAGCCAGGTCTCGCAGTACATCAACCAGTTCTCGATCCTGAACTTCATGAGCATGATGACCGGCGGCTCCTTTGAGCGGATGACCATCATGGCGATGGGCATCACGCCGTACATCAACTCCAGCATCATCCTGCAGCTTCTCACCGTGGCGATCCCGTCGCTGGAGAAGCTGGCCAAGGAAGGGCCGGAGGGGCGCAGGAAGATCAATGAATACACCCGCTACCTCACCATCGTTCTGGCCTTCGTCCAGGCTGTCGGCCTTGTGTTCGCAATGCGCGGCACCTCCAAGGGCGGCATCTGGTACCTGGTCATCGGCATCTGCATGGCGGCCGGCACCGCGCTGGCCATGTGGATCGGTGAGCGCATCACGGAGAACGGCATCGGCAACGGCATCTCCCTGCTGATCATGGCCGGTATCGTCTCCAACCTCTTCAACTGGTTCGCCGGCATGATCTCCGGCGTGGCGTCCGGCATCGTCAATATCTTCGGTGTCATCATCGTCCTCGCCATCCTGCTGGCCATGATCGTGGCCGTCACCTATGTGGACATGGGCGAGCGCCGCATCCCGGTTCAGTACGCCAAGCGCGTGGTGGGCCGCAAGATGTACGGCGGTCAGTCCACCCACATCCCGATGAAGCTGAATGCGACCGGCGTTATGCCGCTGATCTTCGGCTACGCCATCCTTCAGTTCCCGGCGACGATCTTCGCTTTCTTCCCGAACTCCGGCATCAACCAGTGGTGGACCGGATTCCAGAGCGGATTCGGTTATCAGATCCTGCTGGCTGTGCTGGTCATCGCCTTTACCTACTTCTACACCGGCATCACCTTTGATCCGGTGGAGATCAGCAAGAACATGCAGCAGAACGGCGGCATCATCCCCGGCATCCGCCAGGGCAAGGCAACCGGCGACTATCTCGGCCGCACGAGCAACCGCCTGACGCTCTTCAGCGCACTGTTCCTCGCCGCTCTGGCGATCATCCCGACCCTGCTGATGCAGCTGGTCCGCCCGCTGGGCGTCACCTATACGCCGTTCAGCGCCAGCTCCGTGCTGATCGCTGTGAGCGTCGGCATCGAGACGATCCGTCAGATCGAGGCGCAGATGGTCATGCGTCACCACAAGGGCTTCCTCGGCTGAGACGCGTGAGGTAGGATATGAATGTGATTTTTCTGGGCCCGCCCGGCGCGGGCAAGGGAACCCAGGCCGTCCGCATCTGCGAACGGCTGGGCATCCCGCAGATCTCGACCGGCGACATTCTCCGCCGCGCCATGAAGGAAGGCACGCCGACCGGACTGGCCGCCAAGCGGTATATCGACGCCGGCGCGCTGGTACCGGATGAGGTCGTCATCGACATCGTGCGCGAGCGCCTTGCGATGGATGACTGCAAGGGCGGCTATCTGCTCGACGGCTTCCCGCGCACGGTACAGCAGGCGGAAGCGCTTGCCGGCTTTGCCGACATCGACGCGGTGATCGACATTGAGGTCAGCGACGAAAAGCTCACCGAGCGCTTGTCCGGACGCCGGGTCTGCCTGGCGTGCGGCGGCACGTACCACATCAGCCGGCTGACCGGCAATGTGTGCGAGAAGTGCGGCGGAGAGCTGATTCAGAGGAACGACGACAAGCCCGAGACGGTGCTGAGCCGCCTCAAGGTTTACCACGAGCAGACGGCGCCGCTGATCCAGTGGTACAGCGAGCGCGGGCTGCTGCGGACGGTGGACGGGGCGCAGCCGATGGACGACTGCTTCGCCGCGATCCTGAAAGCCCTCGGAGTGTGACGATGATCGAACAAGAGTTCACGCCCTGCCGAAAGCGGCAGGACACGGCCGAAAGGGAGGCCGGGTCATGAAAAACCCCATCCCGATCGAGACCGGACGGATCGTGATCTCCAAGGCAGGTCGGGACAAGGGAACGGCGTACGCAGTTCTCTCGCTCCCATCCGAAGACAGGGTGCTGGTGGCCGACGGCAAAACCCGCACCTGCGATCATCCGAAGAAGAAAAACGTGAGACACCTGGCTGCCAAACCGGACAGGATTCCGGAGCTCGCCGAAGAGCCGAAAGCGGAGACGCGCAGGCTGGATGAGGCGATCAGGCAGGGCCTGAAGGCAGCCGGCTACCTTACCACTTAAGGAGGGTTACAGCTTGCCCAAGAGCGACAATATCGAAGTAGAAGGCGTCGTCGTCGAAGCGCTGCCCAACGCCAACTTCCGCGTGGAAGTGGGACAGGCCGGGCGCAGTCACACGATTATCGCCCAGATTTCCGGAAAGATCCGCATGAACTTCATCCGGATCTATCCGGGAGACAAGGTGAAAGTCGAGATCTCTCCCTATGATCTGTCCAGGGGTCGCATCACCTGGCGCAGCAAGGGCTGAGCAATACGAGCAGGAGGAACAAACAATGAAGGTTAGACCGTCTGTTAAGCCCATCTGCGAGAAGTGCAAGATTATCAAGCGCAAGGGCCGCATTATGGTCATCTGCGAGAATCCGAAGCACAAGCAGAAACAGGGCTGATTCTGAAGCATAAGTGCGATCAGACAAAGAAGGGATCGTCCGGGCGGCTGCGCAGGTCTCCTGTGATCCGGATGACTTTTCATAGAGGTAAAGCAGAACATCGATTGATGGAAATCAGTTCGGAGGTAAAGTAATGGCACGTATTTCTGGCGTAGACCTGCCTCGTGAGAAGCGGGTCGAAATCGGATTGACGTATATCTTCGGCATCGGCCTCAAGACCTCTCAGGAGATCCTGGCCGGCACCGGCGTCAATCCTGACACTCGCGTGAAGGACCTCACCGAGCAGGACGTCAACAAGATCCGTGAGTACATCGAGCACAACCTGAAGGTGGAGGGCGATCTCCGCCGTGACGTGGCGCTGGATATCAAGCGCATGATGGAAATCGGCTGCTACCGCGGTGTCCGCCATCGTCGGGGTCTCCCCGTCCGCGGACAGAACACGAAGCAGAACGCCCGCACCCGCAAGGGCCCCAAGAAGACCATCGCCGGCAAGAAGAAAGCCACCAGGTAAGGGGGAGTGAGGAAAAATGGCACCGAAGAAGAACCTTAAGAAGGTTACCCGCAAGCGCCGTGAGCGCAAGGTTGTAGAGCGCGGCGCTGCTCACATCAGCTCCTCCTTCAACAACACGATTGTGACGCTGACTGACCTGCAGGGTAATGCCCTGAGCTGGGCCAGCGCCGGCGGACTGGGATTCCGCGGCAGCAAGAAGTCCACGCCTTTCGCGGCGCAGAGTGCGGCGGAGACGGCGGCCAAGGCTGCTATGGAGTACGGCCTCAAGACCGTGGAAGTGTACGTCAAGGGTCCGGGTTCCGGACGTGAGGCGGCCATCCGCTCTCTGCAGGCTGCCGGCCTGGAGGTCAACATGATCAAGGACGTGACGCCCATCCCGCACAACGGATGCCGCCCGCCCAAGCGCCGTCGCGTGTAAGGTTTGTAAGGAGGACTACATACAATGGCTAACAATAAGGAGCCTATCGCCAAGAAGTGCCGGAGCCTGGATATCTCTCCGGCCGCACTGGGCTACGGCAACAAGAAGTCCAAGCGCAATCCCGGCGGAAACCGGCGCAGGAAGGTGTCCGAGTACGGCACCCAGCTCAAGGAGAAGCAGAAGGTCAAGTTCGTATACGGCGTGCTGGAGAAGCAGTTCCACCGTTACTACCTGAAGGCTTCCAACATGAAGGGCATCACCGGTGAAAACCTGCTGTCCCTGCTGGAGCGCCGCCTGGATAACGTCGTATACCGTCTCGGCCTGGCCAAGACCCGCCGCATGGCGCGCCAGATCGTGGTGCACGGCCATATCATGGTCAACGGCCGCAAGGTCAACATCCCCTCCTACCTCGTGAAGGCGGGTGACGTGATCACGCTGCGCGAGCGCAGCCGTGAGAGCGAGATGTTCAAGAGCCTGCGCGAGGGCACCGGCGCCGTGACGCCCAAGTGGCTCACCTTCAGCGCACCGACTCTCACGGGCACCGTCTCTGCGCTGCCCACGCGCGAGGATATCGACTATCCGGTGCAGGAGCACCTCATCGTCGAACTCTATTCTCGTTAATCCATGGCTGTTCACGGGACACGTGAGGAGGAATCTGCCTAATGATCGAACTCGAAAAGCCCCTTATCGAACGCGTGGAGGTCGGCGACAGCTACGGCAAATTCGTCGTGGAGCCGCTGGAGCACGGCTTTGGCCAGACGCTGGGCAACTCCCTGCGCCGTGTGCTGCTCAGCTCGCTCCCCGGCGTGGCCGTTTCCAGCATTCGCATTGAGGGAATCCAGCACGAATTTTCCGCCGTCCCCGGCGTGAAAGAAGACGTCGCAGAGATCATCCTCAACCTGAAAGAGCTCTCCGCCAGGCTTTTCTGCGAGGGCAAAAAGACGATCACGCTCCATGCCAAGGGACCCTGCGAGCTTACGGGCGCGGACCTCGCCGTCGATGACCAGATCGAGATCATCAATCCCGAGCTGCACATCGCGGAGCTGAATGAGGACGCGGACGTGACCCTGTATGTGACCCTTGAAAAGGGCATGGGCTACGTAAGCGCGGAGCGCAACAAGACGGCGGATACGCCGATTGGCGTCATCCCCACCGATTCCATCTTTACCCCGATCCGCAAGGTCAACTACACCGTGGAGAACACGCGTGTCGGCAAGGAGACGGATTTCGACCGCCTGACCCTCGAGGTCTGGACGGACGGGAGCGTCAAGCCGGATGAGGCGATCGCGGCGGCAGCGGATGTCTTCTACAAGCACCTGAAGATCTTCATGAGCCTCACCGATCAGGTGGCGCAGGTCGGCTTCAGCGAGAAGGAGAACGACACCCAGGAGAAGGTCCTGGAGATGACCATCGAAGAGCTGGATCTCTCCGTAAGGGCTTACAACTGCCTCAAGCGCGCCGGCATCAACACTGTGGCGGAGCTGGTACAGAAGAATCAGGAAGACATGATGAAGGTCCGCAACCTGGGCAAGAAGAGCCTGGAGGAGGTCGAGCAGAAGCTCGCCGGCCTGGGCATGGCCCTGAGGACCGTGGAAGAATAAGGGGCAGAAGCCCACAAAGGCCGCGCCTAAGGGAAATGGGGCGCGTACGGTCTCCCGGAGGGAAGAAGGTGATCTGCCGCGAGGCAGGAACCAAAGCCGCAGCCGCGGCTGCCGTGCGCGTAAGGATCCCTATTTGCAGGAGGCGGGCCAAAAAAGGAGGAAATCCCAATGGCTAAACAGCGTAAACTTGGCCTTACGGCCTCGCAGCGCAAGGCGCTGCTCCGCAACCAGGTCACCAATCTCATTTGGTATGGCCGCATCGAAACGACTCTGGCCCGTGCCAAGGAGGTGCGCCCGATCGCGGAGCATCTCGTGACGCTCGCCATTGCCGAGTGCGATAACAACATTGAAGTCGAAAAGACCTTCAATAACGAAAAGGGTCAGTCTGTCACCGTCAAGGTGCAGAACGACGCGCCCAGCAAGCTGGCTGCCCGCCGCCGGATGATGCGTGTGCTCTATCCGATGAAGGAAGCCAAGAAGGCCGACGAGAACAAGGCCGAGTATCGCGCCCGCACCAAGGACGTGAAGTATCCCTGCGTTGAGAAGCTCTTCCGCGAGTACGGCCCCAAGTACAAGGCCCGCAACGCCGAGAAGAACTGCGCCGGTGGCTACACCCGCATCCTGAAGAAGGGCCCGCGCCGCGGCGACGCAGCCGAGATGGTCATTCTCGAGTTTATCTGATTTCTGCTGTCAGAGGAGCTGTTTCGCAACGCGGAACAGCTTCTTTGCTCATTGAGGATAGGAAAGATGAACGATACAGTACTGATCTTCAGCTATTCGGAACGCACTTCGCTGGAACTGGCCAAGCGCCTGCGCGGCGAGCACGTTTTCAGCCTGATCCTCCCCGGTACGACGACGGCTGAACAGGCAGCGGCGTACGAGCCCCGCGGCATCATCCTCAGCGGTGAGGACGGCGGCACCGGCGTCATGGATGCTTCGATCCTGGAGATGGGTGTGCCGGTTCTGGCACTCGGCCAGGCGGCGCACATGATGCTGATGGCGATGGGCGGCGCGTGCGCCGGAACAGGGATCAGCCGCCGAAAGGTCGATGTCCATTTCGAGAAGAGCGTCCTGTTCAGCGGTGCCGAGGACGGCGAGCGCTATATCCGCGAAGCGCAGACGCTGATGCTGCCCGCCAGCGTTCGGATGAGCGCCAGCGGCGCAGGCTGCACGCTTGCCTTTGAGGATGAAGAGCGCAGGCTCTACGGCATTCAGTTTGAGCTGGAGCGCAACGACCCGACGACGACCGGCATCCTGGATGCCTTCCTCTTCAACGTCTGCGGCTGCGATCCGTGGTATTCGATCGATGCTGCGATGGAGGAGGCCGACAGACAGCTGACGGAGGCGGCAGCCCAGGGCGGCCGCGCAGTCTGCGCGGTCAGCGGCGGTCTCGTTTCGACCGTGACGGCCGTCATGGGCAAGAAGGCGTTCGGGGACCGGCTGACGGCGGTTTACGTGGAAACCGGGCTTATGAGGACCGGTGAAGCGGAAACCGTTCGGGAGACGATCGAAGCGCTGGGCATTCCCTTCCGCACGGTCGATATCCGCGACAAGATGCTGGGCGCCC
Source organism: Clostridia bacterium (assembly GCA_017484085.1). Lineage (GTDB taxonomy): Bacteria > Bacillota > Clostridia > Christensenellales > Aristaeellaceae > Ventricola. The sequence goes on from JAFUTW010000023.1 coordinate 50,308, forward strand.
TCTCCGGGCTCCGCAGCCGGCAGCAAAAGCGGCGCGCAGTGCAGCGCTGCCTGCTGGAGACGCTGGAAGCCGGAGAAGAGGATGAACCGGTGCGCATCATCGTGGGGACGGACTATACGGACCGGCTGTTCGGCCGTATGACGCCAAAGGAGTTTATGCGCACCGAACCGCTGGAGCCGCTTGCGATGTGCTTCCGCAGAGAGGTGCGGGCGATTGCCGAGCGGCTTGAGGTCCCGGCTGCGATCCGGGAGCGCAAGGCCTTCCCGCCGATGGGGCTGGGGGCTATGGTCATGGGCGAGGTCCGGGAGGAAAAGCTCGCCATGCTGCGCAGCATCGATGCGGTCTTCCGCGAGGAACTGACGGCAGCCGGTCTCATGCCAAAGCTGTACGACTTCTATCCGCTGCTTTCGGAGGAAGGCGTGCTGGGCATCGGGCGGCAGGTGCTGCTGTGTGCGCACACGAGATCCGGCGGCAAGCTGATGCCCGCCAGGCTGCCCTATGACCTGGTCGAGCGGACGGTCTCCCGCATCCTGGAGGATCACCCTTCCGTTTCCCGCGTGATGCTGGATGAGACACCGACGACATACAGGATGTTTTAAGAAAACCGCCTGTTCGCTTTGCGAGCAGGCGGTTTTGCTGTATTCTTTGAGATGGAATGATCGGAGCAGCCCCCTATTCCAGCGTCCTGAGGAAGGCCGATACCGCGGCAAGGCCGTCCTTCAATTCCCCGGTGTCGCAGGCGTAGCCGACGCGCATGCTGCGCGGCTCGCCGAAGCAGTCGCCAGGGGTGACGAAAGCGCCCGTCTGCCGGTACATGGCAAGGCAGAAATCGTAGGATTCCACGGGATAATCCCAGTGGATGAGCGCGGTGGTGCCTGCCTGCGGGCGCACCCACCAGAGCCGGGACTCTGTCTCCATCCACCGGGTGAGGATGGCGAGGTTCTCCCGCACGATGCCGCGGCTGCGGGCGAGCACGGCGTCGGCGTGGCGCAGGGCCAGCGCAGCCAGCGTTTCGTCGATCATGCCGCAGGAGATGTGGTTGTAGTCGCGGTGGGAGAGAAAGGCACGCATGGCGGCTTCATCCTTCGTGGCGATCCAGCCCAGGCGAAGGCCGGCCAGAGAGAAGACCTTGGACATGCTGGAGACGGAGATGCCCCTGTCGTAGAGATCGGCGATGGAAGGGCTGTAATCGTCCGTCTGGGTGAGGTGGCGGTATACCTCGTCGCAAAGCAGCCAGGCGCCGGCCTCTTTTGCGATGGAAACGATCTCCCGCAGCATCGCCTCGTTCATCAGCGCGCCTGTCGGGTTGTTGGGGTTGTTGATGCAGATGAGCTTCGTCCCCGGGACAGCCAGCGTACGCAGCTCGTCCAGATCGGGCAGGTATCCGTTTTCCGGACGCAGGCGGATGACTTTCAGATCCGCGCCGTAGCCCTCCGGGATGGAGGTGAGCTGCTGATAGCTGGGTGCGATGGAGACGACGCGGTCGCCGGGCTCCACGAGAGAGTAAAAGACGTGGTGGTTGGCGCCGGCCGCGCCGTGCGTGGTGAGGATGTGCCGCGGCTCCAGCGTGCGGTACAGGCGGCAGACGCCCTCGCGGAAGGCGGGCGAGCCTTCGATATCGCCGTAGGTGAGGCGGCGCCCGGCGAGGCCGTGCCAGAAGGTGTCGCCATCTTCCCCGGTCAGCTTAAAAAGTTCATCGGCGGAGACGGAATCCACGCAGGTCTCCGCAATATTGTATTTTGCGCCCGTTTCATGGGCGTTCATCCATTCTTCAACGGCAAAGGGCTGGATCAGCATCGTTTTCCTCCTGTGGTTCATTTAAGGGTAAACCGACCGCTTTGGCCAGGCAGTCCGCGACGGCATCCGCCACGAAGAGCTTGCAGGCCAGCCGGGTGGGCAGGGCGGGGACGGTGCAGCGGAAGCGCCGGGTCCCTTCCTTCAAGGCGATGGCGAAGAAGACCTCGCCGGGCACGCTGTCGGGGTTGGCGGGATCGGCATTGCCGAAGCTGCCGGTGACGCCGATGCCGATGTCCGCGGCGTACGCATTCCGGCATGCCTCCGCCATCGCGGCGGCGGTTTCGGCGGAGTAGACGCCGTGGCTGCGGATCACCTCCGCGGGAACGCCCTCCCGCACCTTGGCCGCGTTGCTGTAGGTGACAAAAGCGCCGGGCAGGACGGCGGAAGAGCCCTCCGTGTCCGTGATGAGGGAGGCGATCTGGCCGCCGGTGCAGCTTTCCATGGCTGTAAGCGTCAGCGTGCGGCCGATCAAAAGGCGGGTGAGGCGCGCATACTTACGGCGCACGGCCGCTTCATCTGCTGCTTTCCCGGTGAGGTTCAGGGTCTCAGTTTCGGGCACGGTGCTCCTCCTTCATGGCAGCGTCACAGTCGGAAGACGCGGTTTTCCTTTCTGGGGATGATCCGGTCTGTCGTCTTGGCCGGGTAGCCGATGGCGCAGTGGCCGATGCCGGTATAGCTGTCATCCAGGCCGGCGCGCCGCAGCACCTCCAGGCCCTCCGCGTCTTCAAAGACCGGACGCGCGCGGTGGATCCAGCAGCTGCCGATGCCAAGCGAGTGGGCGGCCAGCATCAGGTTGCCGAGCACCAGGCTTCCGTCCTCCACTGCGGCGGGGTCGCTCTTCGGTGCGAGCACACAGAGGATGACCGGCGCGCCGTAGAACGGATCGGGGCGCTTCAGCGGATCGTATTTGGCGTTGAGGCGGGACAGCGTGTTCCGCGTCTCGGGATCGGTGACGGCGAGGATGACGGGCATCTGCCTGCCCATCCAGTTGGCGGCATACAGGCCGGTCTCGATGATTTCATCGATGAGCTCCTGCGGGACGGGATCCGGCCGGTAGCTTTTGCAGCTGCGCCTTTTCATCATGCTGTCGATGACGGTGTTCATGCTGCACCTCCATAGCGGACTGGCTGAGTCCGGGTTTCTGCGGTCTTTCGACTATCATACAACGAAGGGCGCGGGAATGACAAGGGTTTTTGACGGGGCGAACGGAAAGGCCCTCTCAAGGGAGAGCCGAGGACCTCATCCGTCACGGCTGCGCCGTGCCACCTTCCCCTAAAGGGGAAGACAAGAAAACAAAGCTGCTTTCCTAATACTTGCCTCCCCCTTTGGGGGAGGTGGCATGCCGTAAGGCATGACGGAGAGGGCTCTGTCTTGCCCTTTAGGGCTGATCCCGTTCTGAAAGAACGAGGATGCCTCCCGGCGAGGGGGAGGGGGACCATGAGCGGAGCGAATGGTGGATGAGGTTTTATCCTTTCAGGGGAGCCGGGGACGATGGCAAAAAGTATCCGCCGGCAGTGACGGGGTTTGCAAAGTCATGATATAATAAACCGATATGAGCAACTCTGATGTCGGCAGGAGGCTTTGCCATGTACGATAAAAAGAAGATGAGCGAGGAAGATATCAAGCTGAAGTTCATTACGCCTGCTGTCACCGCAAAGTGGAGCCTTGACCGGATCACGATGGAAACGAAGATCACGGACGGACGGATCAACCTCAGGGGAAATCTGGTCGTGCGTGAGCACCCCAAGAAGGCGGATTATGTCCTTTACAGCAGCGCCAACAACCCGATCGCCATTATTGAGGCGAAGGACAACAATCACACCGTGTCTTTCGGGCTGATGCAGGCGATGACCTATGCCCAGATGCTCGATGTCCCTTTTGCGTACAGTTCGAACGGCGACGCCTTTTACGAGCATGATTTTCTGACCGGACTGGAACGGCAGATTCCGCTTCAGGATTTTCCCTCTCCCGACGAATTGATGGAAAGATACCGGACCGGGGCGAACGACGGCCTGGGATTGAACGAAGCGGAAATGCGGATCCGGCTTCAGCCCTATTACAGCAGCCAGAAGACCCATGCGCCGCGCTATTATCAGCGCAACGCGGTCAACAGGACCGTGGATGCCATTGCGCGCGGACAGAACCGGCTGCTTCTTGTGATGGCCACGGGGACGGGCAAAACCTATACGGCGTTCCAGATCGTTTACCGCCTGCTGAAGAGCGGCATGAAAAGAAAGGTGCTCTATCTCGCGGACCGGAACATCCTCGTGGACCAGTCCATTCAGCAGGATTTCTCACCGCTGGAGAAGACCATACACAAGATCAATTTCGCCAAAGACGATCCGACGACGATCACTTCCCATGAGGTGTATTTCTCGCTGTATCAGCAGCTTACAGACCGCGAAGAGGACGCGGCTGACGCGGATGAGGATGAAACACTCAGCCGCCTTGCCCGCCTGTTCAAGCCGGACTTCTTCGACCTCATCATCGTGGACGAGTGTCACAGGGGCTCTGCAAAGAAGGACAGCAGCTGGCGCAGGATCCTGGAATACTTTGCCTCGGCCACGCAGATCGGCATGACGGCCACGCCGAAGGAGACGAAGTACGTCTCCAATATCGATTACTTCGGAAAGCCGGTTTACACCTACAGCCTGAGGGAGGGCATAGAGGACGGTTTCCTCGCCCCGTTCAGGGTCATCAACATCACCACGGACATCGGAGACGGGTGGCGGCCGAGAAAGGGGCAGCTGGACAAGTTCGGCAACCCGATCGAGGACCGCGTCTACACCAACAGCGATTACGACTACAGCATCGTGATCGAGGACCGTGTGCAACAGGTGGCCTCGGAGATCACCCGCTACCTGAAGTCGACCGACCGCATGGCCAAGACCATCGTGTTCTGCGCCACGGAGGAAGCTGCCGAGCGCATGCGCGTAGCGCTTTCCAACCTGAACGCGGACAAGGTGAAAGAAAACCCGGATTACGTGGTCAGGATCACAGGCAGCGACGTCTACGGCAAGAGCAAGCTGGATTACTTTATCTCCGTCTCCGCGCCGTACCCGGTCATCGCGACGACCTCCAAGCTCCTCTCCACCGGCGCGGACTGCAAGATGACCAAGCTGATCGTGCTGGACGAGATGATCGGCTCCATGACGGAATTCAAGCAGATCATCGGGCGCGGCACCCGCCTGCGCGAAAAGGAAGGGAAGACCCACTTCGTCGTGATGGACTTCCGCAACGTCACGCGCCTGTTCGCTGACCCGGAATGGGACGGCCCCATCCAAATGGATCCCGGGTTCGACCCGAACGGACCGGGCAACGGAGGCAGTGACGATCCGCCCGGCCCCGGCCCCGTGGATCCCGTCCCCCCGAAGGTCAAGCCCATTGTGGACAGGAACGGCTGCCGGGTCGAGATCATCTACAAAACGGTTTCTGTTTACGACGCGAACGGAAAGCTGCTCCGCCAGGAGAGCATTACGGATTACACCAAGGAGAATGTCCGCGGCGAATACGCCACGCTGGATGCGTTCATCCGGGAATGGCGCAGGGATCCCCAAAAGGAAAAGATCCGGGATATGCTGCTGGAGCGCGGCATCGATCTTGAAAGGATGAAAGCGGATCAGGGCATGAGCGACGTGGATGACTTTGATTTCATCTGCCACGTGGCCTACGACAAAAAGCCGCTCACCCGGAAAGAACGGGCAAACAATGTGAAAAAGCGCGACTTCCTCAGCCGCTACAGCGGCGTCGCCCGCGAGATCCTGGAAGCGCTGCTGGACAAGTACATGAACGCCGGCATCTATGAGATCGGCAAAGCGGAGATCCTGAAGCTCGATCCCTTCCTGAAATACGGAAAGCCGGCAAAGATTTCTTCCTTCTTCGGCGGTAAAACCGGGTACCTGAAAGCCGTGCAGGAGCTGGAAGACGCAATTTATACAGATGAGGCAGGTTAATGAAAACCATCAGTTCCTGGCATGTCGGGGTGGCTGCAGAAGCCTATGCCGCTGCCGTTTTCGCCCGTTATGGGTATGATGTTTCCGTACAATACGGAGCCAACCAACCGGAATACGATTTAATTGCTGTATCCGGAGACCGTATGCTCAAAATCTCCGTAAAAGGCAGTCAGGACGGAAGCTGGGGCCTTACACAGGGCTATAAAAAAGGGTGTGACTACCACGAAGCCACGGCGAAATGGCTTACGGCACACCACAGGAAAACCATATTTTGTCTTGTTCAGTTCCAAGGCACAGCACCGGATGAAATGCCGAGGATCTATCTGGCCACGCCGCAGGAGATAGCCGATCGTCTGAATGCATCCGCCGGCGGCAGGGGCGAAACCATACTGTATGAAAACCATACCTGGGGACCTCGTGCAGTTGGGAGCGGCACAACGGATCAGGTTCCGGCAGATTGGAGGATTTCCGCCGGAAGGCTGGAATACCTGTTTGATCGTTTCGGTCAGTAAAGGAAGGAAAAGCACATGGCAAATCTCACGGGTTTTGTAAAGCGGCTGCGCGACATCATGCGAAACGACGCAGGCATCAACGGCGACGCTCAGCGCATCGAGCAGATCGCCTGGATGCTCTTTCTCAAGGTTTACGACGCCAAGGAGCAGGACTGGGAGTGGGATGACGACGCCTACGTCTCCATCATCCCGGAAGAATGCCGCTGGGCCGCCTGGGCGCACGACGACAAATCCGGCACGGCGCTGACCGGAGAGAAACTGCTGGACTTCGTCAACAACACCCTATTCCCGACGCTGAAAAAGCTGCCGGTGGACGCTTCCACCCCCATCAAAAAAGCCATCGTGCAGACGACGTTTACCGACGCCAACAACTACATGAAGGACGGCGTGCTGCTGCGGCAGGTGCTGAACGTGATCGACGAGCTGGACCTTTCCGACTACACGGAGAGCCACGCCTTCGGCGAAATCTACGAGAGCATCCTGAAGGAGCTGCAGAGCGCCGGCAGCGCCGGCGAGTTTTACACGCCCCGCGCCGTCACCGAATTCATGGCGAAGATGATCCGCCCGAAGATCGGCGAGACGATGGCGGAAAAAACCCTGCCAACTTTGATACAAACCAACGAAACTTATGAATCGACGCAAATCGACGCATTTTTTGAGTCGAAACCAAAAATCGACGCATTTTTGAAAATCGACGCAAATGCCCAAAGGCAGGAATACAAAATGGCA